>JAZNGY010000027.1:0-3846 GCA_045576695.1 Akkermansia sp.
TCTGCATGGATAACGCATGGCTGCGGGCAGAGGGATATATCTCGTTTTATCAACTCCTCAAACGCTGATTGGAAACCGCCGTATGCCATAAATGGCACGTACGGTGGTGTGTGAGGGGGCGAAAGCCCCCTACACGATTACAATAGGCTCAGTTTTCGGTTGATAGCCGAAGAGGACTACCAATGGAAAATTGTGAATGACGAAGTACGAGTTACGAATTTAAAGCTCACCTCATTGGGTGGGGGCGGGCAAATCCGCAAAGTGCCGAAAACGGGGTGCAGGTTTACTTTGTGCTTGCGCCGCAGGGGCGGGGTGCAGTAAAATGGGTGCATGCAGATTGGGCTGGAGCACACGGAGAGCGGCTTGCGCATTACCCCGGTGGGGTGTGCGCTGCGGTTGGAGCATGCATTTGCCGCATCTGCGGGGCGCGGTATGCTTGATTTGCTGCGCTATGGTATACCGGCCGGGGCAGAGCCTGTGCTGGCCTGGCTGCGCGAGCGTGCGAGGGAGCGTATGATGGCGTATTTGGCTGCCCTGCGCCGTGGGGAAGAACCACAGGCGGCGCTGAGCCTGCCCGTTGCAGCTTTGCTGAAGCTGCAAGACGGCTTGCCCCCCGTGGGCGGTTTGCCCGTGGCAGTGGCAGATATTGCGGCTTGGTTGCAAAGCTTGCACAGCGCGGTAGAGTGGTTGGCGGCAAGGGAGTGCTGCACGGTAGAGGCGTGGCTGAGCCGCTTGGGCGAGGGCTGGCAACAACTGGGCATGCTGTGTTTTCACTTGGCAGAGAATGCGGGCGATGCCGCGCAAGAGGCCCCCTTTGCTTTTTTGGCTACCTTTGTACACAAGGCCGGGCAAGACGGCAAGGCCAAGCATGCCCCGCTGGGCTTGGCGCCGCGCTTGCTGGCGGGGGATAGTGCTGCGCTGCTCTCGTTGCTGCGCCCACTTAAAACGGTGGCTTCTCAAAACGAATTTTTGGCAGAGCTCATCAACTCTCAAGCCGTGTACAAACCGTGCAGCTGGGGGGCGCGCATGGCCTACCGTTTTTTGGAGTCCTTGCCCCTGCTGGAGGCTGCCGGTATTGAAACACGCATGGTGAATTTGTGGAAAACCCGCCCGCCCCGCGTGGAGCTTGAGGTGCAGCTCGACACCGCAGAGGGCGGCGGCAACGGTAAGGCAGATTCATCCCCTTCCGTCAACATCAACTCCTTGCTGCGGTTTTATCCCCGCGTGGTGTTGGGGGATTATAACCTGACGGATGAAGAGCTGGAGCAGCTGCTTGCTATGGATGAAGATGGCTTGGTGCGCTTTAGGGGTGAATGGATTAGGCTGGACCGCGATAAGCTGCAAAAACTGCTCGACAGCTGGCGGCAGGCCACCCGCATGGCCGCCGGGGGGATTCCCCTGCTGGTGGGGCTGCGTTATTTGCTGGGCAAGCGCAGCGAGGCGTTGCCCGACCTGCCGCCGGAGGAGGACGGCATGCGCCTTGCCTTGAGTGCGCGGCTGGCGTTGTCGCTGGCAAACCTACACTTCGGGCAGGCAGAGCCGCAGCTCTCCCCGCAGTTGGAGGGCATTTTGCGCCACTACCAGCGAGATGGCGTGCGCTTTTTGCTGAATGTGACAGAGGCCGGGTTCGGGGCCTGCTTGGCAGATGACATGGGCTTGGGTAAAACCCTGCAGGTCATCAGCTGGCTGGTGCACCTTTGCAACACCGGCACACTGGGGGAGGGGAAGGGCTGTGCGCTGATTGTGGCGCCGGCCTCGTTGCTGACCAACTGGCAAGAAGAGTTGCGGCGTTTTGCGCCACAGCTCAATGTGGTGCTGCTGCACCCCTATGCCCTGGGGCGTGCAGATGAAAATTACCTGCGCACCAACCCCGCTTGGCTGATGCGCCGCGCCCATGTGGCGCTCACCACCTATGGTATTGCCACGCGCAATGAGTTGCTGGCTGCCACAGAATACTCCGCTTTGGTGTTGGATGAGGCACAAGCCATCAAAAATGCAGACTCCCTGCGCGCGGTAGCCATCAACCGCCTCAACAGCCCGCGCCGCGTGGCTATTACCGGCACGCCCGTGGAAAACTCTTTGGCAGAGCTGCGCAGTTTGTTCGAGTTTCTTAACCCCGGCTTGCTGGGTACGGAAAAAGAGTTCAATGCCATGGTGCGCGACATGGGCAGCGACTACACCCCGCTGCGCCGTTTGGTGCGCCCCTTCATGCTGCGCCGCCTCAAGAGCGACCCCGCCCTGCTGCCCGAGCTGCCCCCCAAGACCGAGCAGGCGGCCTACTGCTTGCTTACCCCCGAGCAAGCGCGCCTTTATGCGCACGAGGTGGAGAGCCTGCGCGCCATCATGGCCGAGCCCGACCCCAAAGTGCGCCTCACCCTAGTGCTGCCCATCTTGGGCCGCCTTAAACAAATATGCAACCACCCCGCGCAATATGTGGGCGAGGCCTGGTTCGACCCCGCCCTCAGCGGCAAGTTTACCCGCTTGGGGCACCTTGCCCGCCAAATTGCCGCAGCGGGGGATTGCTGCTTGGTGTTCACCCAATACCGCAGCATGATTGAGCCCCTGCATGAGTATTTGACCGATATCTTCGGCGCACCCGGGTTGATGCTGCATGGCGGCACCCCCATCGGCGAGCGTAAACGCCTGGTAGAGCAGTTCCAAGCAGCCGGTGGCCCGCGTTTCTTTGTGCTCTCCCTCAAGGCGGCCGGCACCGGCCTCACCCTCACACGCGCCCGCCATGTTATCCACTTCGACCGCTGGTGGAACCCCGCCGTTGAGAACCAAGCCAGCGACCGCGCCTACCGCATCGGCCAGCAGAATCCCGTGGTGATTCACCCCCTCATCTGCCGCGGCACCATAGAGGAGAATATCCATAACATGCTCTCCCGCAAGTCTGATATGGCAGATTCGCTCCTCAGCGGCGGGCTCGAGAAACTGCTCCTCCACCTCAGCGGCGATGAGCTGCTCGCCCTTGTTGCCGGCAAAGAAATAGTTAATTCATACTAAAGTGCTTGACTTTTGCGCAGCCGGCTGCTAATTTGAGGGCAGGGCTATTATACCCTTAAAAAATTAACCATATACACGAGATATGAAAAAAGTATTCAGCGTATTGGCAGCCATGTTGTTGGCTACAGCCGTATCCCCTGTGCATGCAGAGTTGAGCCAAGACGGCCTCATTGCCGTTGAGCATTTCAACAAGCTTGAGACATGCTTTAATGACATGACCGCCGTCTTGATGAAGGTGACGGATAAGGAATCTGCCGATGCACAGGCCCCGGCCTTTATTGCTGCGGCACAGGCTTTGACGCTTCAGCTGGCAGCCATGCAGGGGTTAGAACATGAGCTTACCGGCCAACCCAATGCTGATGATGAAGCTGCTTTTGAGCAGTGCCGTAATAATTTGCACATTGCCGGTATGGCCATGCAGGCCGAGCTGCGCCGCTTGGCTATGGTGAATTTTTATGAATCAGAGGTCTTTATGAAGGCTCTCTTATCATTGCAGCAAGGTGCTGAGTAAAGCCCCGGCGTTTCTTACTGACGCAGCCTTATTGCAGGGTAAACGCATTAGGTAACGAACCTTGTAAGTTCTTTATTTACAATGTACAATTTACCATTTACAATTTTCTGATAAAATATCGGCCTGAGTGCAGCACGATGTTTGATGGCCGCAGCATGGCGCAAAAACATGTTTCTCTCGCTATGTAGCCGGGAAAAGATAATGCCTTATGGTGGGCTTTCAGCTGATGAATATTTATATAAGAGCTTGTAAATTCAATAACTTTGTAAATTGTAAATGGTAAATTGTCAATCTGAAGAAAGTGTCATAATCCTAATGCGTTTGCCCTG
>JAZNGY010000028.1:0-2905 GCA_045576695.1 Akkermansia sp.
TTCATCCTGTCTGTGTTTCGCCTCCGGCTTCCTTCCCACCCCACATTACTGTGACGCAGTTGCCTTTGGCTATTTGATTCCGCCCTGTCAGCGGCTCATTGGGGACTCTCACCCCAGTTACGTGTCATGCCTGACGTACAAAATGAGAGGTAGGCCATTCAACCTACCTCCCGCTTTCCAAAAAAGTAAAAAAATCTTACTCACCGCGGCGGTAACCCATGGCGCCCATGGTGAAATCGCGGATAGCGTTCTCAAGTCTTTCGGAGCCGTAGTATTCGGCACCCTTAATCTTCATGGCAGCAGCAGCGCCACGAGCTTGAACATCGTTGTACTCCTCGGTAACAAGAAGCTTAGCCTGAATATCCTGCAACTCTGCCTTATCCTCCTTGGACAAAGGAATTTCATACAGGCTGTAGACAACTTGGGTAAGCTCCTCAATCTTTGCAGCAACAGCATCAGGGTTCGTCTCAATCTCAGGGGATGAAGTAAGCTCCACATACTTCATGGAAATCAAGAACAGACCATAACCGAACTGCTGAGCAGGAGAAAACTGCTCCACCCCTTCCGCGAAGAAAACGGGAGCCTCGTGAGCATAGGAAGGAACCACAGCTGCGGGAGCAGCCAACATAGCCAAATATGCGATTTTGTTCATAATATGCAATGTATATTAATAGAGCATCATTACTCTTTTGTTGCATTCTAGCAAACTTCGCTCCATTTGACAAGTTGGAAATGCGACATAGGACTATGTTCCCGCCGCTATAGCGTATCAGCACACAGAAAGCGGAGCGTTTTATGTAATTCAGACTTCACAAAGGGGAAAAAACGTGATAAAATGGCCACATGGCAAACAAACCCGTAGTATTGATTATTCGTGATGGTTGGGGCCGCAACCCTCAGGGTCCTGAGGCTGCCAAGCAGACCGGCGACGCCACCGTGCTCGCTGACACCCCGTTCACTGACAAACTGTTGGCCACCTGCCCGCGCGCTATGCTGGGCGCATCCGGCCAAGACGTAGGCCTGCCCGACGGCCAGATGGGCAACTCCGAAGTAGGCCACCTTAACTTGGGCGCAGGTCGCGTGGTATTCCAAGACCTCTGCCGCATTACCAATGCCATCAACGATGGCTCCCTTGCCAAAAATCCCGTTATTACAGAGGCATTCGCCAAGGCTGCCGGCACCCGCCTGCACCTGCTCGGCCTCGTTTCCGACGGCGGCGTTCACTCTCATATCGACCACCTCATCGGCGTCGTGAAAATTGCTGCCGAAGCCGGCGTAAAAGACATCATGATTCACGCCATCACCGACGGCCGCGATACAGACCCGAAGAGCGGTGCCGGCTACCTTGCCCAGCTGCAAGAGGCCATTGCCCCCTACGGTGCTAAGATTGCCACCGTGGTAGGCCGATTCTATGCCATGGACCGCGACAAACGCTGGGACCGCGTGCAAGTTGCTTGGAACTCCATCGTGCTCGGCCAAGGCGAAGCTTGCACCTGCACCCCCGCAGAGTTTGCAGAGAAGAGCTATGCCGAGGGCGTGACAGACGAGTTCCTCAAGCCCGGTATCTTCTGCGAGGCAGACACGCAGCGCGTACGCAACGAAGACGTGGTATTCTTCTTCAACTTCCGTGCAGACCGCGCCCGAGAGCTCTCCCGTGCCTTCATTTACGACGACTTCGAAGGCTTTGAGCGTGGTGCCCACCCGCACGTACACTACATCACCATGTCTGAGTACGAGGCTTGCTACCCCACCCCCGTGGTGTTCGAGCAAGAGCAGCTCACCAACATCCTCGGCGAGGTAATTGCCGCTGCCGGCCTCAAACAGCTCCGCATTGCTGAAACGGAGAAATACGCTCACGTTACCTTCTTCTTCAACGGTGGTGTAGAAACCCAGTTCGAGGGCGAAGACCGCATCTTGGTTCCCTCCCCCCGCGAGGTTGCTACCTACGACCTCAAGCCCCAAATGAGCGTTGGTGAGGTAGCAGACAAGTTTGTGGACGCCATCGCCAACTACGATATCGCCATCATGAACTTTGCCAACCCCGACATGGTGGGCCACACCGGCTACCTCGAGGCCGGCATCACCGCTTGCGAGGCCGTGGACAAAGCCCTGGAGAAGAGCGTCAACAAGATTCTTGAGCTCGGCGGCTGCTGCCTTATCTGCGCAGACCACGGTAACTGCGAGAACATGCTCAACCCCGACGGCTCCCCCAACACCGCTCACACCACCAACTTGGTAGACCTCATCTACTGCGGCCCCGACCAAGACCAAGTGAAGTTGAGCGACGGTATCTTGGCAGACATCTCCCCCACCCTGCTCAGCCTCCTCGGCATTGCCCAGCCCGCTGAAATGACCGGCCACAGCCTCGTCACGAAATAAATCAGGGTAAAAAATCACCTCTTCAGGCGCAAATCGGCTGCAAAATGCCCATTTGCGCCTCTTTTTTACCCGAAATTTGCGCAAATTTACAAAAAAATGCAAAAAAATCGCATTTTTTACAAAATAAAGCTTGCAATCATCTTCAACCCCTGCTATAATTGCGGCGCACCCAGTGCACAACAAACCACAAACAAAAGCACGAGTAGCTCAGTGGTAGAGCGGCTGTCTTACACACAGTTGGTCAGGAGTTCGAATCTCTTCTCGTGTATAAACCTAAAAACCCTCTAACGCTCAACGCGTTAGAGGGTTTTTAGTAACAATCAACGACTTAACCACCCTGTGCAGAATCGGCATACGCCCGTTTTTGACTATAGCCGTCTGTCTCAAAGATTTGGGATACCCCCTCCAATGCTTGCTTCTTCCACTGGCGAACCAGCTCGGGACTGAGGTTGTTCTCGCTCGCTATCTGCTGGAGCGTCTTTTCCCCTTTAAGGGCTTCGAGCGATACTTTTTCTTTCAGGGCTGC
>JAZNGY010000029.1:0-5416 GCA_045576695.1 Akkermansia sp.
GAATTTTTGAGCCTCGCCGTATGGCGAGGCGGTATATGATAGCCCAGGGTACAGCCGCGTTAGCGGCGGAACCCTGGGTCCGGAATAAACGTTATTCGAACCCCGCCGAATGGCGGGGTGGCATAAAGGGTGGCTTAATGGCGTAAGGTTTTTATTTTTCGTGCATTGTATCATTACAAAATCAACGTAAATATTAACGCCACGCATTATGTCACCCCTCGCCGGGGTTCCAATTTTGTTTTTATCTTTTCCCGGGGTTCTGCCCCTACGGGGCGCCACCGCCGGGCTATTGTATGTCGCCCCTCGCCGGGGCTCAAAAATTCCGCTCGCTAACGCTCGCCATCTGCTCGACAAACTCCGATTTATCTACCGATATGTTTAATTATGCAATTTTATTTCATGCCCCCTTCATACCAAACTATGGAGAATGCTCTGTTTGACCTATTTTTACCGGCAGATTTGAAACAGACCCACGCGGGGTTGGCAGCACACATTACGCTTGAAATTTGAAGGCAGGGTGGTAGAATACGCGGGCGTGCTGCGAGAAATACAAAAAGCCAGCGCTTGGGTGGCGCAATATACCTCCCCCTTTGTGATAGGGGTGGCAGGCTTGGCCTTTATTGTACCGGGCATGTTCACCTGGGTGCAGGGGGATGTGCAAGCGCTGGTGTTGGGCTTTATCATGCTCACCATGGGCATGACCCTGCGCCCGGCAGATTTTCGCATTCTGGCCTCGCAGCCGGTGGATATTTTGATTGGGGCCTGCGCGCAGTACAGTATCATGCCCCTGATAGCTTGGGCGCTGGTGGCGGGCTTTGACCTGCCGCGTGGCATTGCCGCCGGGTTGATTCTGGTGGGCTGCTGCCCCGGTGGGGTGTCCAGCAACATCATGAGCTTCCTTTGCAGGGGAGATGTGGCCTATTCCGTGGGCATGACCACCGTCTCCACCCTGTTGGCTCCCTTTGTCACCCCGCTGCTGGTGCTTTGGCTTGCCGGCGAAAGCATCGATGTGGATGCCATGGGCATGTTCCGCAGCATTCTTTTTGTCACCATACTGCCCGTGGGTATCGGGGCTTTGTGCAACGGCTGCTTCGGCAAACGCGCGGGGTACGCCGAGGTTTGCCGTATCATGCCCGGCCTTTCCGTGCTTGGGCTTGCCTGCATTGTGGGCGGTGTCACCGCTGCCAAGGGGAGCGGCTTCTTCACCAGCGGGGTTCTCATTTTCCTCACCATTTTCTTACACAATACCTTGGGCTACATCCTCGGCTACTTGGCCGGCCGTGCCACCCGCATGAATCGCCCCAAACGCCGCACCCTCTCCATCGAAGTTGGCATGCAAAATGCCGGTTTGGCCACTGTGCTGGCCGCACGGCACTTTCCCGCCATGCCCGAGGCGGCCTTGGCTGCCGCCATCTGCTGTGTGTGGCACAGCATCACCGGCACCCTACTGGCCGGGTGCTTCAATGCCATTGACCGCGTGCGCCGTACGGGCCAAAAGGCATGATGTGCCCTCAGCATTCCCTCTTGCTGCGAAATCAGGGGCTGTGCCCGGTGTTTTCGTGCCTGTAATCAGTCAGGGCAAACGCATTAGGTAACGAACCTTGAAAGTTCTTTATTTACAATGTACAATTTACCATTTACAATTTTCTCTCGCTATGTAGCCGGGAAAGGATAATGCCTTATGGTGGGCTTATAGCTGATGAATATTTATATAAGAGCTTGTAAATTCAATAACTTTGTAAATGGTAAATTGTCAATCTGAAGAAAGTGTCATAATCCTAATGCGTTTGCCCTGTGTAATCAGTGATTTATCTTGCCATCATATCAATGTCGTGGTATACTCGCCCGCGGAAAAATGGCAGCTGTTTCACCATATCTGAATCCCGACTGGCCGGATGCCGTGTGGGATGTATCGGGCGCGTTCGTCAATGACCGCGAGCTTATCGCATTTTATGACTTCTGCAAAATGTTGTTGGGGTTTGAGCCCTTCAACATTGTTCACGGCTCACCCTTGTGCGCGTGGAACAGTGGGCGCGTGCTTAAGCACCTGATGCGCGATGCAGAGGAGATACGCGCCGCAGGCTTGGAGTACGCCGCGCGCAACATTGCCATGTATTACACCTTCACCAACCTCAGCCTCAAAGAGGAGCACATGAAGGACCCCCTCTGCAATGCCATGCTCACCTTTGCCGTGAACCACAACCCCACCAAGCGCAATTCCGTCATTATGGCCAGCGATGCTTTGTATGACCACGTGCGCCGAGAGTTCCCCACGCTGCGCACGGTGTCGAGCATTCTCAAAATCACCAACGGTGGCGGCAAAGGCAAGTTGGAGGTGTACCAACGCTTGGCCGATAAGTATGACGAGGTGATGGTGCACCCCGATGACGTGCTCAATTATGACCTGTTGGAGAAGATAGAGGACAAAGAGCGCCATATTTTGCTGGTGAATGAGTACTGCATACGCCAGTGCCCCTTGCGCCCGTACCATTACAGCACCTTGTCAGAGATGGCGCTCAACTACTTCAGCTACGACTCCACTGCCTTTGATAAACGCCAGAACACCAACGGTTGCAAAGACATAGGTACCTTGCTCACGCACGAGAAACACAGCGTGTTGGCCCTGACCGTGGCAGAGATTAAGCGCCTGCGCGACATGGGGTTCCGCCATTTTAAGATGCAGGGGCGCGGCCATGCGAATGCCTCTTCCATATTGTTCGACTTACTGCGCTTGGTGCTGCGTAATGATGCAGCAGATGAAAATGCCATGCATGCCATCAGCCAGCGTTTCTGGGAATCCATTTTACCGCACCAACCCGCATGAGCTCCATTATCAAACCCGTTACAGCAGAGCAGCTGATGTTTATGGTGGATAACCACCTGCCCAAAACGCAATGGACCTTCGGCGGGGCGTTCCGTTTCGATGCCTCGCTGTTGGTGGTTATCGAGAACCTGGGCAAGAGTTTCCCGCTGCGTAAACCGTTCAGTGTGGCCGGTTGCCCCGCCTGCAAGTGGTCATTGGATTGGTATACGGAGCGCCGCCCCATGGGCTTAGCCACCTTTGCGGCTACCCTGGAGAAGTACGCCGCCCTCAATGTAGGCGTAATGCTCACCTTTGATAACCCGTACATTACTGAGGACGCGCTCAACGACACCTACTGCGCCACCTTGGTGAAAGAGCTGTACCGCTGCGACCGCGTGCGCAAAAACAGCGTGTGCGTGGCAAACGACCGCCTGGCTGCCCGCATTCGCGAGATTTGCCCGCAAATGATGATATGCTGCCACCCCAACCGCCTTGTGGCAGAGCCCAACCGCCGCACCCCCGCCC
This sequence comes from Akkermansia sp., assembly GCA_045576695.1. GTDB lineage: Bacteria > Verrucomicrobiota > Verrucomicrobiia > Verrucomicrobiales > Akkermansiaceae > Akkermansia. The sequence goes on from JAZNGY010000029.1 coordinate 3,329, forward strand.
TTTACAACAAGTTGGCAGATATGTACACCAACGTGTGCCTGCACCCGGTGGATGCCACACGCCCCGCCATCTTCTCTCAACTGGAGCACCCGGAGTACTTCTCTATTGTGGTGAATGACCCCCTGCCACGCAACAGCGCCCTGCGCCGCGAGCACCTGCGCCTGCTGGCAGAAATACGCAAAGACCCCTACAATGCGGACCTCTGCCTGCGCCGCGCCCAAATGGTGGAGCGCGATGGCTGGCATGCCGTAGATGCCGCCAACCTGCATCAAAAAGCCACCTGCAACCTCACCCGTAATGAGACGGCTGCCCTGCATGCCGCCGGGTTCAGGCATTACATTGTGCAGGGTAACCAGTTCCGTAACGAGATGACCCTCCTCTGGGACATCTTCCGCTGCACGCTCGACTACGGCCCTGAGCTCAGCAACAAATCCGCCCTTATTGCCAGCTCCGTAATGGCCGCCTTCGGCCAGCCCAAAAATGATATGCCCAGCGGGCTTAAGGCATTCAAATTCACAAATTACGAATAAATATGAAGAACAACCGTATTTTCTCATCCGAATCCGTTGGTGAGGGGCATCCTGACAAGGTGGCCGACCTCATCTCCGACACCGTGGTGGACGCCTGCCTTGCGCAAGACCCCGCCAGCCGTGTGGCATGCGAAACCCTGGTGAAAGACGGCCACGTTATCCTTGCCGGCGAGATTACTACCAAGGCTGTTATAGATTACGATGCCTTGGTGCGCGATGTGGTGCGCTCCATCGGCTATGCCACCCCGGCAGATGACGAGGTGTTCAACGCAGAGACGCTGGATGTTACCAACTACCTTTCCACCCAAAGCCCCGACATTGCCCAGGGTGTGGATGCCTGTGCCGCAGAGGGTAAGGACGGTGCAGAGCAGGGTGCCGGCGACCAAGGTATCATGTTCGGCTACGCCTCTAACGAGACCCCGGAGCTCATGCCCGCCCCCATCATGTTTGCCCACCGCATCATGATTGAGCTGGCCCGCGTGCGCCACAGTGGCGAGGTTGCTTGGCTGCGCCCCGACAGTAAGAGCCAAGTGGCCGTAGAATACGGTGCAGACGGCAAGCCCGCCCGCATTCTCAACGTGGTGCTCAGCACCCAGCATACCGAGGACGTGAGCATTGAGACCATCCGCTCCTTCTGCGAGGCTCTTGCCCGCCGCGTGCTCCCCGCAGAGCTGGTGACCGAACAGACAGAATTCTTCATCAACCCCACGGGCCGTTTCGTCATCGGTGGCCCGCATGGCGACTCCGGCCTTACCGGCCGCAAGATTATTGTGGATACCTACGGCGGTATGGGCCGCCACGGTGGCGGCGCATTCTCCGGCAAAGATTGCAGCAAGGTTGACCGCTCCGGCGCTTACATGTGCCGCTGGGTGGCCAAGCACATTATCGCCGCCGGCTTGGCAGACCGCTGCGAGCTGCAGGTGGCCTACGCCATCGGCAAGGCCTCCCCGGTTTCCATTATGGTAGATGTAGAGACCTTCGGCTCTGCCCATGTGGATGAGGCCCTTATCATTGAGCGCGTGCTCAAGGCCTTCTCCTTCAAGCCGGCAGATATGGAGCGCGTGCTCGGCCTGCGCCGCCCCATCTTTACGCGCTCCACCAATTACGGCCACTTCACCAAGGCGGACCTCCCCTGGGAGCAGCTCGACCCCGCCCGCCTCGCCATCCTCAAAGGCGAGTAATCCCCCCCCCTCGAGAGCCGATTTTTTCGCCGAGAGCCGCCCTCCCCCAAAGAGCGAAGCGCATCAAATTTGAGTTTAGCGGGGTGTTATATGCGCCTGCCTCGGCGAAGCGCCAATTGGCGCGAAGACGGGAACGAAAGTGAGCCGAATTCCTAAGCCCCGTGACAGCGGGGCGGCGGACCACTAGCCCCGGGTGCAGCCGCGTCAAGTCGGAGGCCAAGCGGGCTTAGGAAGACAATGTCGTAAATCAACTCCTTGGCACACAGAGCGACATGGCTACGTTCCGACTTGCAGATAAATGCGAACGAAAGTGAACCGAATTCCTAAGCCCCGTGATAGCGGGGCGATAGATTACTAGACCCGGGTGCAGCCGCGTC
>JAZNGY010000030.1:0-6631 GCA_045576695.1 Akkermansia sp.
GGGCAAACGCATTAGGATTATGACACTTTCTTCAGATTGACAATTTACCATTTACAAAGTTATTGAATTTACAAGCTCTTATATAAATATTCATCAGCTGAAAGCCCACCATAAGGCATTATCCTTTCCCGGCTACATAGCGAGAGAAACATGTTTTTGCGCAATGCTGCGGCCATAAAACATCGTGCTGTACTCAGGCCGATGTTTTATCAGAAAATTGTAAATGGTAAATTGTGCATTGTAAATAAAGAACTTACAAGGTTCGTTAACTAATGCGTTTGCCCTGTCTGACAACGTACGGACGAAATTTGCCCGTAGGTTGTCAGATGATTTTTTTTCACGTTTTTTTCGAATCAGCGCACGTAGGTGGCTGCAATTTCACAAATGTAGACCTTGTGGAGCGGGTTGGTGGGGTCGTACCACTGGGGTGATACCTCTGCATAGTTGATGAAATCTGCCTCTTGCATGGTGGCAACGGCCATCTTGCGGCACTCCAGCACCAAGTCGGCATCCTCCATAGCCACTAAACCATTGGGGGTGATGTGGGCTTGCAGGGCGGTGGCGGCCATTTTATCAACGTCTCGCCCGGAGTTGCGGCCGCAGAAGATGAGGTCTTCGCGGTATTTCTCGGGCATGAAGGAGAGGGTGAATGCCGCTTGCTCATCTATAAACTTGGCTGTATGGCGGTTGGGGCGCACAAAGACGAAGGCGACGGGGCGGTTCCACAGGAAACCCAAGCCGCCCCAGCTGGCCGTCATGCAGTTGAAGGCATCCGGTGTGCCGGCGGTAATGAGCATCCATTGTTTGCCGATAAGCTCTGCCGGGTTGTGTTGCAGGTCTGTAAATGATATGGTTTTCATGTTATTCGGGGAGAGTGCGGTCTGCATAGTAAATCAAGGGGTTGCAGATGACATAGGGGAGGGAGAGCGGCATGCTCACCAGGCTCAGCGGCAAGTCCAGCCCTATCATGGCTGCATATTGCAAGGGGATGAGGGGGTAGTTATACCACGCTCTCTTGGCCGGAAGCATGGCAGCAAATTGCTCCGCTTGGGGTATATGCCTTATACCCACGTGTCGGATTTTTTTTGTGCTGAACTCGGCAGCGGAGATAGTTTGCACAGCCTCTATGTTTTTTGCCGAGAGTTCGGTACTAAACTCGCGGGAGTGTACAAGTTCCTCTGCATTATCTTTGGCAATAACCACAAACCAGCGGTGCGGTGTGCTGTTTTGCAGCTCTTTTGTGGAGTACGGCTCATTGAGCGTTTTTCGCCCCGGTGATACACCGCCGTATACTTCTACAATGGGCTCGCCGAGAAATTGTGGCACGTACTCCAGCCCGCAGCGGCGCTCGGGCACAAGGGCAAGCGGCAGGTCTATGTAATAATGGGTGTCATCCTCATACACCTTGGCGGTGTATGTCACCACACGTATGGAGAAACAATCTATCTCTTGGTAGTAATCTGCTGCCGGTACGGCTTTGGGTACCTCTTTGCCGATGCTGCCGATGGTGTTACCTATATCGGTGCGTATGCAAGAGCTAAAACCTGCTGCACACAGTAGCGTGAGCAGCAGGTTGTTGAGATGTTGTAATTTTATGAGGCGCATCAGCAATAGCGAGCCAATACGTATTGCAGAATACCACCGGCGCGGAAGTATTCTTTCTCAATGGGCGTATCCAGGCGCACGATGAGCGGCAGCTCAAAGCTTGCCTCGCCGGCGGGTGTTACCACCAGCATGGCCTTGTCGCGCGGTTGCAGGTCGTTATGCAGGCCTACAATGGAGAAGGTGGCATCTTTGAGGGCCTTCACGCGGTCATAGTCTGCCGGGTTCTCAAAGTTGAGGGGCAGCACCCCCATGCCGATGAGGTTGCTGCGGTGAATGCGCTCAAAGCTCTTGGTGATAACGGCCTTTACCCCCAAAAGGTTGGTGCCCTTGGCGGCCCAGTCGCGGCTGGAGCCCATGCCGTAATCCTCACCGCCGATGATGATGGTGGGTACGCCGTCTGCCTTGTAGGCCATGCCGGCATCATAAATGAAGGTGGGCGTGCCGCAAGGGGCGCAGATGCAGGTGTCGGGCTCGCTGACGGGCTGAGCACCGAAGTAGAGCGTGTAGCCACCCTCTACGCCCTCGGTGAGCAGGTTCTTGATGCGCACGTTGGCAAAGGTGCCGCGTGCCATCACCAAGTCATTACCGCGGCGGGAGCCAAAGGTGTTGAAGTCTCGCTTCTCAACCCCGGCGGCGGCCAAGAACTTGCCGGCAGGCCCCGTGGGTTTGATGGCTCCGGCGGGGGAGATGTGGTCTGTGGTCACACAGTCGCCGAAGATGCCCAGTGCGCGTGCCCCGCAAATGTCGGTAATATCGCTCTTCTTGCCGTCAAAGCCCTCAAAGAAGGGCGGGCGGTGTATGTAGGTAGAATCCGCGTTCCAAGCAAAGGTTGCGCCCGTGGGGGCGCTCACGCGGCCCCACTCGGGCACCACGTTGCTGTAGCTGGCGGTGTAATCCTCCGGGGCTGCGGCGTTGGCTTGGGCTGCGGCAATCTCGGCACTGCTCGGCCAAATATCGCGCAGGTACACGGGGGTGCCGTCGGCGGCGGTGCCCAGCGGCTCGGTTGCGGTGTCAATATCCACCCTGCCGGCCAACGCAAAGGCAATCACCAGCGGGGGCGACATCAGGAAGTTGGCCTTCACGTGGGAGTGAATGCGGGCCTCGAAATTGCGGTTGCCGGACAGCACGGAGCAGGACACGATGTCGTTCTCCGTCACGGCTTGCTCCAGCGCAGCGTTGAGCGGGCCGGAGTTGCCGATGCAGGTGGCGCAGCCATAGCCCACAATGGAGAAGCCGATGGCATCCAGCGCCTCGGTGAGGCCGTTGTTCTCGAAGTAGCGGGCGGCAATGCGGCTGCCGGGGGCAATGCCGGTCTTAACATGGGCAGGCACGCGCATACCGAGGGCTGCGGCTTTTTTGGCCAGCAGGCCGGCGGCCAGCATCAGGCTGTCGTTGCTGGTGTTGGTGCAGCTGGTAATGGCGGCCACCAAGATGGAGCCGTCCGTAATCTCTACCTCGTGCGTGGTGTCGGCATCGGGGTTGCCGGCATCGCCCTTCATGGTGACGGCTACGCCCTCTGTCTTTTGCGGGTGGCCGTAGCTCTTTTCGCACATCTCGGCAAAGCTGCTCTTGAGGGCGGTAAGGGCAATGTGGTCTTGCGGGCGTTTGGGGCCGGCCACGGCGGGCACTATGCTGCCGAGGTCGAGCTCCAGCTCGGTAGAGTAATCAATCTCGCCTTTGCGGGGCATGCCGAAGATGCCCTGGGCTTTCAAGTAAGCCTCATAGGTGGCTACATGCTCTTCGCTGCGGCCGGTGGCGCGCAGGTAGGCGGCGCTGGTGGCATCTGCGGGGAAGAAGCCCATCGTGGCGCCGTACTCCGGTGCCATGTTGGCCACGGTGGCGCGGTCGGGCAGGGAGAGCGCTTCTGCACCCTCGCCGAAGAACTCTACAAACTTGCCTACCACACCGTGTGCGCGCAGCATCTTGGTGACATGCAGTGCCAAATCCGTGGCGGTAACACCCTCGCTGAGCTTACCGGTAAGGTGCACGCCCACAACCTCGGGCACCAAGAAGGTGACGGGCTGGCCCAGCATGCCGGCCTCTGCCTCAATACCACCCACGCCCCAGGCAACAATGCCCAAGCCGTTAATCATGGTGGTGTGAGAGTCCGTGCCCACCAGGGTATCGGGGTAGTACACGCCATCTTGTTCCATCACACCGCGGGCCAAGTGCTCCAAGTTTACTTGGTGTACAATACCCGTGCTGGGCGGTACTACGGAGAAGGTTTCGAATGCCTGTTGGCCCCATTTCAAGAATTCATAGCGCTCTGTGTTGCGCTCAAACTCGCGGGTCAGGTTCTTTTGGTACGCCCCGGGGAAACCGGACCAGTCTACCTGTACGGAGTGGTCTACCACCAAATCCACCGGTACCAGCGGCTCCATGGCGGCGGGGTCGGCCCCCAAATCTTGCACGGCGGCGCGCATGGCGGCCAAATCTACCAACAGGGGTACACCCGTCAGGTCTTGCAAAATAATGCGAGCCACCGTAAACGGTATCTCGTAGTTGCCGGGCTCTTTTGCGCTCCAGGCTGCCAGGTTCTTCACATCCTGCTCCGTTACCTTAAGCCCATCGCAGTTGCGCAGCAAGCTCTCCAGTACGATGCGCAGCGATATCGGCATGCGCTTAATGCCGTCAAATCCTGCCTCTGCCAGTGCCGGCAGTGAGTAATAGCGCCCCGCTGTGCCCGTGCCTGTTGTAAATGTGCGTACCGTGTCCATGTTTCTTTTTTTGTGATAAATGTGGTGTTACGCGGGCGATTATACGCCTTTTTTTTCGGATTGCAAGAAAGAAAAACCGCAGAGCCCTCTCGGCCTCTGCGGTTGTAAATCTGTGTTCTCTTATATAATTACTTGCGGCGGCGCTTGCCACGCCATAGCTTTAGCGACGGCGGCGTGCTGCAAGCCCGGCCAAAGCCAACAGGCTCAGCGTGGCTGTTGTCGGCTCGGGGATTGTTCCACCCGAAACTGCCTCCTTAGCCATAGCCAAAGCCTCATCGGCAGAAGCTGTTCCCTTGTAACCGGCTGCAGATTTAACCAGCTCTGTCATATTAACCATGCCGAAGGCTGAGGGGTCATATGAACTGCTTATTGTCTTCTCTGTGTAAGAAGTGCTAAGAAGCACGGTGCCATCGGTTCCTTCGATATAGGCATGGAGTTGATATTTGTCTTTGGTGCCGTCCTCTTGAGTTGTGAGAGTTAAAGCTACACCGGCAACATCGTCCCAACTGAATGTAGTAGGCAACGCAGTTGTTGCGCCTGAAATATATCCGCCACGTGCATATGCTATTCCAAATTGAGGAGTATCGCTCCAGTAGAAAAGCCCTATACCACCGGTCTTACCGGTCTCATACTGGAATATATTGTGCTTAGTCGTGTCTGTGGACAAAAAAGCTGCGAGTTTTGCCGGGTCAAGGGTGATAACAAATGTTAAACTGTTTGTGGTGCCCAAATTGGCTGTGGAAAGGTCTATTTGTTCTGTATAGTCAGTCGTGTAGAAGAGCTCCTGTAACTCTGTTGCAGAGGCCATCCCGGCAAGAGCGAGAACGGTAAGAATTGTCTTTTTCATATGTGTCTATCTGTTGGTTATGAATAATATATGTTTTTATTCAAAGAGATGAATGTTGTTATTTGGCGAATAACGCGCCACACTCTATCTCTTTTTAAATGAGATAATATTGTTTTCTGCTTATTCTTAATAAGGATGTATTATTTTTTAGGCTATTCAATCCTATTGCGGCAGTAATAAGAAAATTATCTAATTTCAAAAAAATGAATAAAATGTAGTTTTTTAGCTTGACTTCTCTTTTAAAAAGAAGTAAAGTGCCGCGCGTTGTTTTTAAATAACAACTTTCCCTATTAAAATGGGACATAATTCAGCAATTATAAAACATAAAAGATACTTTCTCACATGAAGAAGACAATTACATTACTGTTGGTCGCAGCCGGCTTGGCCGCTGCTGCAACGGATCCCATGGATATCGCATGGGACGAATACGGCACCGCCTCTCTTAACGATGGACAGGTTCTCGAATCTATTTCCGTGGTGTTTACGTTGGATTTTGCATCCTTGGCCGTAAGCGGTCCTATTGATACGGGTGTTAACACCCCCATTTTCTCATGGAGCGGTACGGCAGAGGGGCAAGCGGCAAACGGTGGTGTAACACATTACCTCTTGGATTATGCAAATTGGATGGGCAGTGAATACACGAGCCAGTTGTATTTCACTGCACCCGCTAACAACACCAACGGTTTCGGTACAACTAGTGTTGCCGATTATGTTAAAGCCATTATCGGCTACACCTACGGCGTAGGTGAAGTAGCCACCGCATATCTTACACTGATTGATGCCGACGGTAACAAAAAAGAGTATGAGCCTGTTTCCGGTTCAACAAAAGGAATTCGCAGTAGCCTTTACATTGACACTCTGAGCAAGAACTCCGCTGTTAGCGAAATTGAGGTGTACTGGTCTCTTCTTTCCGCTGATGAAATTGCCGCAGCTATGACCAATCTTGCCGGTGCGGGATCGACTCCTTCCGAGCCGACACCCTCCGTGCCCGAGCCGACAACAGCTACGCTGAGCTTGTTGGCCTTGGCCGGCCTTGCAGCACGCCGCCGCCGCCGCTAAAGCTATGGCGTGGCAAGCGCCGCCGCAAGTAATACGAATTTGATAAGAGCGTAAGCTCATAAACCGCAGAGGTGTAAAAAGCCCCTGCGGTTTTTTATTTTTTGCTTTGTTAAAGATTAAAGTTGATAGATGCAACAGCCCGACCAATGGTAATTTGAAGTACGAGTTACGAGATTCAAAATACGAAGTAATAGTTAGGCATACAGCCGTAATGACAGCGGTAACTCATGCGCGGCTTTGCAACACTGCGCCGCAGGCGCCTGACTCTGAACTTCGTACCTCGTATATCGTCATTCGTACATTCAAACTCCGATTTAGTGTTCATGTTTCTAATGATGCCCACGCGTTTACAGTTTGTAGATGTGGCAGCCCGATAAATTGTAATTTATCGGGGTGTTTGATG
>JAZNGY010000031.1:0-45319 GCA_045576695.1 Akkermansia sp.
GATTCTTTTCTACCACTACCACGGGTTCCGCTGCTGACGCAGCTACACCACGTGGCTACTGGTCCGTCGCCCCGCTATCACGGGGCTCTTAAATTTGGTTCGCTACGCTCACAGTATCACATCAAACTGCCCGATAAATTACAATTTATCGGGCTGCCACATCTATCAACTTTAATCTTTAACAGCGCTTTAAGAAAAAGCACAGCTTCAATTTTCGCTTGAAAAGCGTGGCTTTTCAACACTGAGCTGCAGGCGCCTGACTCAGAACTTCGTATATCGTCATTCGCACATTCCGACTGCAATGTATCAGCCGAAAAGTTCTGAAACAAACACCCCCGTTCTCCCAAGAAGAACGGGGGTGTTTGTTTCATGAAAAGTGCGCAGAGTTACTTTAACTTGATGGCATAGCGGCCGGTGGTCATGGCGGCGGCTTCAGCAGCGGGGAGGGTCTTTTTCTCATGCCCGGCCCCCCAAGAGTCGGAGTAAATGATGGTTTGCTCTTTCATGTTGTACCCGATGATCAGGCGCATATGGCCACCGCGGGTTTGCGGAACGGGTACGGGCTCGGGGTAAATACCGAGGGTAACGCTCCACAGCACGGGGGTACCGGCATCAATATGCTTTTTGATGGCACCCATCCACTTTTTGACTTGGCTCTTCTTACCGGCGCGCACTTGTTTGAGCAGCTCGGGGTCTGCCACATCCATGGGGGGGACGGCGAAAGAAAGCGGCTGTTTACCCTTCTTCTTGGCAAGTTTGTTGTAGGGGTCCACCAAAGACATCATGAGGGATTGATAATCTTCTATGGTAATAAGCTTAACGGGGAACTTTTTGCAGATAGCAGCCATGGCAGCCTCCATAGAATTGCTGCTGGTGCCACCATCTGCCGAAGAATCGCACAGGGCGGCCAAGGCGTGCTGGTCTACACCATCCATACCGTAAAAGGCAAATACGCGGGCCAATGTGGCCGGCACGCAATAGCCTTTCTGCCCTTGGTCTACCATGTTGACCCCCTCTAACCAGACGGTACCGTCTTCTTCTTTTTTGATACTGCCTTTCAGCTCTTTGCGCGTCACCTTATCTGCCGCACCGCCATGCTCAATGGCGGCAACATCGGGGCCTATGTCGACACGGATGAACTCTGCCTCAAAGGGCTCATTACCCCCTTTATTTTTCTTGCCTTTCTTGGCTTTTTTGTTGAAAGAGCCGGTATAGCTGGCATCCATGCGGGCGGCGCCGTTTTCCCACACCCACTCCCAGCATTCTACCTGCACACCGGTTTCTTTGATATTTACTTTTTTCTTTTTGCCCTCCACGCCGGTAATCTCAGTGAGAGCCGCTTTGGCACTATCTATTTTCCCCTGGAAAGCATCGCGACCAATGGCACCGTCATCACCCTTGCTGTACACAATAAGGCGCAAAGAGTCAATGTTATCTTCGCCCCAATGCAGCAATACTTCGCCGGCATGCAATTTACCGAATGTAAATGAGCCATTGGCCATGCGCCATGTGGTATTATCCACAGGGGCATAGCGGCAGCCTGCCAAAAATTTATTCTGAGCCGTTACACGGGGGCCTTTCCAAAGCTCGCCCGTATTAATGGGCTTCACCAAGTCTCCGCCAAGGCACACCATGGTGCTCAGCGCGGCAGCGAAAAATCGTACCATGTTTTTCATGGCGCTATGTTATCGTTTTTTAAGTAACGTGGCAAGCGAAAAAAACAAATATCCTACATTTTTTCTGTGAAAAAACAACCGTTATTGTAAAAATAGGAGCGATAAGGCATCAAACCTGCATGGACACACAGAACACACCGACAGAAAACACCGCATGCTGCAAGCAAGAGCGCTGCTGTATGCGCCACCGTTGCTGCAAAATTGCCTTAGGCATTGTGCATACCGCGCTCATGGCAACCCTGACCACCGCCGTTACCATTATGTGCATTCATAAATGCACGCACAGGCACTGATTGGGGGAGGAGAAACAGAGAAGAGAGAAGACGGCTCACGGTGGCGCCATACCACCGTGAGCTTGTCATCATTGAGATTGAGCTTTAGCCGCATACTTCAGTATAGCCGCGCCGTAGGAGCGCATGCGCTCTGCAACACCATGCGGGGTATTACCCTTACACGGCGCGGGCGCCGCGGCGCGCTTGCTTTTGTGCAGGGTAACAGCAGGTTTATTACAGCGATTTGACTCCGGAAGCCCCGCGATGGCGTCTTCGGCGTCACTACAAGAACTGATGACAAGAGGCACGCCGAGGCCACTGCCCAATTCTTCCGCATCCGCGCCCCATTCAGACTCCTCATCAAACTCGTTTACAGCAAGTGCAGCTTGCGGAACAGGGGGAGGATTGCCGGCATACACGGCATCTGTTACGGCGAGAGCGTGTTCTGCATTCTCCTCAAGCAACCAAGGGGGGATTTCATCAGCTGCAGGTTCTTCTGCCGTCTCGTCGATGTTAACAGCAACAGCTACCGCGTCGGGCTCCATGCAAATGCACTCCTCTGCCAATATTGCGGCAGGCTGCTCAACCACGGTTGCAACTCGCGCCTCTTGTTTTGGCGTTTCGGGCGCCTGCCCCCATGGCCAAAGAACAGGCACTACGGCCAACACAGCCAAGGCCGCGGCACTATGCCACAACGTGCGGCTGCGGTACCATGGGCGACGGGGGGCAAGGCGACAAGCGGCATCAGCCTTATCGCAAAGGCGTGCCAACAGCTCAGCATCTTGCGCACGCCCCGCGGCATCCTCAGCAGCCAGCGTGCGGAGCATGTTTTCTATTTTTCGGAGCTCTTTATCTGCATCTTCCATGGGGGTCAGCAAATATCTACGGTTGATAAATAAGACTTCATTGTGCGCAGCGCAACAATGTAACGACTGCGGATGGTGGATTCGGGCGTTCGGAGGCGCCGTGCGATTTCGGCAATGCTCAGCTCGCCCCAAATATGGAGGGCAACCAGCTCTGCCAACTCTGCGGGCAACTGTTGCACGGCACGGCGCAGGTGTTGAGCGCGGGCTGCGGCATCTGCCTCGCCCATGCGGGGGTGCTCAGAGGCGGGGGCATCTGCAACATATTGAAGCTCTGCCTCCCTGCGGTTATTATTGCGGCGTCCTGCGCGTATGGCATCATGCCGTATGGCGCGCATGCTGTAGCGCAGCAGGTCTTCTTCTTCTGCCGGCACACGCCCTTGCACCACGGCCTCGGCCACGCGCTCTATCACCCCGCTGAGCAATACCTCCACATCTGTATCGCCATCTGCCTGCAAGCGTGCATATGCCAGCAGGCGATGCATGGACACGCGAAACCACGCGCGGCATTTCTCCCGCGCCTCGTCACCGGCGTTTCTCTTCCACCACCTCGGCATATATCAGTTGCTTTTCATGGGGGATAATGCACCCCAATTCCCAATCCGCGAAAAAATTATGAATTTTCTTTCAAAAAACGGCGAATTTCTTTATCAAAATCAGAATCTATGAGCTGAGTACGGTTATATATATCATACTCTCCCTCAGCCTTGCGCTCTGCTTGTTCCCGGCTAATTTTTCCGTTATCAGGCAAAATATCATAACGCCTGAAAGTCAGAAACGCATCCACACAATCCGCAAATTGAGCCATAGTAAAACTATTCTCGCGTTCAATAAGGTCCTCGATGTAATCAAAAAAACCGGTTACTGCACGCTCCAAACGTCGTATCTCTTTTTCCTCCAAATAATTTTTGGCAACCACAACATCAGATTTCAAGATTCGGCCATCCGGCGCGTGTTTCCAAGTACGTAAGCCCATGTGCTCTTTGTTATGATCTGCCCCTTGCCATACAATTTCAGCTGCGGTTTTTCCGGTAATGGCAAAATGAAATTTATTTTGTACCATGGAGAAAAATCGGCGGGTTTCTCGCGCTTGGCGGTCGTAGTCCGTACTGCACTCAGCAAAGATATCAGTAATCTGTTGCCATATTCTACGTTCACTGGCACGTATAGAGCGAACACGCTCCAAAAGTTCGCGAAAATAATCTTTACCAAAAGCCGTTTTCCCCTGCTTGAGGCGCTCATCATCCATCACGAATCCTTTACGAATATACTCATTGAGTGTTTGAGTAGCCCACTGGCGGAAACGCGTTGCTTTGCGTGAATTAACACGATAACCAACGGAGATAATGGCATCCAAGTTGTAAAAAAGCATATCTTCTTTTACCTCACCTCGGAAACCACGTTTCACGACTATTGCAAAATTTGCAATAGTCGAAGATTCATCTAATTCTTTTTCTTCATATATATTAGAAAGGTGTCTACTAACTGACGAAGCATGAACATCAAACAATTCAGCTATTGCCTTTTGAGTAGCCCAAAGTGTATCATCTTTAACATACACCTGAATATTACCTTTTGTCTCAGGCGTATTGTACAATAAAAATCGGATTTCGTCTTTCATACGGAATGAGCAGTCAGCACTTCGGGACGAGGGGGGCATCAGACACCTCACCACGGAGCAATTTTTCCGTTTCTCGTTGGTACATAACATCAAAAGGATTCTCGCCGGGATAATCGCGCATGAGGCGGACGGCGTAATCCAGTGCGCGCTCATTGCCCTCGCGTGCCATCAGGATAAGGGCTTCTCGGCAATACCACAACACATTGCGGCGGTGAGACCAAAGGGAAAACACCAAATCATCCCCGAATAAATCATCATCCGACACCATAGATGCCGGCAAAACGGCAGCCACGCTCGGTAGGCTGTCCGGCATACATTCCATAAAATAAACAGCCACCAAATACAGATAAGCGGGGTCTTGCAGCTTCATAATGTGCTTTCTGACGGGCTCGGTATCCACAGCGCCTTCCGTCAGGCAACACTTAAAGTACTCCTCCCAAAGTTTTTGTTGCAGGGTTGTCAGCGCATCCGGCATCTGCGCAGCATCGCGCTGCGCCTCTCGCACGGTTTCGAGGGCACGCGAGAGGGGGGCATGCACATCCACCCACAGCTCACCCTTCTGCAACTGACCACCGCACATGTAACTGAACTGCAGTACCGTGTACATGCGTTTATTGTCGCCCTCAATCGTATCAATGCGGAGGTCCTGATAGTCGCTCGGCAGCAAGGCAAGCAGCATGGCTTCATCATACTCCGTCTCTGCCCCCAGCCGCCAGGCGGTTTCTTGAGATTCACCCGGGCCGCCCGTTGCCGAGGGAAATGCAGCAGCGACGGCTTCTGCTATGGTGCCATGCAGCTCTGTAGTGGCAGAAGAGGCCCCGGCACCCTGCCCCATTACCATGCCGGCAGCCAGCGATAAGGTCAATAAAACTTGTTTCATTCTTCAATCTCCTCCGTTATCTCAAACCAAAAATCAGCATAATATCCGCCGAAAGCAATATCCCAGCTACAGCAGGCTTCATCGTTAATGGCGAAGTCCACATCAGCACGTATGACAACATACACCTTGCCATTCTCTTTTACAGTGGTACAGCTAATGGGGGCTACTTTCAATTCCTCTCCGTTCTTCGCTTCGTAGCTCATCTTTTTCAGGAGCACTTCCGGCTCCACCCCGGCTTTGAGCTTACAAGCATGTTGTTTGGAAAAACACGGATGAGACGGGGTACCATCAAACAGAGCCCCCCAAGGGCTTTTCAGCAGTAATCGCATCACAGGCTCGTGCAGGGATTCCTCCAAAAGCTCATCACCCCTGCACCCGGCATTTTCAACATACACGGTTGGGTTCTCCTGTGCTACGGGGTTCTCGCAAATACCCATGAAGAATGGTCTTATCTTGGGATGCATCGTACCGATGATGAAGATAAAGGGCTTGTCAAAAGTAATACTGAAATGCTGCTCCTCGGGGCATTCATACTCCCCCAAAGCATCTCCCCAGGTGACACTCGCGGCACAGAAGCCGTTCTCATGCACATCCAGCCCGTTTTTTTGAATCAAGCCCCTCAGGTACATCCCGGATTCTTTGGTGAGGTGAGAGAAATCTGCCTCCGGGGCAAAGAGAGACCTCACCCCGTGCTTCTTCAAAAGTGGTGCCAGGTCTACTCTCTCCGGGTGCAGAGAAAAGCGCGGCAGCTTCACGTCCGTATACCGTATGTACCACTTTTCACCCTCTACATAGACGGTGCGGCGAGAAAGCTCCTTGTAAATATGAGCCAGCAGCTCCGGCGTAAGCTTGGCGGCAAACTCGCGCACATCTCCCCGCGGGCGAATAGCGATAAAGGACCCCGCGTATTTGTTTTCATCATGGCCACGGGGCATCACCATCAGGCGCACGGCTTGCCAATCCTCACCCTCGGCATAGCGATGAGAGGTAGAATCCTTTGCCGACATCATGGTCACCTTCACGACAGAGCCATCGGACAGGGTAAAGGGATATTCCGGTATGTTGTCGGATTTATCAAACGTCTCTACCCAGCCTTCATGCAGGGTAAGAGCAGATACTACCAACATGCGCGTATCTTTCCCCACGTCATCAACCCTAATGACACCGGGCATCACCCCTTGGGTTACGTTCGTCAACCAATCATTGATGAATTGCACGGCCTCGGTCGGTGCAGTTGTAAAAGGCACACGCATCACATTCTCTTTTATGGGGCACAGCTCCATATCATTTGCCACAAAAAGAGCAGATACCGCCTTGGGGGTCATGGCAGTGTTGGTATCTTTGGCACTGAAGCGCAGCCCCTTCAACTCTTCCCGAGTTTGCCCGGCCGTGTATTTCCCCACGTACAGCAAAGCCTCCTCAAAACATGCAGGCGAGAACAACACATTCCCCGCTTGCGTGGCTGCCAGCTCTTTGAACATGGTCAGCGACACAGGCTCCTCCTCTGCTGCAAAAAGACTACAACTTGCCAATAAAGCGGATGCGATAGCTTTGAGGTTCATAAAGACACACGGGGTTCTACACTGTTAATCTACCACGCGAGGCTTTGGAAGTCAACGCAAAAATCATTCTTCGGGTACCCGCGCAACATCCTTTTTTTGCAAGAAAAATAACAATATACTTGCTTTGATAAATGAGTAGCGTTAAAATAACAGAGTTATGGCAACAGGTAAAACATATAGGTGGATACAAGTGCTGCGTTTCGTTGTACAGGCAGGCATTTTGGCAGCCGTATTTTGGGCAGGCTACAACACCAAAATAATAAGCGAGGGCTTGTTGTACACTGTTCTACTGGTGGGTGTATTTTTCTGCGGTTGGGTATGCCCCTTCGGCGCAGTTCAAGATTGGGCGGCATGGCTGGGCAGGAAACTGCATTTACCGCGTTTACGAGTACCGCAGAGAGTACAGCAGTACCTGCAATTATCCCGTTACGCATTGTATTTTATACTCACGTTGGGCATTGTGGTGAGTATGTTGAAAGGGCCTTTTCATTTCAGCATGTTGCTGCGTGGGGTATTTTACACGGCCGGCGCCGTTGTTGTTATTTGTATGATTGTGCTGGCCTTGTTTACGGACCGCCCCTTCTGCAACTACCTGTGCACGGGTGGTGCCAAAATGGGTTTATTGAGCGTACTGCGCATATTCGGCATTCGCCGCAACACGGCAGTATGCGGGGGCTGTGGTCAATGCTCGCGCAAATGCCCCATGAACATTGATGTAGCCCGCACGGATTTTGTGCGCCACCCCAACTGCATCGGCTGCTTGCAATGTGTAAGCGCTTGCCCCAAAAAATGCCTTAAGTACACCCTCATGCCCGCACCCCCGCAAAAAAAGTCGGCAGGTAAATCATAAAGGCACTGTTAAAAAATACAGTTGACAGATGCATCACCCCCTGCAAATGATAATTTATCGGGCAGATGGCGCCAGCCTCGCCGAAGCCCGAAAGGCAAAGACGGGAGCCGTAGGCGAGCGGAATTTAAGAGCCTCGCCGTATGGCGAGGCGGCATATGGTAGCCCCCGGTAAAGCCACGCAGTGGCGGAACCGGGGGTATAGAATAAAAGTTGACCGAACCCCGCCGAATGGCGGGGTGGCATAAAGGGTGGCTTAATGACGTAAGGATTTTATTTTTTCGTGCATTGTATCATTACAAAATCAACGTGAATATTAACGCCACGCATTATGTCACCCCTCGCCGGGGTTCCAATATATTTTTCATCTTACCCCGGGTTCCGCCGCTGACGCGGCTGCACCCGGGTCTACCATATGCCGCCCCGCATGCGCGGGGCTCTTGAATTCGCCTCGCTCACGCGAGCCATCTGCTCGACAAACTCCGATTTATAAACCGAAAAGTTTAACAGAGCGATCATAAATACACTTTTTTCTGCGTTTCGGTGCATTTTCGGCATTAACGTTGTTGAACACAAAGTTACTCACATATCGCATGATTTTAATTAAACCTTAATACCTTATCCCCCTATCACCCCGGGTAGAATTTACCCTTGACACCCTCAGGTAATGGTGTTACCTTTTAGGAGCATACCATGAATACACCTAAAGAAAAATCAGAAGAAACGACAGCGTTACCGCCGGTCCCGAAATATGTACCCGTCGATCATCTATCGGCACCAAGTAACCCCCTCAAAAGAGAGAAAAAGGAATGGTCATCTCACCCCGGCTTCCAAAGAGCAACCTCTCCGCTGCATGAAATCATATTAACTCTTTCAAATTCTAATAAATGGTTTCAAATTAGCCAGATAGCACTCATATTCCCGTTTGCGGGTTTAGCTACAAAGTATGGTTTAACATACACCATAGCTTTAGCTATTTTTTACTTTTTTCAATTAGTATACTGCTGCATTTACAAAACAACGATTAAGAAAGTATACCAGCACTATAGCGGAGCCTTTATTGTCGGCAACTTACCGGAATCTGAAACGGGAAATCACAAAAAAATCGAAAGTTTACGCGATAAAACCAAGGCGTGCTTTTCATCATCCTTTTTCGGTTTAATCGTCTGCCTGTTAATGGTAATAAGCACAGCTTTGATTGAAAAATCAAGCAATTTCAGCGAGTTAAAGACCTCGATTTATTTTATATTGTACGGCATTCTTCTTCCTTCCATAATAACATGGAGCGGCATCCATTATGGGGCAAAGGGTGTTGGGGCGATTATAGTATTAATTGTAGGTGGAATTATAGATGCCATATGTGAGTTCCCTGTTTTACCGTTTATTCTTCTACTTATTGCAATATGTATGGTATATAGTGAGCGCTCCTCATTCGCGGACATATTGCGCTTTTTCGCGGTTTATATCACCGCCATTTTCATATTCATCTTCCAAATAGGCTCATCCGTCAGCAGTTTGTTATCTTTCAGAACAAACTCTGAAACCTTCTTAATCATCACCATATGTATATGTTTGGTATCAACCGTATTAACATTAATTTTGAAAGGATTGGGAACGGCTATCAATAAATGCAAAGCTGCGCCGCCATATGAATCAGGAGCTGTAACCGAGCCTACATCAGAAAAAGTCATGAACATTCTGTACTCTTATGTATGGGGTGGCATATGCACAGTATTTTATGTAGTTGCAGTCATTTTGAATTGTTGTGACGATGAATGCAGCCTGATAAATTACGGCACAAAACCGAAGATTCCGTTCTCATCACATTCTTCATCGTACGACCACAGCTATGACAGTGGCAGCAGCTATGGCAGAGGCAGCCGCTACAACAGCAACTACGGCAGCAGCTACGGCAGAGGCAGCCGCTACAACAGCAACTACGGCAACAGCTACGGCAGTGGCAGCAATTATCGCTATAACAGCTACGATTACTAATCCTCATTTTCTTTCTGAGAGAACACATCTCAAACAACCAAACGGCGTCTCCATCACGAGGCGCCGTTTTTACATTCTGAGAGGTTAAAAGCATAAGCATTGCGAAACAGAACCGCAAATCAGTTGTTTTTACTTTACACGCGCGCGAAAGGATGGTAAGCTGTGCGCGTACAGTTTTATACATATAACAACATCAGACACGTTGATATGATGACCGCAGCGCAAATTCGCCAGAGTTTCTTGGACTTTTTCCACGAGAAGCAGCACGCCGTAGTACCCTCCGCCTCACTGATGCCGCAGAGTCCGGGTTTGCTGTTCACCAATGCCGGTATGAACCAGTTTGTGCCCTACTTCTTGGGTGTATGGACCCCGCCGTGGAAACCGGCCCGCGCCACCGACACGCAGAAGTGCATACGCGCCGGCGGCAAGCACAATGACCTTGAGGATGTGGGGCAAGACAGCTACCACCACACCATGTTCGAGATGCTCGGCAACTGGTCATTCGGTGACTATTTCAAGAAAGAAGCCATCACTTGGGCGTGGGAGCTGGTGGTAGAGCGTTGGGGATTCCCCGCAGAGCGCTTGTACGCCACCGTATACTGCCCCGACAAGAGCAAGGGAGACCCCGGCGAGTTTGACCAAGAGGCTTGGGATACCTGGGCACCGTTGTTCGAGGCCAAGGGGCTGGACCCCAAGGTACACATCGTCAACGGCGGGGTAAAAGACAACTTCTGGATGATGGGCGAAACCGGCCCCTGCGGCCCCTGCTCCGAGCTGCACGTAGACCTCACCCCCGAGGGCAAGACCGAGGGCTCACTCGTCAACAAAGACAGCGACAAGTGCATTGAGATTTGGAACCTCGTGTTCATTCAATACAATGCAGAGAGCGACGGCACCTTCCGCAACCTGCCCGCCTGCCACGTTGACACCGGCATGGGCTTTGAGCGTGCCTGCGCCATGATGCAATGCACCAACGGCTTCACGGACTTCTCACGCCGCGTTTCCAACTACAGCACGGACGTATTCCGCCCGCTCTTCCGCAAGATTGAGGAGATTTCCGGCCGCACCTATGTGGACATTTACCCGCAAGATGCCACAGAAGAAAACCGCGACACCCTCAAAGAGAGCATCGCCTTCCGCGTGATAGCCGACCACATCCGCACGCTGAGCTTCTCCATTGCAGACGGCATTCTGCCCGGCAACAACGGCCGCAACTATGTGTTGCGCCGCATTCTGCGCCGCGCCGTACGCTACGGCCGCACCCTAGGGCTTGAGAAACCCTTCTTGTCTCAGCTGGTAGACACCTTGGCAGCCGAGATGGGCCGCGTGTTCCCCGAGATTGTAGGCCGCGCCGCCACCATCAAAGACGTACTGTTGAGAGAAGAAACCTCCTTCAACGAGACACTGGACCGCGGTTTGGAGCTCTTTGACAAAGAAGTAGCCGCCACCGGCAAGGTAAGCGGCGACTTCGCTTTCAAACTGTACGACACCTACGGGTTCCCCATCGACCTCACGGCTCTCATGGCACGCGAGCGCGGGCTGAGTGTGGACACCGAGCGCTTTGAAGCCCTTATGGAAGAGCAGCGCCAACGCGCCAAAGCTGCCCAAAAGAAGCAGGTAGTGCGCGCCCTGGATCTCAAGACCGAGCAAGTAACCACCTTCACCGGCTATACGGAAGACACCACCACCGCCACCGTAACAGAGGTACACGAGGCAGAGGGCATGCTCTTTGTCATTACGGATAAAACCCCCTTCTATGCCGAGATGGGCGGCCAGCTCAGCGATGGCGGCACCCTTTCTCTGGGTGGCGACAGTGCCCCCGTGCTGGGCGTGCAACAAATCGGCCAAGCCCGCGCCCACCTCATCGCCGTGGCAGATGGTGTTACCCCCGCCGTGGGCGACACCGTACAGCTCACGCTTGATACAGAGCGCCGCCGCGCACTTGAGGCACACCACAGCGCCACGCACTTGTTGCACAAGGCCCTGCGCACACTGGTAAGCGAAGACATTGCCCAGCAGGGCTCACTGGTAGATGCAGACCGCCTGCGTTTCGACGTGAACAGCGCCCCCATCTCCAAGCAAGACCTGCGCCGTGTAGAAGAGCTGGTTAACCAGTGGATTGCCGAGGACCTGCCCGTGCTCTGCAAAGAGTACCCCATGACCGAGATTAAGAAACACCCCGAAATCTGCCAGTTCTTCGGCGATAAATACGGCGATGTTGTCCGCTTGGTACAGGTAGGCGGCGAGCAAGACGGCTTCAACGGCGTATCCATGGAGCTTTGCGGTGGCACCCACGCTGCCTCTACAGGCAAGGTTGGCTTCTTCAAGATTAAGAGCGAGGGCGCCATTGCCAGCGGTGTTCGCCGTATTGAGGCAGCCGTAGGCCAAGCCGGGTTGGATGCCGTTAAAGAGATTATTGCCGCCCGCCTGCCTGAGGGTAAGGAAATGCTCGAGAAACTCTCCCTTGCCAACAGCAAGCTCGAAAAACTCGGCCAGCCCACCATCCCCGTACCCACCAATGATTCTCAGCCCGCTAAAAAGGCCGTGCAATCAAAAGACATTCGCTTGGTCAACGCCCTGCTCGATGAGTACAACGCCTACTGCGACACGCTGAAGGAAGCAGCACTTGAGGCAGACAAGCGCCTTAAGAAGGCCATGAGTGCCGCTGCTGCCTCTATGGCAGATGCCCTGCTGAGCGAGCAGCTCACAGACGGCAACTTGGTACTTGAGACAGAGGGCAGCAATGACCTGCTCACCGAGCTTTTCAACGGCCTGCGCAAGCGCCACTTTGCAGGCGCAGCCTTCCTTATCGTCGCCGACGGCGATGCCCTCGGCTTGGGTGCCTACTGTGGCGAAACCGCCCAAGCCAACGGCCTCAAGGCGGGCGACCTCATCCGCAACCTGGCCCCCATTGTGGGCGGTAAAGGTGGCGGCAAGGCAGATATGGCACGTGGCTCCGGTAAAGACCTTGCCGGCAAAGCAGCCTTGATTGCCGAAGCACAGAAAGCACTTTCATAACTTACACCACACCTAAGACCATGTCAAAAAATCATCAACCCCCGGTATACCCGGACGAGCCGCAAATACCTATTTTGCCCAACATGCTTACAGCAGGCAACCTGCTGTGTGGCTTCTTTGCCATTCTCACCATATTTAAGGGCATGTATGCCATATCCGCAGATCCGTTAGCATGCTATCGCACGGCTACATACCTTATCTTTGCAGCCTGCGCTTTCGACCTGCTTGACGGCCGCGTAGCACGCATGTGCAAGGCAGATGGCCCCTTCGGCCGCGAGTTCGACTCCATTGCAGATGTTGTCTCCTTCGGCATTGCCCCTTCACTGCTACTGGTAAGCGGGGTGCTTAATCAACTCGGCTCCATTGGTTGGGGTATTGCCGTGCTGTACATGCTGTGTGCCTCCCTGCGTTTGGCACGCTTTAACTGCATGGCCGCCGCCCCCAAAAAGCCCAACCAAAGCATGGACTTTGTGGGGCTGCCCGTTCCCATGGCAGCCGGCGCCGTTGTCAGCACGTTCTACCTCGTCAGCTATTTTACGGCAAAAGGCACCGTCATCCCCGATGTATGGCAATACTTTATGGCGGGCTGCATGGGTGTGGTATCCATCCTCATGATGAGCCGTGTTATCTACCCCAGCTTCAAGCACGTTAACTTCGAGAAAAAAGGCACGGCCATGGCCATTGTTATGGTGGCAATGGCTATTATCCTCTTCATCCACAACCCCGAGGTTGCCCCTGCCATCATCTTCCTTTGCTACCTCCTCTACGGGCTTATTGTGCGACCCTTCCTTACCCGCCGCCTGCGCCGCATTATTGAGGTGAAAGATGATGAGGAAGAGACGGATGATTAAACTTTCCATCCAAAACTGAAGTTTTTCACAAACAATCGCCCCCGTATTTCTCACGAAATACGGGGGCTCTTTTATATAGCACCGCATGAAATCATCGGCGGGGCTTGTTGAACGATTCAAGCATGGCGGCAGGGTCTGCAAATACCTCTTGCACACGGCGAGTACTCTCCTCTCGCTCAGCGGGGTCATCGGTACATTGAGCAGCTTGCAATTGCAAATCACGCGCTTCAATAATATCCTCCACCGTGCGGGGGTTACGCAATTTGATGGTAGCACAGCCATTGAGGTAATACTCTTTGAGGCGCAGAATACGCGGGCGATTCCCCGGCAAAGCCTCTGCGAGATAGCGGTTGTAACAGGCCAGCACGGCATCGCGGTTCGTAACAAATTGCTGCAGCTCGGCACTGAGGGCCTCCATTTGTTGCTCTGCGGCATAGGTAGCACGCCAGCCGGTAGTATTGGCCGGGTCAATTTTCTCAAGTTCCTCGCGCAACCAACCATTAAAACGGCGGTGTTGGTCCGGGTAGGCAGCATAGGCAGCAGCAAGATGAGCGGCACGCGCAGCAGTATCTTCACCGGTAGCAGCGGCAAGCTGCAGGTGGCGGTGCACCGTCAGCGCACCGTTGAGGGCACGCTGCACATCCGGCAGGCGGGTCATGCCGCCGGTAAAGCCGCCCAAAGCATGGCCGGCAGCATCAATTAAAACAACGGTAGGGTATCCCCCCACATAGTAACGCTTAACCAGCCCATGATTTTGGCGCAATTGCTCCTCAGACAAACGTATGCGGGCGGGCAAATCAATTTCTACACATACGAACTTATCTGCGCTCCACTCATTAAAGGCGGGGGTATCAAGCACACGGTGGCGCAGCACATTGCAGAAATGGCACCAGTCTGACCCCGTAAAAAACAAAAGCACCGCCTTGTCTTCTGCCGCGGCTTTGGCGCGGGCAGCTTCAAAATCAGTCATCCAGTCAACTGCAGCAGCGGGCATCACCAACGATGTTGCTACCGTTATTGCAGAAATAAATTTTGTGAACATTTTGATAAAATTGTCTTATTAAACCATGGGGCGCACGGGAATACCGTGGCGGGCAAAATACTCTTTGGCTTGCGCTACGGTGTATTCACCG
Organism: Akkermansia sp.; assembly: GCA_045576695.1. Classification (GTDB taxonomy): domain Bacteria; phylum Verrucomicrobiota; class Verrucomicrobiia; order Verrucomicrobiales; family Akkermansiaceae; genus Akkermansia. The sequence goes on from JAZNGY010000031.1 coordinate 14,719, forward strand.
AAATGGAAGATGGAGGCCGCCAGAACGGCATCTGCCTTACCCTCATTAAGCACTTGTACCATGTGGTCTAAATTACCTGCGCCACCACTGGCAATGACGGGGATTTTCACGGCCTCACTCACGCGGCGGGTCAGCTCAATATCATAGCCATTTTTGGAGCCGTCGGCATCCATACTGGTGAGCAGAATCTCACCGGCACCCAAGCGCTCTACCTCGCGCGCCCATTCAATGGCATCAAGCTCCACAAAATTACGCCCGCCGTGGGTAGACACCTTCCACTGTGTATCGCTCCAGCGTTTGGCATCTATGGCCACCACCACGCATTGGCTGCCGAAAGCGTTGGCACCGGCGCTCACCAGCTCGGGGTGATGAATGGCCGCCGTGTTGACAGACACCTTATCAGCCCCGGCATGCAGCATGCGGCGCATGTCATCCACCGTGCGAATACCGCCGCCTACCGTCAGCGGCATGAAACATTGCGCGGCGGTGCGCTGCACGACATCCACCATGGTAGAGCGGTGGTCGCTACTGGCGGTAATATCCAAAAAGACGAGTTCATCTGCCTGCTGGCGGTCATATGCAATGGCGCACTCCACCGGGTCGCCGGCGTCTCGCAGGTTCACAAAGTTTGTACCTTTTACCACGCGGCCGTTTGTAACATCCAAGCAGGGAATGATTCGCTTTGCTAACATAGTTCGCCCCTCATTCTATCCCATCTGCCACGGTGTTGCAAGTATTAAATCCACCATGCCACAATCAACCCATGGACAGGGCAAACGCATTAGGATTATGACACTTTCTTCAGATTGACAATTTACCATTTACAATTTACAAAGTTATTGAATTTACAATCTCTTATATAAATATTCATCAGCTGAAAGCCCACCATAAGGCATTATCCTTTCCAGGCTACATAGCGAGAGAAACATGTTTTTGCGCAATGCTGCGGCCATAAAACATCGTGCTGCACTCAGGCCGATGTTTTATCAGAAAATTGCAAATGGCAAATTGCACATTGTAAATAAAGAACTTACAAGGCTCGTTACCAAATACGTTTGCCCTGCCCCCATGGATTTGAGAATTGACACCTGAACATAAAATGACTACAATACAGGCAGCATGATAGTGGTATCCATAGCAAGGCAAGAGTTGACATACCGCGGGCACTGTTTTCGCATATCTACCGGGGCAGCCGGGGTGGGGAGCGAAGAAGGCAGTGGCAAAACCCCTGTCGGGCTATTTGAGGTATGCACCAAACACGGTGAAAACGCACCGCTGATGACCGTGTTCCGCGGGCGTCTCCCCGTGGGCACATATCCGGAAGCAGCGCAAGGGGAAGATGCCGTGTTGACCCGCATTCTGGCCTTGGATGGGCTGGAGCCACACAACGCCAACACCCGCGCACGCTACATCTATATACACGGCACCAACGATACAGAGAGAATCGGCACCCCGGTATCTCACGGCTGCATACGTTTGGCCCCGCATGATATGATGCAATTGTTCGAGCTGTGCCCCCTGCATTGCAAGGTAAGAATAGAGTGAGGCCCACAGACTGCAGAGCAGCTACCGCTTTTTGTTTGCTTGACACGGGGTGCGCTTTGCATTAGAGTAGGTGCAATGAAAATGCATATACCGACTCTGATTGCCGGTCTGCTGGGTAGTGTGGCCATGGCGGCCCCCTCTGCTCGAGTGGATGCAACGCCCACCGTTATTCCTCAGCCCGTGAGCTACGCGCCCGTTGCAGGGCAAGCCGGGTTCTCATTATCCCAAGGCATAAGGGTACACTATAAGGTCAGTCGCTCGCCGGAGGGTGCAGCCGCCATACGTGCCTTAATGGCGGCAGACTTTGCTGAGATTTTACCGGAAGAAAACGAGGGTGGGCTCACCATAAAAATGGAACCCGGGCATGGTAAAGAGTGGTATGCCATCCAAGTAACCCCTGATGAGATATGCATACGCGTCAGCGAGCTCGGGGCGCTGCACCTTGCCGCGCAAACATTGGCGCAAAGTGTGGTAAATGACGCAGAGGGCAAGCCCGCACTGCCCTGCATGCAAGTAGAAGACGAGCCCATGCTGCAATACCGCGGGCTGATGCTCGACCCCTGCCGCCACCCGCTCAGCGTAGAAGAGACCAAGAAGATGCTGCGCATCATGGCTCGCTACAAAATCAACAGATTTCACTGGCACCTTACGGATGACCAAGGCTGGCGCATCGAAATTAAAAAATACCCCAAACTCACTGAGGTAGGCAGCCGCCGAGATGCAACCCCGCTGCTCACAGACCATGAAAAGAGCGACAACACCCCCACCGCTCCGTTCTACTACACGCAAGAGGAGATACAGGATGTGGTGGCCTATGCCAACAGTTTGGGCATTATCGTCATCCCCGAGATTGAGATACCCGGCCACGCCTCTGCGTGCATAGCCGCTTACCCCGAGCTGGGTAACGATGATATTAAAGGGTACGCCCCCAAAGTGGCCACCACTTGGGGTGTGCTGCCCTACACCATGGCACCCAAAGAAGCAACTTTCAGCTTTATCGCAGACGTGATGGCAGAGGTGCTCCCCCTCTTCCCCCAAGCAGACCTGATACACATAGGCGGTGATGAAGCCCCGCGCGAGCAATGGCAGCAAAGCCCCTTTGCACAAGCCTACATGCAGCAACACGGGCTTAGCAACCCCGGGCAGATTCAGCACCAGTTTACACACCGCGTGGCAGAAATGCTCGCCCCGCACGGACGCCGCATCATCGGCTGGGATGAAATCATGATGGATGGCGAGGTACCCCCCACCGCCGTGGTTATGGCTTGGCGCTCGTGGGTGAAGCCCGATGCCGCCCTTACCGCCGCCCGCCGCGGGCATGACGTCATTCTTTCCCCGGACTCTCACTTCTATTTCAATTTTGCACAAGGCAAGTTGCCGGCAGACCCCTTCTACACCCCGCACGGGTGGAACGAGGCCAAACAAGACTGGCGCCATGTGTACTCATTTAACCCCATGCCGGCCAACTACACCGCGGCAGAGCGCGCCCGCATCATCGGCCTGCAAGCCAACTGCTGGAGCGAGAGTATTCAAAACGGCACCAAGTTAGAGTACCAAGTGGTACCCCGCATTTGCGCTTTGGCAGAGGTTGCTTGGCGCCCGGCAGAACTGCGCAATGCAGAGGAGTTCTTGAAGCGCATCCAAGCCGAATACCCTTGGTTTGAGAAGATGAACATCAATTACCGCAAAGAAGACGGCAGCCCTGCCTGCCACCGCTGAGCTCAATAAACTGCTGCATTCCCTAAAAAAGCCGCGGGCCTATATTGGCCCACGGCTTTTTGATTATAGTGGTGATAAGCGCGTCGGGGTTATTTCCAGCCACCGCCCAAGGCCGTGCAAAGGCGAGAAAGCGCCATGCGAATTTGCTGGCGGGTAGAAATCACGTTAAGCTCTGCAGAGAGCAATGAACGCTGGGCAGAAGCAACGTTGAGGAAGTCCGTTTTACCGGCTTGGTACTGGCGCATGGCAAGGTCAGCGGCATTCTTGCTCGAAACCACGGCCTGCTCGTATTGCGGCAACTGGCTGGTGAGGCGTGCGTAAAGGATGAGGCATTCTTCAACCTCTGCAAATGCACCCAACACGGTTTTGCGGTATGACTGCCCGGCAGAACTTGCGGCAATTTCCGCAACATTCACCGCCTCATTGAGAGAGGTGCGGTTGAATATCGTTTGGCTTGCATTGCCCACAAGGCTCCACCCCGCGGTGGAGAAGAAGTGTGCAAAGTCAGACCCCGACCCGGCAGAGGTACTACCGGACAAAGAGATGGAGGGGAACAGGTCTGCCACGGCAACGCCCACATTGGCCGTAGCGCGGTGCAAGTTGCATTCTGCCTGGATGACATCCGGGCGGCGGCGCAGCATCTCAGAGGGCAAGCCGGTAGGTACAACCGGTATCTTGTTGTAGATGGCCTCGGAAGGCATGGTCAGCTTCACTTTATCTACCGTGGTACCCAGCAAAATAGCCAAGACATTCTCACAAGAGCGCACGGTAGCCTCGTGCCCGGGTATTTGGGCGCGGGTGGAAATAATGGTAGATTTAGACTGCTCTAAATCAAGTCCGTTAGCAAGGCCGGCATCATAACGACGCTTGACGATATCGTAAGTTTTTTCTTGCAACTCGAGCTGTTCTTTGGCAATGCGCAAGCTTTCTTTGGCAGATATCCATTCGAAATATGCCGTAGCAACAGATGATGCCAAGGCCGTGCGAGTAGCATGAGCCGCAGCTACCGTAGATTCCAAAGAGGCCATACTGGCTTCTATCTGGCGGCGGGTCTTGCCCCATACATCGGGGCGCCAAGATAAGGATAAGCTGCCGTTCCACTTACCATGCGTGGTAGAGGTATCAAAATTACCACCGTTGCTGCCACCAAAGCCCACGCTGCCCGTGGGGTACAGAGATGCCCCCATGGTGCGCAGCTCAGATTCCGCGCGGGCAATGTTGAGTGCCGCTACAACCATATCGGGGTTATTGTCGAACGCCAGGGCAATAAGGCCACTGAGTTGAGAGTCGCCGAAGGTGGCCCACCACTCGGAAAGGTCGTGTTCGGAGGTAGAAGGGGGCATCTTATTAACCCATGTTTCAGGGATGTCGGGTGTAGTCCCCGTATAATCGGGTCCCAGCAGACATGAGCTGAGTAAAGAAACAGTTAATGCGTTGATTAAAAATATTTTCTTCATATAAAAATACGGTAAATTCAGTTAAAAATTATTCATGGTGCAGCGCCTCGATGGGGTCAAGCTTAGAGGCTTTCCAAGCGGGGTACCACCCGAAGATAATACCGATGGCAGCGGCAACGGAAACAGACAATATCATGGCTTCAATGGAAGAAGCCGTGGGCCACCCCATCTTCTCGCTCACGATAACGGATGCCGAGCGACCGACGGCAATACCGATAAGGCCGCCAATGGTGCAAAGCATGATAGACTCGAGCAAGAATTGCATCATAATATCCATGGGGCGAGCCCCCACAGCCATACGCAAACCGATTTCGCGCGTGCGTTCCGTTACAGATACCATCATAATATTCATGATACCCACACCGCCTACAACAAGAGAAATCATAGCAACGGCAACCAGCAGGCTACTGATGGTTGCGGTGGTATCCGTCATCATCTTAACAAACTGAGAGCGGTCTCTCATGGTGAAGTCATCGAGCACCCCGGGCTCCAAATCATGTTGGCGGCGCAATACGGGGGTCATGGCATCCATGGCGGCAGAGGGCTCTATGCCGTCTTTCACCTGCACCGAGATAGAGTCTACCGTACGCGTGCGCAGGGGGTGAGGCGCGTTGGTATACGGCTGCATGTCAGACCCCGGGTAAAAATTCACGCCTGAGGTAGAAAAGGTACCGGTGGCAGAAATAGAGGCAGCGCTGGCAGAGCCGCCTTTGGTAATGGTGGCAGAGCCGCTGGCACCCATCAGGCGGGTGCGAATCCCCGTCCACGGCAAGATAATGCAGTCATCTTGGTCATTACCCATGCCATCGGCACCCTTACTCTCGAGCACGCCGATAACGGTGAAGCTGACATCCTTAATACGAATATCTTTACCGATGGGGTCTACCCCGGCATAAAGCTCTTTGGCAATGGTATTACCGATCAGGCAAACGCGGGCAGCCTCTTCCACTTGTTTTTTGTTGAAGGCACTACCCTGAGCCACCTTCCAGCCCTCAATGGCAAGGTAATGTTCATTACCGCCCATGATGGATTTGGGGCTCCAGTTTTGGTTACCCACAATCACTTGGCCATTGGCACGCACCACGGGGGAAGCCGCTTTCACGCACTCGGGGCATTCTTTCATGAGGGCATCGGCATCTGCCGGGAACAGAGAGGCGCGACCCCCCATACCGGTATTAACACCTGCCGTGCTTACAGAGGCGCCGCTGATGGTGACTACATTGGTACCCATAGAGGCAAACTTGTCTGCCACTTGCTTTTTAGAGCCTTCACCAATCTCCATAATGGCCACCACGGCGGCAATACCGATGACGATACCCAGCACGGTAAGAGCCGCGCGCATGGGGTTGCGCACCAATCCGCTGAAACAGGTCAGAAATAGTGTAGAAAGTTTCATTTACTTACTGAGCGTGGCTGAAAGTTCATCTGATACGCCTTCGAGGATGAGGCCGTCGCACATGTTGATGGCGCGGTCTGTAAAGGCTGCGGTTTTGGGGTCATGCGTCACGATAATAACGGTGATACCCTGCTTGCGGTTAAGGTCGCGGAACATGTTCATCACCTCTACCGAGGTGGTGGAGTCCAAGTTACCCGTGGGCTCGTCTGCCAGCAAGATACCGGGGTTATTAATAAGGGAGCGAGCAATGGCCACACGCTGTTGCTGACCACCGGAAAGCTGGGCCGGGGTGTGGTGCATGCGTTCTTTAAGCCCCACCAACTCGATAAGCTCAAGCGCGCGTTTGCGAATCTCGCTCTTACTGCGGGCGGGGTGGGCATAATAGGCCGGCATCATCACGTTCTCTAACGCAGAGGTACGCGGCAGCAGATTGAAGTTCTGGAACACGAACCCGATGCGCTGGTTGCGCAGGCGGGCGCGCTGGTTGGCATTCAACCCGGCCACGTTTTTGCCGTCAATCCAGTACTCACCGCCACTGGGGTGGTCTAAGCACCCCAGCAGGTTCATGAGCGTAGATTTACCGGAGCCGGATGCCCCCGTAAGAGAAACGAACTCGCCATCCTCAATGCGCAGAGATATACCCTTAAGCACGGGCAGGTCAAGCTCCCCCACGTGGTACACCTTGGTGATATTTTTAAGTTCTATCACAACGAAAAAATCAGGTTAATTTTATACATGACTTACATGGGCGGGCCCGGGCGACCACCACCGGCACTTTGCCCGGGTTTGGCGGCTGCACCACCCGTACCGCGTTGACGGCGCTCGGGGCGCTTCATGCCGAAGGGGCTATCACCGCCCGTTTTATCCGCAGCAGCCTTGGGGGCTTTCACCATAACGCCTACCACAAATGCCGTGCCGGGTGCGAGCTCTTGCCCGGGCATGGGCTTGACGATGGAACGCGTGCCATCACTCTCGCCACGCATTACCATCACGGGCTCAAGCAGGTTGTCGGCATTCACCTTCCACAAACGGGCCGGTGCAAAATCAGGCTTTTTAGCAGGGCCCTCGGGGCGGCCTTTACCCGCCTCGGGTGCAGTAGCTGCTGCCGGCGGCGGCATGGGCCCCGCATTCTTGAGCGCATCTTTGGCAGAGGGTGCCACGTACTTTTCATCGGGCATGTAGTCAAAGGCAGAATCTTGTACCAACATGCAGTTTGACGTTTCGCGCACGATGAAATTGGCATTGGCGCTCATGTAGGGGGTCAGCTTGCGGGCGGAGTTATCAATATCAATCTCCACAATGTAGGTTACCACGTTAGAAGACATGGTAGCATTGGGGCGAATCTTGTTTACCACACCTACAAATGACTCGTTGGGCAAGGCATCTACGGTATATCTGACAGTTTGATTGGGTTCAATCTTGGCGATATCAGCCTCGTTCACACTTGCCCAAATTTCCATCTTGCTGAGGTCTTTTGCCACCAAGAAAAGCGTGCTGGCATTCATGCTGCTCACCACGGTTTGGCCTACGTTGACTTGACGCACAATCACCGTACCTTTGATGGGAGATACAATGAGCGTGTACTCCTCGTTGCGCTTCTCGCTCTTGAGCTGTACTTTGGCGCTCTCTAACTGGGCATTGGCCGTTTGCACCTGGGCTTGTGCACTGACAAGCTGCGCGGCTGCATTGTCTGCTGCGGATACGTATTGAGCGTACTCCATCGGCGACAAAACATCCACATCCTTACCGCCCTTGGTAGCATCGTTAGCTATCTTCAAGTCGCTATCGGCCTTTTTCTTGTTGGTCTCGGCTTGCAACACATTGGCCTCTGCCTGTTTGACACTGGCCTCTGCCTGTTTCACGCTGGCCTCCGCACGCTCTACGGACAACTTAACCAGCTCGTCATCAATACGGGCAAGCAGCTGATTTTCCATCACCTCAGACGCATAGTCTACCACATCGGCACCGGGGCGGCCATTCACCACGGGTTTGTCATTTACCATGATGGGGGAAACCGGCTTGTCACCCACCCACATACGGCCGGCTTCGTCTACCATAGCCTCTACCGGTAAGTCGTTTAACAAAACTTCACGTGCCGTTAAACCCTCGGCCGGTTTCTCTATGGCGCCATCAATCTCTTTGACAAGAGGATAACCTACAATGTCAAACTCTACCCCACCTACACACAACTTGTACTTGGGGTCCGTCTCCGGGTCAATTACTCTGCCCAGCTCTAAAATCTTACCCGTCACCTGTGCACCTACATCCACAAGTTCCACAGGCTCAATCGTACCGGTTGCCTGTACTTTTACTACAAAATCACCCTTGGCTACTTTCGTTGTGCGATAATTAACCACCTCTTCGCCGGAATCAGAACACAAATACCATGCGGCTACTGCGCCACCGCATAAAGCGGCCCCGATTCCCCATTTTAAATACGCATTCACGTGTGAATCTTACTCCTTTCTGTTATATATTGTCAAGCTTGCATACACAAAAATTCGCGGGCGCGCAAGCGCGAGCCCTCCTATACACAATAGAAACGCAAAAAAACCCCCACTTTCTACAATGTTTTTTAATATAAAATTAAATTTCAACAACAAAGGCATTCAGATTAATAAACATTCACCCACTGAAGTGAGAAGAGCAATGAAACAGGTAAGGATGCAAAGAGGGAATGACACGACAAAGGGGGAATATTCAGGATTTTAACCTTGCGGGGGGAGAAGGAATAAGCTAGAATAAGGGGCGTGAGTTATCAGGTTTTTGCCAGAAAATACAGACCCCGCACTTTTAAAGACGTGTTGGGGCAGGACCACGTGGTGCGCACCTTGTGCAATGCGATAGAGCAGAAGCGCTTGGCGCATGCGTATCTGTTTGTGGGGCCGCGAGGCACCGGCAAAACATCTACCGCGCGAATTTTTGCCAAAGCGCTTAACTGCACGGGCGGGCCTAAGGTAGACTTTGACCCCGATGAGGAGGTATGCAAAGAAATTGCAGAGGGGCGCAATCTGGATGTGCAAGAGATTGACGGCGCCTCAAACCGCGGTATCGACAACATACGAGACCTGCGCGACTACGTGCAATTTGCCCCCTCTAGCGGCACCTACCGCATTGTGTACATTGACGAGGTGCACATGCTCACCAAAGAATCTTTCAATGCCCTGCTCAAAACGCTGGAGGAGCCGCCGGCACATGTGATGTTCATCTTTGCGACGACGGAGCCGCACAAGATATTGCCCACCATTTTGTCGCGTTGCCAGCGCTTTGACCTGCGCCCCATACCCACCGACATTATCGCCAACCACTTGGTGAACATAGCTGCCAACGAGGGGGTAACCCTCACCCAAAGCGCAGCCTATGCCATTGCCACCGTGGCAGAGGGCGGTATGCGCGACGCGCAATCCATGCTCGACCAGCTGGTATCGTTCTGCGGCAACCATATTGATGAGCAGAACGTGAACGACATTTTCGGCGTAACGGGCCGAGACACCGTAGCCAAGGCCTTGGTATACATACTGGACCGCCAGTTACCCAGCCTGCTGCATTTGGTGCACGAGCTGGCAGAAGCCGGGCGCGACATGGGCCAGTTGTTGGCAGAGTTGATGGGGGCCGTGCGAGAGCTACTCATCACCAAGGTAGCCCCGCAAGAGGCAAGCGCCGGCATACCCGAGCAGTGGCGAGACACCCTCACCGCCCTGTTGGAGCGCACACCTACCGACAAGATTATCCGCCTGATGGAGGTACTGTCTCGCACAGAGGAGCAAATGCGCCACAGCAGCAACAAGCGCCTTTATTTGGAGATGGGGCTCATACAAGCCGTACACTCGCTGGCAGAGGCCAATATCAGCGACATTATCCGCGCGCTCAACGGCGCACCCCTGCCCGAGACCCCCATTGCCACCACCCCCCTGCCGGCTGTGTGCATGCCGCAAGTGGCTCCCCCCGTGGCCCCCGTGCAACCCGCACCCGTGCAACCCGCACCGGCCCCCGTGGCAGAGGCAGCACCCGCGCCCTCCCCCGTGCGAGAGAATGTGGTAATGCCGCCGGGGTTAGAGCAGTTGGACGACCCGCCCCCCTTGTTCACCGTACCCGCAGACACCCCCGAGGAACCGGTGGCAACATCTCGCCCCGTTACCCCGGAGGACTGGGATGCCATGCTGGCCGCAGCATGTGAGGCCTCGCCCATCAGCGGCAGCATGATAGGGCAAACCATGTTCTTGCAAGATGACGACGGGCTACTGTACATTGCCGTGCACCCCGAAGACGTCAATACACGAGACGCCCTGCTGAGTGAGGGCATTATCACCGTGCTCAACGAGCAGGCACAGACCCGCTGCGGCCGCAGCATCACCCTGCGCCTTGTTAACGACGACAGCGTAGTGCCGCCCACACCGGTGGAGATTTTGCCGCCGCCTAAGTTTGAGGACATTGCCCCCGCCCCCAAACCGGTGCAGAAAGAGGTAGCCAAGGCCCCCGAGCCGGTGCAAAAAGCGGCGCCGCCGCCATCCCTCAAGCCCACGGAGGAAGAGTTCTACAATGACCCGCTCATTGAGCAGGCCCTCAAAACCTTTCACGCAACTCTCATTAAAAACTGATTACCGCACTTAAATTATGGATATCAAAAAACTCATGAAGCAGGCCCAGGCCATGCAGGCTAACATGGCTAAAGCACAGGCTCAACTCGCAGAACGCAGCTATGTGGCAGAAACCGCCGGCGGCAAAATCAAAGCCACGGCAGACGGCACCGGCATGATTACTGCCCTGAACATTGACCCCGCCGTGGTGGACCCCGATGACGCAGAGTTCCTCTCTTCTCTGGTGCTCAAAGCCGTACAAGATGCCCTCAACGGCGCCAAAAACATGGCAGAGGCAGAAATGCGCAAGGTAACGGGCGGGCTCGGCTTCCCCATGTAACCTCCCCCCCCCACCACCTATGATGCGCCACCTGAGCATCAGCCTCATTTGCGGACTCACCGCTGCGTGGAACGCGGCCGGTGAGTCCATCGTTGTCGGCAAATACCCCGCCAAAGTAGTGCCCGAGCAAATCAGCGAGATTCACATCAAAGAGTCCGGCATTATCACCCTTTGTGCAGAACCGGGTAACCGACTCAAAAAAAATGAGCTCATCGCTGAAATTAATCAGGAGCAAACCGTACACGACCGCGAGGACTTGGAGCTGGAGCTGGCTCGCGAAACCATCTCCAAACAAGACGAAATCCGCAAACTGGAAGCCCAGCGCCGCAAAGTGAAATTTTACCTCGACCTCAGCGAGGAAGAGCGCCGTTACAACACGGATTTTAAGGGAGAAGACAGCCTACCCACCCCGGAGGCACTGGCAGACATTGACAACCGTATCTCATTGCTGAAAAAAGAGATAGAAACACTGGAGCGCCGCAAGCGCCATGAGTTTGACCAGAAGCATGACCAGCTGGTTATCCGCATGCCGTTTGATGGGGTTTTACAATTCAATGTACCGCTGCCGGAGAGCGAGGAAGAGCGCCGCAAAGGGTTTACCCTGCCGGAGAACAACATGCGCACCTTCGCCACGGCTTGCGATGACTCTGCCTATTACATTACCGTCTCCATTACAGAGGGAGAGCAATCTCTGCTGGATGAAAATAAGTTCAGCGTCAGCATCTCGCTGCCCGAGGGCAAAAAACTGCAAGGCAAGTTTGCCCGCCGCATGGTGGAACGCGCCGGCAATGGGGATGCGCTCATCTACTACTTCCGCATACCGCAAGAAGACCATGCCACCGCCCATCGCATGCTGGGCAGTCGCTACACAGCCACCCTCAACTATGAGGTGGAGGGCGAGGTAGTGCGCGTCAGCAAAGCCCAACTGGCAGCCCACCCGCAAGCAGGCCAATGCGATGACTGGGAAGAACTGGTAGCCGTGGCCTACCCGGGCTACGCTATTGTTATTATCGGCACGCGCGAGCTGGTGCTCTGCAAGAAAAACTGACTTTTCCCCGCACCCACGGCGTATGGAACTGTGCTGCAAGAACGTGTTTTTTTCTTACAACCGCGCGTTGCCCGTCATCTCGGACTTTACGCACACGTTCCGCCCCGGCATAACCATACTGAAGGGGTATTCGGGCTCCGGCAAGACGACGCTGCTTAAATTACTGGCAGGCTACCTCAAGGCAGACCGCGGCAGCATTTGCACGCCCACGGGGCGCAAGGTAACAAGCCGCCGCTACCACCGCACAGATGTAGCCTACATGTTCCAAGGCATCAACCTGTTGCCCTTGGTCAGCGTAGAACGCAATCTGCGATTGGCGGCAGAGATGTCTGCCTTACCCCGCAAGGAATGGCGCCTGCGTTTTGAGCATTTGCTCACCGACTTAGGCCTGCAAGAGCTGCGCCACAGGCGGGCAGATAAGCTCTCCGGCGGGCAGGCACAACGCGCAGCCTTGGCCCGCACCCTCATCAAAAACGCCCCCACCGTTTTGCTGGATGAGCCTACATCCGGCTTAGATGACAGCAACACCGACATTATAAAAAAGCTCATCTCGCAAGATGCCGCCAAGCGCATCTGCATTATCAGCACACACGATAGCCGACTCTTTGACCTGGCAGATGAAATCATTGATTTTGACAGTATTGTATCTCGCTAAAGATACGCTGCACCGCTGGGCAACGCGTATCTCTAGCCCGCTGGCACGCATGCTGGTTGTCTTTTTTCTGACACTGGCTGCGCTTGCGGGCATGGGCAGCTATGCTATCTCTGCCAAAATCATCACGGATAAAATCATCAGCAACGGCGGCGATACCATCATGGTAACCGCCATGTCTACGCCGGAGAATCCCACGGTGTTTCCCACAGACGCAGAGCTGCAAGAGCTGTTGGGCACAGAATCTTACACACTGACGGCAGTGGCAAGCGCCGTAGATGAAAACGGGCACATGCCCGTATACAGCTTTGATTTTGCGCGCATGGGGCAAATGCTGCCGTTGTTAAATCAAAACGGGGTACCCACCCTGCTGATTAATGAGGCACACAACCACTTGCTCGGCCCCTGCACCGTCACCATCAACAACAATAAACTCAATGCCTTTGCCAAGAAGCTGCCCGCCGGGCACCTGCTCAACCGCGTTATTACGCAGCGTGCCTTGGTGATACCGCCCGACGCCCTGCCTTACGGCACAGAGCAGCACCGCGGTACCCCTGTTCTCATCATGCGGCTGGCACAAGTTACCTCTGCGCAAGACACACAGAAGGTGGAAAACTACTTCCGCAACTACATGAAGCTGGAGGGCAAACAGGCAACCATTGCCTCTGCCGCCTCTATTTTCAACCAATTGGAAGAAGCCCTCAGCAAGCAACTGCAATGCCGCATTGCCTTCTGCCTGGGTATCAGCGTTATTGTGGGTATTTTGCTGACGGCATTAGCCGGTATGGAATACCGCCAAAATGAGTACATTTACACCTTGATGAAAAGCTTCGGCATACGCCCCATTTTGCTGGTGGGTGCCTTTTTGGCAGAAAACCTGCTGTTGGTATTCGGCTCTGCCATAGCCGCTTTGTACACCTTCCTGCACACGCAGCAATTCATTGTAACGCAGTTGCTGCGCTTGGGCAACTACCGCATTTCCCTCTGCGAGATTCAGACAGAGGTGCACATTATCGGCCTGACGCTTCTTGTCTGCGTGTTTATATCTGCCATCCCCGTCTTGATTGCGGCAAACCGAGCCATCGGCAAGGTGCTGAAATAGCCCCCGCCAACCGGGGCAAACGCATTAGGTAACGAACCTTGTAAGTTCTTTATTTACAATGTGCAATTTACCATTTTCTGATAAAACATCGGCCTGAGTGCAGCACGATGTTTTATGGCCGCAGCATTGCGCAAAAACATGTTTCTCTCGCCATGTAGCCGGGAAAGGATAATGCCTTATGGTGGGCTTTCAGCGGATGAATATTTATATAAGAGCTTGTAAATTCAATAACTTTGTAAATTGTAAATGTAAATTATCAATCTGAAGAAAGTGTCATAATCCTAATGCGTTTGCGCTGTACATGCGGGCATTTTTCTTGCAGAGTGGGGTACAGCTGTGGTATGATGCAGATGATGAGCCAACGGTGTATACTGGTAGCAGAAGATGACGAGCCGATTCGGCGTGCCTTGACAGACACGCTGACAGTGGCGGGTTATGATGTACTGGCGGCAGCAGATGGTAAAGAGGCGCTGGAGATACTGCTTACCAAAGATATAGACTTGGCATTGTTAGATGTGAACATGCCGCATATCAGCGGTTTCAAGTTACTGAAGGTCATGGCAGGGGAATGCCCCGGCGTGCCCAGTATCATCCTTACCGCACATGGCGAAGAGCAAGACCGAGTTAAGGGGCTTACGCTGGGGGCAGATGACTATGTGGTAAAACCGTTCAGCATTGCAGAGTTATTGGCCCGCATTGCAGCCGTATTACGCCGCAGCCCGGCCCGCACTAAGAAACGCAGCGAAGGCGGGGTACTGGTATTCCCCGGTGGGCGGTTAGAGACGGACACACGCTGCGTACACCCGGATAACGGCACAGAGGTTACGCTGAGCGATAAAGAGTTTGACTTATTTCGCTACTTTTTGACCCACGCAGGGCGAGTCATCTCTCAAGAAGAGCTTTTATTACGAGTATGGGGTAACAACAGTGGCGCAACCCAAACACGCATTGTACCGGTTACTCTTACAAGATTAAAAGAAAAAATAGGCCCCGCCGCGGCAAAATGTTTTGCCAATGTTCGCGGGCGCGGCTACATATGGAAAGAAAACTCATGAAAAAAAGGTTTACCCCAATACTGATTATAGCCGCCATTTTGGTTATTTTTGCGGCGGTCTGGCAAGCACACGAAGCGGCAACGCTGGAGGACACCTTGCTGGAGATAGACCGCCGCACACAAACGGAACGTTTGCTGGAGCTATCACTGCCCGAGGTTCAGGCAGAGCTCAACAACTTATTGAAGGCGGAAACCGACAAAATGAAGCCCCACCTGCAATTCAATACGGCAAACCTGCCCATGCCGGCCGGGGGCAGAGCAGACTTTAACCGCGGGTTCTTTTTATTTGTAGAGGGTAAATGTCAGTTCCCCGCAGAAAATGCAACGCTGCATGACAATGTACCCGCCGTTATATGGAATAATATCCCCCATCAGGCCAGGTTTCCGCATACATCTATCATAGACCCCGAGGCCATGAAAAAAGAGCTGCCGGGGTATGACACCAAGAAAATCTATATTGCCGAGCCCACCCGCCCCGAGGGCGAAGAGCTGAGAGCCATCGAAAAACCGGGCGACTTCTTTGCGTGGACCTACAAGGGGCAATTAGTCTACATGCGCCCCATAAAAACCAACGGCGGCACTGCGGCAGACGGTTTTTTGATAGACCCCGCCATTTTGGGTGCCAAACTTGCACCGATACTGCAAAAAAACGGTTTACAAGCCCCGCAATTTGAGCTTGTGGAAGAAGCAACCAAAGGCAACTTAGCGGGTTTTCCGCTTATCGTAAAACCGGGGGAAGCGGTAGATTTGCCCAACGTAGAAGAACGCAAAGCGGCACTGCGCGGCACCATTGCCTCTGCATGGATGATTTCTATACTCACGGTTATCATCTTGTTCGGGCTATTGGCATTTTATGCCAAGGTGGAACGCCGGCGCAGTGACTTTGTATCTGCCGTAACACATGAGCTGCGCACCCCGCTTACCAGTTTTACGCTGTATACCGAGATGCTCAAGAGCGGCAAACTGCCGCCGGACAAGGAGCAGGAATACCACGAAACCCTTTACAACGAGAGCCGGCGTTTGGGGCACTTGGTGGAAAACGTGCTGGCATATGCCAAGCTGACGAGGGGCAAAGTACGAGGGCGCCAAGACACAGGAACCTGCGGCAAATTGCTACCGGGGCTCTTCGGCAAGATTAAAGAGCGCTTGAACAAAGACGGGGTAGAAATGCAATACACGATAGACTCGCGCTTACAGCTGCTTTCTTTGCATACGGATTTGCTCTCGGTCGAGCAAATATTACTTAACTTGGCAGACAATGTGGTAAAATATGCAGAGAATGCAAAACCGAGCGTACACCTCAACGTAATACGAGTTCACCGCATGCTGGCAATACGTTTCAGTGACAACGGGCCGGGCATACCCAAAGAGCAGCAGAAAGATTTGTTTCGCCCCTTCTCGCGGTCCGCAAAGGCAGAGAGCGGCCGCAAACCCGGTGTAGGGCTGGGCTTGGCATTATCCCGAGATTTAGCACGCTCTGTGGGTGGGGATTTGGTGCTTGAGCTGAGCAATGCCAAAGGCAGCACATTTGTACTAACCTTGCCGCTTGGAGAATAACCCGCCCATGCTGCGTATTGGTGTTCACCTATTGTGCATACTATGCTTGCTGCTATACACCGCAGAGCAAGCTACCGGCCAATGTAAAGATACAACGGCGGTCATCATTCATAATGCAGAGCAATTCAACCACTACTTGGATGGCGCCGCGCTGCGCATGCAAGAGAAAATTATCTGTGTCTTTCAGCACGAGGAGCTCATTAATGCCGGCAATGTTAAAACTTGCAGCGTATGGTATGATTATGCCAATGCCTATAAAGCGGCTGTTTACCCCAAACAGATTGCAGAGTTTACCTTTCAATATAAAGACAATGTACGACTTCTGGCAGCCCACTGCACCCCGCAGCTGCGCGAAAAACTCACGCAGAGAGAGCAGCAAGCGCTCTGTATTGCACAGCAGTTGGTAAACAGCCTCATACGCCCCGGTATGACAGAGGCGCAGAAATTGCGCGCCCTGCACGATGGCATCATCCACCGCAGCCGCTACACCAAAGAGCCCATGGGCAATGTGTGCGACCTGTTGTTGAACAAGCGCGGCACCTGCGAGGCCTACAGCCGCACCCTCTGGTTATTGTGCCGCATGAGCGGATTAAAATGCCACATTATCTACGGCCATGCCGATGAGCCTCATGCGTGGAACTTGGTGTGCATTGATAACCAATGGTACCATGTTGATGCCACGTGGGATGACCCTGTTACGGTGAATAATCCGCAAGAGCAAACGCTATCTTACCGTTATTACATGCTCAATGATGCGCAAATGAGCACAGACCACAGCTGGTCTACACAAAACATGCCGATGGCTGCCACCAAAAATGAAGATTTCTTCCGCAAAAATAATCTGTATTTTACCGACGATGGCACACTTTGGGCAGCCTTGTCAAAAGCCATTAATCAAGGGCACGGCAGTATCGAGGTGTATATGGGGCATTTCGGTTCAGCTACATCCCTGCGCCGTAGATTAACGGAAGCCTCATACAAAATACCCACCCTGCAAGCCATTACCGCATGGCAAGGCCCGCAAGGGCAAAGTGAAGGAGTGGTAAGATTCATCTTTGAAAATGCCGGCCCCCCGTTACCGGCAGATATGAGCCACTTGGATTTTTCACGCGGCGTTATCGTTGAAACAAAGCTACTCATAGATAACATAGACCTTCAAAAAACATGGGAAGAGATATCTGACACCGCCGCCACATGGTGGGATAAGTTTGTGGAGTGGGTAAAAGGGATATGGGAGTGGATTCTGTCTCAGTTTACAAGTGAGCCCCTTACTCATCAATATCCGTAGCCCGCGGGTGCGCCTCTAAATACACCTGTTTCATGCGGGTTTTGGTGACATGGGTATAAATTTGCGTGGTAGACAGCGATGAATGGCCGAGCAGCTCTTGCACGGAGCGGAGGTCTGCCCCGGCATCCAACAAATGCGTGGCAAATGTATGGCGCAGTTTGTGCGGGGAGATATGAAAGGGGATATCGGAGCAGCGCAAATATTTATCCAGCATCAGCTGCACACTGCGCCCCGTCATTCTGCGGCGCAGGCGGCTGATGAAAAGAGGGCCTTGCGGGTCGGGCACGGCATACTCCAGATATTTTTCTATGGCCTCACGGGCATATTCTCCCACGGGTACGATGCGTACTTTACGGCCTTTACCCACCACGCGCACACAGTCTCCACCGGTGGCAAAAGCATCTGCATTCAGGCTCACCAGCTCGCTTAAGCGAATGCCGCATGAATAAAAGAGCTCCAGTATCGCCGCATCTCGAAACGGCAGCCATGCCGGGCTCTTCTTATCTGCGGGCGTACGCAGGGGCAACGAGAGCAACTCTTCCATCTGTTTCAGTGTCAGGTGCACGGGCAAACCGGCGCGTGCACGCGGCAGCGTGAGGTCTGCCAAGGGATTGCTTGCGTACCCCTCCCGCAGCATCAAATAGGTGTACAGAGAACGCAATGCAGCAAAACGCTGCCGTATGGAGGCCGGCTTCAGCTCTTGCTGCATGGCCTCGTACAGCCACGCACGGTACGTGTCTGCCGTGCAGGCCTCCCACGATACGAAGCGCGGCCCCAACCACTCCACAAACATGCGGCACTGGCGTTGATAGGCCTCCAGCGTATGGTCAGATGCCCCCTTCTCTGCCCGCAAATACTCCAAGAAACGCAAGACGGCCGCAACCGCTGCTGCACGCTGCGGGCTATGCTCTTGTTCTCTTTCTTGGGGTGGCATGCCTTGGTTTATAGCACATTTTCACAGCCTTTGCAATCTGAAATCAGCGCCGCTGAATCAAAAAGCCACTCGCCGGTCTTTTTACTTGAGTTGATTATTAAAAAAGCTTGACAAATCAAAAGATAAAGTGCATAAACAGGTATACCCCATATCAAAAGGGAGTAAAGCACACGAAGAGAGAATGAAGAAAGAACTGACCATCCTCGCAGCAGTTGCAGCCCTGATGACGGCCTGCACCGCACAAAAGTACCCATATACCCCGGGAAACACCGGGTACGCGTTTAAGCCCAAAACCATCAAAGCCACCCCCAATCAAGTGGTTAACCACGGGTTCTGGGACAAACCCGCTCATGTAACCGGGCAACATTGCATTGTGATTGACACACAACTGCAACAAGCTACCTATTACGTGGGCAACCAGATTGTGGGCAAGTCTACCATTTCTTCCGGCAAAGCGGGGCATCTTACCCCGCTGGGCACGTTCACCATTATCTCTAAAGACATAGACCACAAATCCTCAACCTACGGCAGCATTGTGGATGCCGCAGGCAACACGCTGGTGGACAACTACACAACCGGCCAACCCATACCCGCAGGCGGTATCTACAAGGGAGCGGAAATGAACTTCGGCATGCAAATTACCAAAGACGGCATCTGGATGCACGAAGGCTTGGTAACAGCCGCCCCCGAAAGCCACGGCTGCATTCGTCTGCCGCGAGAAATGGCACAAATCTTTTTCGATAACACCCCGGTAGGCACCCCTGTTATCATCCGCTGACAACATTATACACGGAAACGGTATGTTCAACTACCATGCCCACAAAAAGCTGTTAGCATTTCTACCGGTGCTGCTGAGTGCCTGCACAGAGCTGACCACGCCCCCGCAAACATACAATGATTTTTTGCAGGTCAACCAAAAAGATTACCCCACCACCATGGAGGTATTCATGGATAAAGAATTGCTCAAAAAAGCCACCCCGCAAAGCATTATTCACGTCTGTTTGGAGCAACAGCGCGGGCGCCTGTATGTAAACGAACAAGTGGCGGCAGATTGGCCGGTTTCTACCGGTAAAGCCGGCAAAGAAACCCCTGTGGGCACCTTCCGCATTTTAGAAAAAAAGAAGAAGTATGCTTCTACCACTTGGGGCGTCATTGTAGATGAAAATGACATTTGCTTAGTATCCGGTGCAGATTCTCGCGTAGATAAAGTACCCCCCGGCGGTGAGTTTTTAGGGTCAAGAATGGATAACTGGCAGCGACTTACCTATGATGGCGTAGGTATTCACACCGGCAAGGTAAGAGCCGGCAAAGGTCTCTCCCAAGGTTGTATTCGCACCCCCGGCTTTATTGCAGATACCCTTTTTGACATTACGGACATAGGCAGCGAGGTCATCATTTCTCAAGAGCCGGAAGCCGCTTGGCCGGGGCACCCGCAGCAGGAAAAATAAGGAGGCAACGCCCCCTGTTTTGGCCGCAGCATTGTACCTTGCCGGGCTTTAACCGGACAAGCCCCACTTACAATTTTCATCCCCCCCCTGCACCGATTTTGCAGGCGGAGCAAAAGAGAACATTCTCGCAAAAATAAACTGTTATAGGCGCAACATTATTTTCTTTTCTTCGGCACATAAATGTGCTATTCTGATGGCTACATGGGAGCAGGTAACGGAAGAGAAGGAGCAGTACGCGCCGCGCTGCAAGGTAAAAGACAGCTCGGCGGCAGGTTGGCAGGCCTCAGTTTACCGCGGCAAATTGTAGCCATTGCCAAGTGGCCATTGTTGGAGCAGGTGCTGAGCTTTATCTGCGCCTCTACTTCGCTTTACCTTGCCACCCACATGGACACACCGGAAGATGTGACCGAGAAAATAGCCTCGGGCATAGGCGTAACGGGCTATATAATGTGGTTGGGCTTTCTCATGCAAGGTGCCGTTGGCATGGGGGCAACGGCTATTGTCAGCCGCATGACGGGGGCGCGAAAATTTAACGAGGCAAACTACTCAGCCAACCAAGCAGCCGTGCTGGGCTTCCTTGCCGGCATAGCATCTGCCGTGCTCATGTACCTGACGGCAGATTTCCTCGTATCGACCGTACTGAGCTTGAGCGACTACGCACAAGAAGTAGCGCTAACCTACATGCACATAGGGTGCTGGGTGGCGGTATTCTCGGGCATCATCTTTGCGGTAAATGCGGCGCTACGCGGTGCCGGCGACACGCGCACACCCTTCTTCATCATGCTGGCGGTAGATGGCCTGAACATCGTGTTCAGCCTCGTGCTGGTAAAATGCTTCGGCATGTTTATCGAAGGTTTGGCCTTGGGTATGATCTTGGGCATGGCAACGGCAGCCGCCATTTTGGTGGGCATATTGGCACGCCGCTCCATGCACATGCGCAAAAAGTTGGCAGGCAAAGATATTGACACCTATGCCAACGAGCAAAAAGATAACTATGTACCCCCCATCCACCTGCGGCTGCAAGATTTGGCACCAAACTGGCGCAGCATGTACCGCATCCTCGCCATAGGCTTGCCCCAGGCCATCGAAATCGGGGGTATCTGGCTGATTCAAATTTTCGTACTCAGCACTATCTCACGCTTGGGCGATGCCTACGTGGGTGCGCACAACATAGCCATACGCATCGAGTCGCTCAGCTTCTTACCCGGCTTTGCCATCGGCATGGCAGGTGCCACCCTTGTGGGGCAATATCTGGGCACAGGCAGCGTCAGATTGGCGTATGAGACCGTGCAAAAATGTGTGCGCTACAGCGTTGTATTCATGGGGTGCATGGGGGTCATATTTTTCTTATTCCCCGAGATATTCGTAGATATTTTCGCGTCCAACGCCGGCAATACAAGCAGTGCCACCATACCCGTGGTGCAAGTATTCCTCCTCATCGAGCCCTTTTACGCCGCCATGCTGATGATTAAGATGTGCCTGCGCGGCGCGGGCGACACACGGCGGGTCATGTATGTATCTTACGGCTGCATGGGCTTCTTCCGCCTGCTGTGCCTTTACATATGGAGCATCTGCTGGTTTGATACGCTTTCACTTGTTGGTATATGGCTGCTCTTTACAGTAGACATGGCCGTAGAATACCTCATTCTCAACCGCATGTTACGCGGTTTGAAATGGGCAAGAAGAAAAGTCTGACCCCCACCGCACCATGCCCGCAGAATCACTCTCATTACGCCCTTTTCGTGCAGAAGACGCGCAGCGCGTTACCGACCTCATCACCTCGCCCGGTGTACTGAAATACCTGACCTTGCCCACCCCCTACAAACTTGAACACGCACAGGATTTCATCAACCGCTGCATAACACAACATTTACCGCACTTCGGCGTATGGGTTAATGGTGAGCTAACCGGCTGCATAGGGCTGGGGAACCCACCGGGAGGCGATGCCGCCATACAAATGGCAGGCTATTGGTACGGAGCGGCATACCATGGCAAAGGCATAGCCACGCGTGCCATGCAGCAGTTTCTGCCCCTGCTACCGGCGCTGGCACCGCAATGCCGCAGCATTGTTGCCTTTACCCATTGTGAGAATATAGCCAGCCAACGCGTGTTAGAAAAAAACGGCTTTACCTGCAATGGCAAAATAACGGAGTATAACGGCAGGCAACTGCCGTTCAGCGAGGCATACCAATACACGCGCAGCATGCGCGATATCATAGACCATACGTTCACCCTCAAGCCGTGGGAGACGGCAGACACGGCCACGCTGCACCACCTCATATCCCCGGCAGAGATGACAAGCAACTTGCTGATACCCACGCCCTATCAGCTGCACCATGCGCAAGAGTTTATACAAGACACCACCTCCAAACCATGCTGCCGATACGCCATCTGTGCCAACGGCAACATTGTTGGCGGCATCGGGGCAGAATATACCACTGCGGCAAACGGCGACCAAGATATCAAGATAGGCTACTGGCTGGGCACGGCGTACCGCGGACGAGGCTATGCCACAGCAGCCGTAAAGTTGATGCTGCAGCTCATCCCCCTCCTCATGCCCGAGCACAACACCATATACGCCCGTGTGCTCAAACACAACACGGCCAGTGCCAAAGTGCTTGAACATTGTGGGTTTAGCTGTACCGCGGAAATAGCGTACGATACCGGAGCCGATACACCTGCCGAAGTGTACCATTTTGAATACCGCAACGCCTAAACATGAGCCACCCCTTGCATTTCAGCTGGCGTCATTTCTGCGCGAATGATACGCAGCGTGTGTTCGAGCTACTCAGCCCCGCAGCAGTTCGCCAACACCTCACCTTGCCTACACCGTTTCTACCAAAACATGCGGAAGAAATTGTCAGCAAATGCATGACTCGCCCTCTACCCCATTTGGCAGTCACGGTAGAGGATGAACTTGCGGGGTGCATTAAAGCCAACATTCCCCCGAATAAGAGCGACAATGAGGTGATGATTGCCTATTGGTACGGGGTAAACTACCACGGAAAAGGCTTGGCCACCGCCGTTTTACAGCGTTTCCTGTCGTTGCTCAGAGAGCGCCACCCCCAACTCGATACGGCTCACGCCTTTACCCACACGGACAACATGGCAAGCCAACGGGTCTTGCTTAAATGTGGGTTTGTGCACCGGGGCGAAATCACCCGTTTTCAGGGAGAAGCACTGCCGTTTGCAGTGCTTCATTTCACCCTCAACTTCTGAAGCAGTAGCCTTATACCCCCAACTCTTCGCGAATAAGCTCGCGAATACGGGCTTGGGTTTCCTGCACGGTGCCATCAGCCTCAATACGGTGTAACCACGGCATCTCCATGGCAGAGTATATCTCGTGGCAGGCTTGCAAGAACGGCTCATTCTCAAAGGCATCATGCCCATTACCACGGGCATTCATGCGTTCCATGGCCATTTCTATCGGTATATCCAGCCAAAATGCCACATCGGGTATGGTGGCAAACTCCTCATTCATCAACCTGATATCCTCTACATTGGCACCGGTGGCCCCTTGGTATGCCATCATAGAGAGATAGTAGCGGTCCAACAAAACCCAAGCGCCACGCTCCAGCGCAGGCTCAATGAGCTCTCTCACGTGCTCGCGGCGGTCTTGAAGCAGACAATAGATTTCCTCGTCAATGCTCAGTCTCTCGCCGGAAAGCGCAGCGTTGCGCACTTTCATGCCCCACTCGCCGCGTGTTGGTTCAAAATCCGTTACAACTTCCAGTCCCCGTGCGCGCAGATATTGTGCAAGCAATTGGATCTGGGTAGACTTGCCCGTGCCGTCAATTCCTTCAAAGACGACCAGGCTTCCCCTTAGGTGAGGTGATTCAGGTTCCATAACAGGCATGAGCCTAGCATACGCCCATGCGCGTAGCAAGCCAAAAGTTTTTCATCCGGCAGTTATCAGCTGATTTTAGTGCCTTTTTTGCGTTTCTGTATGAAGAATTGTGAAAAAAATGCAAAAAACTCGTGAAAAATCTTGACAGACGGGGGCAGATGTTGTATCCTGCCTGCCCGTTCCCGGACAATTACTAACAAACACACACACAATCATGCGTTCCGTCACCGTACGTAAAGGAGAACCGATCGACCGCGCTCTCAAGCGCCTTAAGACCAAGCTCGACACCGAGGGCATCCTCGAGGAAATGCGCCGTCGTCGTGCTTTCGAAAACCCCATGGAAGAGAAGCGCCGCAAGGCTCGCTCCGCCAACAAGCGCAACAAGGTTAAGTGGCGCTTCACCAACAAGGAGGAAATCCCTGCTGCTGCCGTAACCCCCGCTGTTGAGGCCTAAATAACCCAACCCGTTCGGGAAGATTTTCTGAAACAGGCGAATCTGCATTAGATTCGCCTGTTTTATTTTTACTTGCAAAGCACACCGGAAAGTGTACAATGAGTGCGCCATGAATCCCCGACTTCTCATCAGCCTGCTGACCGCTGTTTTCGGTACACACCATGCCACAGCTACCCCCTTTGCGAGATACGATAATGAAGCCACACGCGCATTGACAGCCGAGGCCGCCGCCATCGGCTCGCCGCAGCGCATCAGCGTAGGAGAGAATCCGGCCAATGCCGTTTACTGGACGGGGGAGCAGCCCATACCCGCAGAGCGCGTGGCAGACCTACTGCAACTGAGCATGGCCGCAGGTAGCACAACCAAAGACCATTGGTTTACCGACCCGAGCGGCAGCGTCATCGTCTTTATGGCAGAGCCGGGATGCGGCACACAGCAACACGTGTTTACCGTGTTCACCGCCGTAAAAAACAAAGATGGGCATTTTTACCAAAAAGCCGGCAGCTATACGTTTATCACAAAGCATTTGACATTCTGCCCCGAAGAAGTCAAGATAGATAACCGCGCCAAAACCCTCACGGTAGTCTATTCTACCCCCAACGGCAATCTCAAAGTGGAAAAATGTTTTCATTATTTTGAAAACCCGCAGGAGACCTGCCGCGCTTTCGATGCGCAAGAAGAGAAAGCAGACCTCGGCTCAGATTCATACAACCACAACAAGCCCCTGCGCATGCACAAGCATGGCTTATCCACCAAGCAACCGCTTTGCCATGTGTTGGGCCGCAGCATGAGAGAGATAGACAGCATTGACTTCGAATCCCTGCCGGGCTTGCTCTGGAGTGTAGAATTAGACCAACGGGGCGATGCGATGCTGCAACAAAAGGAAGTACCGCAAGGTGAATTATTTTGGTTGTATGCCACCCATCGCTACTACTATGCTTGGAACGGGTGGATGGCAGATGAGGCGGGCAACACTCTGGTTCTGATTGAAGAATACGCCAGTGGCTGCAAAACCTACCTGCTGCGCATTTACCGCCGCTCTGCAACGGATGCCAAAACCTTTGTGCATGTGGGTAATGTTGCGGTTGGCTCTCGCTACCTTGATTGGGATATTGCCGCCACCCGTTTTGAAGAAGACGGGCTTTACATTGAGCTGGGCGGCGGTGGTTACCAAGAACGCAAGGCCGGCAAAATACTCTACAGCAATCCGCAGGATTTTCTGTACCGCATCACCCCGGGCGATGAGCCACAGTAAAGGCACACGCCGGCATGTGTCATTCCCTGCGTTACGGTCGGGATTTAGCCTTGCCAAAGTGCGCACGTGCGTGTAGAATACAAGCACGCTATGCATCCACACTCAGCAGCCATAGACTTTAATGAGCGGCCGTTTATCCTGTTTTGGGAGGTAACGAGAGCCTGCGCCTTGGCATGTAAGCATTGCCGCGCCATTGCCCAACCCAAGGCCCACCCCGATGAGCTGACGCATGAAGAAGCCATGCGTTTGGTGGACGAGATTGCCGAGCTGCGCCCGCCGATGCTGGTGCTGACCGGTGGCGACCCCATGATGCGTGCCGACATCTTCGACATCATCGAGAGAGCCGCCGCCAAAGGCCTGCGCGTAGCACTCAGCCCCGCTGCCACCCCGCGCTTGGTGCATACCGACTTCCGCAGACTGAGAGAAGCAGGCGTGGTGAGCCTGAGCCTGAGCTTGGATGGCGCCACGCAAGAAACGCATGACCGCTTCCGCGGGGTGCCGCACACCTTTGAGCGCACCCTGCAAGTGGCCAAGGCCGTGATGGAGGCAGGCATACAGCTGCAAGTCAACACCACGCTGGCAAAATCCACCCTGCCCGAGATGGATGCCTTCATCGAGCTGATGAAGCAAATTAAGCCCGATGTATGGAGCGTGTTCGTACTGGTGCCCACAGGGCGCGCCACAGAAGAAGATTTACCCACGGCACAAGATTTGGAGGCCGTATGGAACCGGCTCGAACAGCTGCGCAGCGAGTTGCCCTTTGCCATTAAAACCACAGAGGGACACCACTACCGCCGCGTGCTCATGCAAGCCGCCCGCAAAGGCGGGCAACCGCCGCGCCACATGGTACCCACCCGCGATGGCAAGGGCGTGCTCTTCATCTCTCACACGGGCGAGGTGCAGCCCAGTGGCTTCTTACCCCTTACCGCCGGCAACGTACGCACCGACAACTTGGCAGAGCTGTACCGCACACACCCCATTTTTACAGAATTACGCAATGATGATGCCTTGGGGGGCAAATGCGGCAAGTGCGAGTACCGCAAGGTATGCGGTGGCTCCCGTGCCCGCGCCTATGGCTCCGGTTTGGGCATGATGGGGGCAGAACCCCTCTGCAACTACATACCGGCAGCATGCCGACAAGGCGAATAATTTTACACATACTCAGCAGCAAATGATTAATATTACAAGACTTTGGTGCGGCGCAGAGCAGCCCGCAGACCACATACGCTACGGGCTGGGGCACGGCCAACACGGGCCGCATGCCAGCACCGCCGCCTGCTCTCCCACCTCCTCCCGCACGCGCAAACCCATCGTGGTATGGAACATTACGCGCACCTGTAACCTGCGCTGTGTGCATTGCTATGCAGACTCTCATGCAGAGCAATACCCCGGCGAGCTCACGAGGGAGCAATGCTGCGCCGTAATTGATGACTTGGCAGATTACAAGGTGAATGCCCTGCTGCTTTCGGGTGGCGAGCCCCTGTTGCACCCGCAGCTGCCCAAAATTTTGGAGCGCGCTACGGAGCGCGGTCTCAAAGTAACCATCTCCACCAATGGCACCCGCATCACCAAAGACTATGCAGAGCTTTTCAAGAAGCTGGGCGTGGCCTATGTGGGCATCTCGTTAGATGGCATCGGCGCCGTGCATGACGCCTTCCGCGGGGTGCAAGGTGCGTTCGATGGCGCCATACGCGGGTTCAAGCATTGCGAAAACGCCGGGCAGAAAACCGGCCTGCGTCTCACCCTCACCCGCAACAACGTTCAAAGCATGGAGGAGATACTCAACTTCATTGAGCGAGAGGGGATTCAGCGTGTATGCTTCTACCACCTGGTACCCACGGGGCGTGGTGTAGATGTAGCCAGCCTGCACCCCGAGGAAGCCCGCGCCGCGCTCGATATGCTTATTGCCCGTGCAGAAAAATGGCACCGCAGCGGCGAAACGCGAGAGCTGCTCACCGTTACCCAACCGGCAGACGGCATCTATATCCTCCTCAAACAACTGCGCGAAGGCAACCCGCTGGCTGCCCAAACCCTCAAGCTGCTGAGCTGGAACGGCGGTGGCGCCAACTCCTCCGGCCGCGGTATCGCCAACATTGACGCGCAAGGCAATATCCACCCCGACCAATTCTGGCAGTCTGTCACCCTCGGCAACGTTAAAACCCAGAAATTCAGCGAGGTTTGGGAAGCGGCATCCGAGCCCTCTGCCGCAGAGCTCCAAAAGCTTCGCGGGGCAGATGACCCGTTGGAGCGCCAAAAGCTGCTCTCCGGCCGCTGTGCCACCTGCAAGCATTTTGCCCTGTGCGGCGGCGGTTTCCGCACCCGCGCGGCATTTGCCAACGGCCACTGGTTCGGCTCCGACCCCGGTTGCTACCTCACAGATGAAGAAATCAACACCGAAATTCAACTCTAAGCCCCGCAGCTAAGAGAAATTTGAAGAAAAATTGAGAATTCCGCAGATTTTTTCTTGCAAGGACGAGTACAATATGGTATCACTGATTTTGTCATGAAGCGCTTACTCCTTTCTACACTTCTTTTCGCACTCGCCGGCACGACGTATGCCGACATACAGGCTCCGCCTGCATCTGAGTACACCGCCACCCGCAAGCTTGGCCGTGCTATCGGTAACGTACTGTTCGCCGTTGAGGAAATCCCCGTGACCATCCTCCGTTGGAACAATGCCGAGGGCAACTACGCCGGCTACTCCGTTGGTTTGGTTGAGGGCTTTACCCGCACTGCCACCCGCATGGGTTATGGTCTGTACGAGCTCGTTACCTTCTGGGCTCCCACCTACAAGTGCACCTACCGTCCTCCCTACCAAGGCAGCTGCGGCCGCAGCGGTCTCAAAGAGTACAACACTTGGTCCGGCTTCTCCGAATTCCCCGAGGAGCTCGGCTTCGAGTCCAAGTACGAGTATTCTCGCCTCAATGACTAATCGAGAATACATGAGTGCAGGTAGTCGGTGAAAACAAGCGTGGCTACTGCAGAGTCTACTCTCCGCTTTTTCACCGCAAGAAACCTTTCAAAAACTCGCCCCGACTGATCATCGGGGCGAGTTTTTATCATTACACGATTGAACTTTTAGGTTGAAAAATTTGAGTTTGTCGAGCAGATGGCTCGCGTTAGCGAGCGGAATTTTTGAGCCCCGCGCATGCGGGGCGGCATATGGTAGACCCGGGTGCAGCCGCGTCAGCGGCGGAACCCGGGGTAAGATGAAAAATATATTGGAACCCCACCGGATGGTGGGGTGGCATAGAGGGTTGCAAGATGTCATAAGGTATTTATTTCCATTATCTTCGATTACAAAATCATCGTAAATACTAACACCACGCATTATGCCACCCCGCCATTCGGCGGGGTTCGAATAACGTTTATTCCGGACCCAGGGTTCCGCCGCTAACGCGGCTGTACCCTAGGCTATCATATACCGCCTCGCCATACGGCGAGGCTCAAAAATTTGGTTCGCTTCGCTCACATCAAACACCCCGTTAAATTACAATTTACGGGATAAATATTTCAATTTCTCTAATTGTTCCCACGCGTATTTTACTATACATTCTATCAAAATCGCGCATCTATAGCAAAATATAAGGCCATATAAGCCAAAATGCTTATACAGCCTTATATTTTGCTATAATTTTAACAATTAGCAGAATTTGCAAGTTGTAGGGATAACTATCCAAGTGGACAACTTGCGGGCCGAGTGCTGTTACTTACAGCACCTGAGCACCTTTCAGAATATTGATAAGGCCCTGCACTTTAGCAGTGCCAACCTCCTTAATGCAGTCGGTGTAAAGCTTGCCACCCTGCCAGTTATTAAAGGTGAAGCGGGCGGCATCGGGGATGGACTGCTCGCTCTTAGCTACACGCAAGCGGCTGAAACCGCGGGTATAGTAATCATACTGGTCATCGCTGCCATAGTACTTCATCTTCGTCAACTCGTCAGTGTTGATAAGAGTGGCAGCGTTAGGTGTAAAGAGCTCTGTACGGCTCACGGTCTTAACGGCGCAAGAGGACAAGCCCAAAGCCAAAATCAGTACGGGAATAAGTTTTTTCATACGCCGCGCGTTATACCATAACAGTTGATATCTGTCAATACTGAGCTTAAACTTGTGCAGATTCACCTTTTTCTTCATCCGGGTACTTCAGCGAAGGACCGTACTTATTCGTACCTTTCCGGGAATCACTGCACCCAAGCCAAGCTAAATACAAAAGAGAAATAGCCACCACGACTGCTATGATGGCTTTCAATGCATAAGTCATCGTGTCAGGCGAGCCTCCCCCATATGGGCTTGCACTTCTATAATCCATCATTATTAACCCCAATAATATAAACACAATCGATTTTGTTCTTCCATAATCGTGAAATAGTTGAAGTTAGAAACGACTGTTGCCTCAAAAGACGCTTCTCTTGAGGTATGAAGGTACTTTAACAGGCCCCTCCCCCCGCTTATCAAGCACAAAAGTGATTAAATGTAAGTTTTTTGCAAGAAAATGGGAAGAAATGAAACGATATGGCAGTTTTGGGGAGGCGGATTCTCAACCGCGTGGGAAAGCGGGAGTTAAAATGGCGGTTTTTGCGGTGTTGAGTCGTATCGGCGCGAGGGACTTCAGTCCCTCTTATAGATTGGCCGCACGCGTATTTATGGGACTAAAGTCCCATGCTCCGATTGATTTGTCACCCCATGTCAACTTCCGATTTAGCGCGCCGTTTGAATTCCACAGGATGCTTGTTACAACCGCACAAAGGAAAAATAAGCCCCTCGCTTATTTTCGTTTCGCTCTGTTAAACTTTTCGGTTGATAAATCGGAGTTTGTCGAGCAGATACATGCGAACGAAAGTGAGCCGAATTCCTAAGCCCCGTGACAGCGGGGCGGCGGACCACTAGCCCCGGGTGCAGCCGCGTCAGCGGCGGAACCCGGGGTAAGAT
>JAZNGY010000032.1:0-19249 GCA_045576695.1 Akkermansia sp.
CTGCATGGATAACGCATGGCTGCGGGCAGAGGGATATATCTCTTTTTATCAACTCCTCAAACGCTGATTGGAAACCGCCGTATGCCATAAATGGCACGTACGGTGGTGTGAGAGGGGGACGAAAGTCCCCCTACTCAATGATAAGGAAAGGGTCGTGCTTTAGGTGTGCTTAAACACAGGGGCCTCCTTTTCGTCTGTGTGAACGCTCGGCTTGTGTTTGCTCAAAAAATCCATGCTTCGCTCCATATCTTTCAAGAGCAGGTCTGCCATGTCCATGGTTACACCGCGGCGTACCATCACGCGCATCACGACAATGTCTGATACATCATCCGGTAAGCTGAATGCCGGCACTTGCCAACCGCGGGCGCGCAAGCGGTCCGAGAGCTCGTAGAGGTTGTAACCGGGGTCATAACCTTTTTTCATGTAGAAACACACGGCGGGGATATCCGTCTGCGGGTTGCCGGTGGCAATGAACTCAAACTTGCCGAGCTTGGCGATTTTTTTGTGAAGATAGGCCGCAACATCATAGGCGGCTTGGTGTACCCGCTTGTAGCCCTCTTTACCCAAATGTACAAAGGTGTAATATTGCGAGATGACCTGGCCGGCAGGGCGTGAGAAGTTGAGGGCAATGGTCGGGATGCTGCCACCTAAATAGTTGACGGCGAACGTCAACTCTTGCGGCATGTCTGCCACACTGCGCCAGATGACCCAGCCGCAACCCACCGGCGCCAACCCGTATTTGTGGCCGCTTGAGCTGATAGATTTGATACGCGGCAGGCGGAAGTCGAATCGGATATCCGGTGCAAGGAAGGGGGCCAGGAAACCACCGCTGGCGCCATCCACGTGTACATCTACATCCGGACCGCCGGCGGCAGCCAGTTTATCGAGCGCTTGGCAAATGGGCTCGGGAAACTCATATTGCCCGGTGTAGGTAACACCGAATGTAGGCACCACGCAAATGGTGTTTTCGTCTACGCGTTTCAGCATTTCTGCCTCATCCATGCAGAAGCGGTCGCGTGCCATCGGTACCTCTCGAATTTCAACATCCCAATAGCGGCAGAACTTGTGCCAGCATATTTGCACGGGGCCGCACACAAGATTCGGTTTATCCGTGGGTTTACCCTCTTTTTTACGGCGAGCACGCCAGCGGTGCAGGGCGGCCATACCACCCAACATGCAGGCTTCGCTGGAGCCGATGGTAGAGCAACCGATGACATCATTGAGGTCGGGGGCATTCCACAAGTCGGCAATCATGCGCACGCATCGCTGTTCAATTTCTGCGCATTGCGGGTATTCATCCTTGTCAATCATGTTTTTGCTGATGCTCAAATCCATGAGCTTGTGCACCTGCGGGTCATCCCAAGTTTGACAGAATGTGGCAAGGTTTTGGCGGGCGTTGCCATCCAGCATCAATTCATCGCGAATGAGTTGAAAGCATTCTTCCGCATGCATCGGCATTTTGGGAAACATCTTGCTCGGCAATGGTTTTGCTACATCGGCAGAGCCGAAAATGCTGATGTGGTCATTATCTGTAGAGCTTTTCATATACGAATAGTGACCCCACAGAATCTCTAATTTTCAAAAAACAGCTTGAAATTACACCTCAGAAGCCGGTTAGCTCAACCTTTGCGTGCGGATTCTCGTATTTTTCGCAATGCGCGGTTGCGTATGGCGGGGGATAATGGGGTAGGCTCTGCAAGGAGCGTGGCTGCCAAAGTTGGGTAACGCAGGTGAATTTCGCAAAGTAGCCATGCGGCTGCCATCTCTGCATAGTAGCCCTTGCAGGGTAGGCTCGGTAACACACCCACGATTCTCGCAACCCATTCTTCTTGCTGTATAAAGTGGTTGAGCAACATCACAAGCCCGAATCGGGCCTCAAACTCTTTCTCTGAACAAAGGTAAGGTTGCAGAAAGTCCCATACGCGTTCTCGATGCTCTCTCGCAAACTTGTAAGTGGCACAGCATGAGTCGCAAATGCTCCAGTTGGTGATAAACGGGACAAATCGAGCCAATTCTTGCAATCTCTGTTCGAGCTCCACGCTTTTGTTTGCATAGCCGGGCAACATGCCCCGCAGTAAGCATTCTTCCATGCTTTGCGGGGGTGTTGGCTCGTTAAAAATCTCTTCTCGATTGCTGCGTGCTGCTTCTTTAGCTAATTTTCGCAAAATGGGTAAGCGTACACCCAGCAAGTGTTGCTCCCCCGGTATAAGGGAAGAGACAAACGCCTGAAAACGTGGCTCTGCCAGCGTTTTCAGGCGTTCTCTGAGTTCTTGAATCTGCATTATTTTGCAGCGGCTTCATCCAAAAGGCGGATGACCTCAGCATCTGTGGCGTAGTCGCGGGCTGTTTTGCCTGCTTTGTCCTTGGCATTAACGTCTACACCGGCACTGAGCAGAAGCTTGACCGTGCTCTCCACATCCGGGTATTCCTTCATGCTGGCAACCACGTGCGGTTTTACTTGGGCTGCTACATTGGGGGTAACGAGAGAAAGAGAAATATCAGCCTTGGCCTCGGGACTGAGCACCGCGAGAATCAGGGGCGTGCGGCCCGCATTGTCGGCACGGTTGAGGTCTGCACCATTGTCAATGAGAATGCGGAGTGTCTCGGGTGATCCGTCCATAGCTGCAATCATGGCGGGGGTGGTGCCTTCGTTATCCACTGCGTTCACATCAGCACCGTTGTCGATAAGAGCTTGGCAAGCCCAAGCTGCATCCATCTTGCTTTCATGGCGGGGAAGCAGAGATGCGGCCCCCATGAGTTTGATGGAGTCTATCATGAGCGCGTTACCGGTGGCCGTAACATGTAACGGGGTGGCGTTGCTGCGTGCGTCTCTCGTGTTGGCGTTGGCACCGTGTTTGAGTAGCGGCTCCATGATATCTGCACGAGCCAGCATGGAGGCATAAGCCAACAGAGACGTTTGAGCGTTAATGCCTACGGAAATATCTGCCTTGTTGGCGGTGAGCAGTTCTACAATGCCACTGTGGCCGAGAGCAACGGCAATGGAAAGCGCAGAGGGACCATTGGCCACGCCTTGGCGGGCGTTAACGTTTGCCCCGTGCCGGATTAAAAGCTCGGCAATGCCAATGTCATCCATCTGGGCTGCGCCCATCAGCGGTGTGAACCCGTTGGGCATGGCCAAGTTGACATCGGCACCTTTTTCTGCCAACATTTCAACGATGGAAAGGCTGTTCTCCGTGTTGTTCATCACGGCATGCAATAAGGGGGTAACACCCTTAGAATCTACCACATTGGGGTTTGCCTTAGCCGTCAATAACATTTGCACGGCATTGACCGCCCCCTGAGCGCAGGCCATGGAAAGCGTGCTTTCCCCGTTAGGGGCGCAGTAGTTAACATCGGCTCCATGGGTGATAAGCAAATCAATCATGGACCAGTCATCAAACATGCAGGCAATACCTAATGCTGTAACTCCGGGCTCTTTGGCAAAGTTGACATCTGCACCGTTTTCCAGCAACACATACATTAGGTCTGTGCGGCGGTTCACTGCGGCCAGCAACAGCGGGGTGTTACCTTCTGCGTCACGCATGTTGACGTCAAACCCCTCGGCAATAAGGCCCTTCAGTTCTGCGACGGTTCCGCTTTGCATGAGTACCATTAAGGGATTTTGGGGTCCCGCAGTCTCTTGCTGCGAATATGCAGGCAGGGCTGCCGTAAGCATGGCAGCACACATCATGATGGCTTTGATACGCGGTTTCATGGTAATTCTCTTTCTATCATACTGATTCTTTACCTACAAGGCGAGAGTTGAGGTATGACGTTATTTTTACGCTGCCATTTTGATTGACATTCGCCGAGAATATGGCAGAATATGCATTGAGATGAGCACATACGGCTATTACAGATTGGCTGCGGCGGTTCCGCGCGTGCGCGTTGCGGATGTTGAGTATAACACTACAGAGCTAATTGCAGCCACCGAGCAGGCTGCATCGCAAGGGGCCACGGTAGTAGTGTTCCCGGAGCTGTGCATTACCGCGGCTTCTTGTGCGGATTTGTTTTTTCAACCCACTTTGCTGAAAGCGGCAGAGGCTGCATTGGCTCGTTTCGCAAATCAGACTGCGGATTTACCCATTGTTGCAGTGGTGGGGTTGCCTCTACTGCTGGATGACAAGTTGTTTAATGTTGCCGCTGTGGTGCAGGGGGGGTATGTGCGCGGTTTTGTACCCAAGAGCATTATACCTGATAAGAGAGAAAGCAGTGAGCGGCGTCAATTTTCACCCGCTGCCATGCTGACTCGTAGTGAGGTAAGCGCGCACGGCGATTCCTACCGCATCCCCATCGGTTCCGATCTGATTTTTGAGGTGAGTGATGAACTCAAGTTCGGCGTGGAAATAGGGGATGATGCCACGGCCTTGCTGCCACCCTCCACCCGTTTGGCAATGCAGGGCGCGCGTGTTATAGTCAACCCTGCGGCGGCTGTTACGATTGCAGGCCGTGCAGAGTATATACGCACCCAGGTGGCAGCCCGCAGTGGCAGCTGTGTGGCTGCGTATGTTCATGCCGGTGCCGGTGTGGGAGAAAGCACGCAAGATGGCGTGTGCAGCGGTTCGGCTCTTATTGCCGTTAATGGGTGCATATCTGTACAAAACACACCTTTTGAACGCAAACTGAGCGTGGTGTATGCCGATATTGATATGCAGCGTTTGGGGGCTGCACGCCTCAGTGAGAGTACATTCTGCGACAATCTTTTGCAGGCAGAGTGGCCGGAGCCCCGTTGCATTTTGTGCCCGGTAGACGCCGTGCCTGCTTGCGATTTGAAATATGCCTATCTGCCGCCGCGTCCCTTTGTGCCGGAGCCTGCAATACGTGAATACCGTTGCGAAGAGATTCTCAATATTCAAGCTGCCGCATTAGCCAAGCGTATAGAGTGCGCATATGCTAAAACTCTGGTTATCGGGGTCTCCGGTGGTTTAGACAGCACCTTGGCTTTGTTGGTATGTGATCGCGCTTGCAAGTTGCTTGGCCGCACCAATGACTGTATTTTGGCTCTTACCATGCCCGGCTTCGGTACTACGGGGCGCACCTATAACAACGCTGTCAAGATGATTGAATTGCTGGGCTGTACCTTTAAAGAGGTTAATATCAAAGAAGCTTGTCTCTTGCATTTCAAAGATTTGGACTTCGACCCCGCGCTGCGTACCAATACCTATGAGAATGTGCAGGCCCGCGAACGTACCAAGTTGCTGATGAATCTTGCCAACAAGACCGGTGGCATGGTAGTGGGTACGGGCGACTTGTCGGAAATTGCCTTGGGTTGGGCCACTTATAACGGCGACCACATGAGCATGTACGGGGTGAATTGTTCTATACCCAAATCGCTCATACGTTGCCTCATCGAGTACTCTGCCACAAAAGCTGAGCCGGAGCTGGCGGCCGTGCTGAGAGATGTGAATGCAACGCCCGTTAGCCCGGAGCTGTTGCCGCCCTCTGATGATGGTAAGATTGACCAGAAAACAGAGGAAATCCTCGGGCCCTATGACCTGCATGACTTCTTCCTCTACCATTTCATCAAGTACGGTGCCGAGCCCGCAAAATTGAAAGCCTTAGCCTTGCATGCCTTTGCCGGTGAGTATGATGAGGCGCTGGTAGACAGCACGCTGCGTATGTTCTTGCGCCGTTTCTTTACTCAGCAATTCAAACGCACGTGCGTGCCCGATGGCCCCAAAGTGGGTACTATCGCGCTTTCTCCCCGCGCTGATTGGCGTATGCCAACCGATGTTTGCGGTGCCCTCTGGCAGTGGCAATAATTGAGCTAGTTATCTGAAAAACACGGCAGCGTATGAGGTTCTCATACCTGCCGTGTTTTTTGTAAGGGGTTATCGGGGTATATTTAATGTTCACCGGAGCGGCCTATAAAGCCCGAGGTGTCTCTGAAACCGGCTTTCTCCGCTTTTTCCAATGCGGTTTCTCCCTTGTAATCCCGTGTTTTCGTTTCTGCATCAGCATCTAATAACATGCCGACAATTTGAGTGGAGCCGTCTTCTGCTGCCATCATTAAAGCGGTTTGCCCGGTTTCATCCTGCATGTTTACATTAGCACCGTTGTTGATGAGCGTCTGTACAATTCGTGGCTTATTATTGTCTGCCGCATCCATCAGCGCTGTTTTGCCGTGCTCGTCAATAGAGTTAATGCTGATACCTTCGCTCATCAGGCTGCGGAGAGCGTCTCCTCCTTTGTCTGCGGCCTCGTATACCTCGTCTTTTTGGCTTTTGTAAGGTGATGATGATGCTAAAGCCAGAGGAATTAGCACCGCACCGACAATGGTTGCGGCTATGATGTTGCAAATAATGATTTCTTTCATTTACGTGTCGGGTATTTGTTGAGCTCTATATATACTCCCGGCTTCATCTGCCGTCAATTCTAACTTTCAAATAGTTAGAAGACAAAAAAGCTCGGGTATATTCTACCCGAGCTTTGAAAATTATCTGTGGTTTGCCTCAACGGGCACCTGCTGCGCGAAGCAGTTCAGCAGCTTGGTGGTTACGCTCGTCCAGCGCTTTGTCAAGGGCTGATTCCCCATCCTCGTCTCGAGCATTAACATTGGCGCCGGCTTGAATGAGCAGGCGTACGGCCTCCGTATTACCCTCGTCTGCTGCAATCATCAGTGCGGTTTCGCCGTCTTCATCTGCAGCGTTGACATTGGCTCCGTTGGCAATCAGAACTCTTACTGCTTCGGCGTTGCGGCTGTCGGCTGCTTCCATCAGCGCGGTTTCTCCATCTCTATCAGTAGCGTTGACGTTAACTCCTTGGCTGAGTAGCGTTTTCAATGCCGTATCGCCGTTGCGTGCCGCTCTTAATACTTGACGCTTCGGGCTGTTGTAGGGCTCATCTGCTGTAACTTGTGGTGTTACGATTGCACCGCAGAGCAGGGCTGCGAACAGTGCTGTGTAGATGGTTTTCTTCATATTCGTTATTCCTTTCGGTTGTTGGTTTATTTATATCATTCTTGTAGGAATTGTCAACGCTATTTTTTGAGAAAATTGAAAAATAAATTTATTTAAGCTTGCAAAACCATTTTTGATTTGATAATTATATCTAAAACAAATAGACTTTATGAATAAAACAATCGTAGCAATGAGTATGATGG
This sequence comes from Akkermansia sp., assembly GCA_045576695.1. Lineage (GTDB taxonomy): Bacteria > Verrucomicrobiota > Verrucomicrobiia > Verrucomicrobiales > Akkermansiaceae > Akkermansia. The sequence continues at coordinate 7,103 of JAZNGY010000032.1, forward strand.
GTGCAATGGTGGGTGCCGCCGTTGAGCCGACGCCGACTGAGGTGGTGGATGATAGTCTGATTCGAGAAATAACGATGCAGGCGGTGCAGCCCGAGCGTCCGCATCAATTCTCCATCAATCTGTCATATGGTATTAGCAACAATTCAGAGAATGAGTTGTATGATTGTAACATGGGGCGCTTTGAGTTAGAATACACAAATCAGTTTGCCCCATATCAGGCCGTAACAATTGGTTTGGGAATTGGCGGCGGTGGTGGCGATGTGGAGATGATGCTACCGGGGAACCACCGCCCGAGATATTTTGAATATGAGTATAACCGCACCTCTGTTACCCTGATGGTCGGGTACCGCGTGCAGATACCCGTTACCCAAAGTTTAAGTTTAGCCGCAGGGGTGAAAGCCGGTATGGATGTTCAGCGGTTATCACTGGATTACTATCCGTATGATAAACGATATGACCCGTATGAGGAAACCTATTACAGCGAGCCGGAGCAAGATGATACCGCCGTCGGTTTCTTCTATGCTGCGTATGCAGGGCTTAATTATAAAATTAACGAGAGAACCAGCTTGGAAGTAGGCTACCAGTTCAGTTCATCTTCAGCTCGCCCCGAAGCTCGCCACGAGTGGGAGCGCGGTTGCCCGCATGTAAAAGCACCGGAATGGGGGGTACACGAGATACGCGCGGGCTTACGTTTTGATTTCTGAGCCTTCTGCCGGCCGGAAGTCTATAAAGCGCGACTCAATGTCGACATTGCAGGGGATGAGCTGCAAGGTATCTCCCGGTAGTAGGAAGCGCCCATCCGTAGATGACCACCTGCGGGTGTGGCGCTCGAAGAACCAGCGTGCGCCGTATGCGGTTTCCAGCTCATCACCGCCCACAAAACCTTTCATTTGGAGAGCCGGTATTTCAACCGCCAAACCTTGGGGATAGGCATCTGTAATGATGCCATCCCAAGTGCGCGGTGATTCCGCAGCACACTCGTCTGCCAGAAATTGTGCGAGTTTTGTTTGTTTGGCCTCGTTTTCAGCTGCCGCAGAGTTTCGCTCCGTTTCGGAAATATGCTCGGCAATAGTTGCCATTTGCCCCATGGGGGGGAGCTGTACGGTAGCATGCTTTCCATGCACTAGGCGGTCGAACCCACGGTGTACCAATAAATCTGCATAACGACGAATCGGACTGGTAAAGTGGCAATAGTCCGACTTTGCCAAACCGAAGTGCCCGAGGGCTTGGGTTGCATAGCGGGCCCTCATCATGGCGCGGAGCAGGGCTGTGGTGAGAATTTGCTCGTCTTCATGCCCGCTGATTTGCTCGGTAATTGCTACCAATTCATCGCGAGATGTGAGCGCCCCCACGCGTATACCATAGCTGCGCGCGGTGTCTGCAAATGTCTGTAATTTGGCGGGGTCCGGCTCCTCGTGTACGCGGTAAATGGTAGGCGTCATGCTTGCCGTGAGCGCATGTGCCACGGCCTCATTGGCCGCGAGCATGAACTCTTCAATCATTTGATGGGCGGCGTCACTGCGTTCGGTTACAATGTCTTCCACCTTGCCCTGATGGGTCAGTACGAGGTTGAGCTCAGGAACCTCCAGATTAAGGGCACCTTGTTTCATGCGCCGTTTACGCAACAAGGTAGCCAGTTTATGCGCTGTTTTAATAGCTTGGTCCACCTCGGTATCTTGTGTGCTGCCTCGCCCCTCGATAACAGCCAGTGCAGTGCCGTAATCAAGCCTACTGCGAGAGCAAATGACCGCATTGCGAAACTCTGCGCGGAAAACCTCACCCTTGCGGTTAATGCGCATCAGGCACAGCCGCGTGAGCCTGTCTTCTCCGGCGCGCAGAGAGCAGATATCATCACACAACTTGGGGGGCAACATGGGTAAAACTCGGTCCGGCAGGTAGGTGGAGTTGCCACGCAGGTGGGCTTCTTGGTCCAGGGCGCTGCCGGGTTTTACGTAATAGCTTACATCTGCAATATGAACGGCAAGCTCCCAGCTGTCTTTTGCAAGCTCTTTGACGCAGATGGCATCATCATAATCGCGTGCCGTGGAGGGGTCTATGGTGAATACGAGCTCTTGCCGCCAATCGTCTCGGCGGGCGTATTCTTCTGTGGGTATGTCTTGGCTTAACTGCTCAGCTTCTCGCAAAACAGCGGGCGGGAAAGTGTCTCTGAGCGTATAGCGGTGTATAATCGTTGTTATATCCACCCCTACATCATCCGGCCAACCCAGTACGGTGTCGATAGTGGCTGTGGCCTCCATCTTGCCGAGCGGATAATTCAAGATATTCGCAGAAATAACCATGCCCGAAAGCAGGCCCGCGGGTGGCGGTGCTGCTATTCTCACTCTTTCCGGGGCTGTTTTACCATCTCCCATCAAATAACCGTAGCGCCCGCCGGCCCGGTATATACCCACCCAAGTACCACGCCTGCGCTCCAGAATCTCATCTACCCGCACCTCTAAAGCCAGCTCTGTGAGTTGTGGTTTTCCTTTGCGTCGGCCGAATGCGCGAGGCGCATTGCGCCGCACCGTTACTCTTACCAAATCCCCATCCATTGTACCCGCATCCCGGTGTGCTTGCACAGGTAGCTCAATTGTTCCTGTGTCGGCATCATCAGACAGTTTGCTCAGCTCCTGTTGCCCGGTAGTATTTGCTATGAAAAGCAGCTTGCCCTTGGGCAATTGGCGTATTCGCCCGGTAAGCTTAGTGTCTGTGACGGTGCGCAGCGTGAACCGAGATTGGCTCAAGCGTACCAATTTGCCACTTTGTTGCCATTCTTTTAATAACGCGCGCAAAGCAGGGCGCTCCGTAGCATCAATGCCCATGCCCCGCGCAATGGCTGAGGCATCTTGCGCTTCATACCGCGGATGCCGTAAATAGGCTGTAAGCCTTTCTTCTAAACCCGGTGTTTGGGATGGGGTGGACACAGTGAACTAGTTTCAGAAAGAATCTGATACAGCTTGAGAGAATACGTCGAAAAAGGAGCGTTCTTCTGCTTTCTTTTGCAGGGTACTGTTGCCCAGCTTATCAAATCCGCTCAATCGTACTACTGTAGAGATATTTTTGGCCCATTCCTGCAGATTGGCATCTGCGTTGCCTGTCTTGCTGTAGGCCTCTTCTGTGTAGAGTCGTACAGTCTTGCGGTTGGCATCCTTAAAAGCCAATAGCAGTTGCCCCGTTCGGGCATCTCTCATGGTGCCCTCAATGACGATATTGCCGTCTGCTATGATTCCCAATATTTTGGATACTCCGGGAACAGACCCGACCGTGTTGCCGATGGCGGATACTACTTTAAGATTCGTCTTTTGCGGTGAAAATTTTACGATGGCCGTGCGAATGCAGAGATCTGCTTCCGCCGGATTTGTTGTCAGACTCCATTGGGTACGATTAGCTTTGTTGAGGTCTTTCAATTCTTTTACCAATGCTTGTACCATGTAATCATGCATTTGTACAACCATGACTCTGGCAGTATCGGGGTGTTTTTTCCTTACCTTCGATACATCCAACGGGTATATATATATCTTGCCGGACTTCTGGTGGGCATAAGGATTACCCTTGCCCCATGTCCATACTCCCTTAGCTAATACTTTCGGGTTGTGGTTCAATTCTACATTGTAAAGACCACTTTCCGATTCAAGATTATGTTGGCATGATACCATCACCAAACTGCATGCGGCCAATGTTGCTATGAGTAACTTCTTCATTGTGTGTTGCCCCTATCTAGCAGATTTTTAGCGTAATTGCAACGTTTTTTTTGTTAATAATGCGAATTCACTTGACATTTCTTAATAAAAATGGCATTCTTTGCGCCCACCCGCGCCTCGTGGCCGGGTGAGACAAGCCCGGCGGGTGACATTTACCGCGCACCGACGTCGGAAGAACTCAGACAAAACACAATTTCAAACATAGTTTCATCATTATGACGACTCTTACACTCAATGTGACGAAGCGCGAGGTTATCGGCACCGGTAAGCTCAACGCTCTGCGCGCTCAGGGTTTCGTACCCGGCGTTATCTACGGACCCGCTGTTGAAGGCAACATCAACGTTCAGGCTAAGCTCTCTGACGTTCGCGTGTTCCTCAACTCAGCTGATTCCGACTGCGTTCTCGTTAAGCTTAACCTCGATGGTACTGAGGTCCTGGCCATGGTTAAGGATGTACAGCGCTGCTTCCTGACCGACGCTACCATGCACCTCGACTTCGAGGCTGTAACCCCCGATACCGTTGTTAAGACCAAGGTTGCCGTTAAACTTACCGGTACTCCCGTTGGTGTTGGCATGGGTGGTGTTGTTCACCAGATTGTACACGAGATGCCTGTTAAGTGCGCCGTTAAGGATATCCCCTGCTGCGTGACCGGCGACATCACTGCCGTTAAGATGGGTGAGTCCTTCCGCTTGGCTCAGGTTGAGATGCCCGCCAATGTAACGACTCCGTTCAACGGCACGGTGGTTCTTGCTTCCGTTGTGAAGCCCTAATCGCCTCGTTAGTTATTATTTTGAAAAAGCACTCTCTGTGTGTCACAGAGGGTGCTTTTTCCGTACGACCGACGCGATATGCGCACTGCGGTGAAAGTCCGCGCGGAGCCGCGATGATGCGGAATCCCAGACCTGAAGAACAACTGCGGGGAGGTAACGAACCGTGGAAAAGGAAGTTCGAGGGGAAATCCCGACTGTACGAACAGGAACTGCATATAAGGCCGGATGGACGGACGAGGTTGCCATGAGTGCCGAAATCCGATACATCATCAAGAATCCATAAGGTAGATGCAGACGGCGCGGGAGGAAAGTAGCATATTCATATTCGGTGAGACCCTACTAAAGCGTGAAAACGCTGCGGAGCAATCCGTCTGTAGGGAGTCAGCAGAGGCCATAGTACCACCAAAACGAACAACCCCGGTGGGAAGGGCTGAATCACGGCGTGGGCAACCACTCAAATCTCAGAACCTATAGCAGCAGAGCTAAGAAGTACTGAAATGTACGAAGCCTCGACTGAAAGATGGAAAGCGGTGCAAGTCCGAATCCACGTAACAGTGCGGAGGAGTTGACAGGGTATCCGGCGAGGAGAGATAAAAGAGTTGCGGCAGGAACATTAGTTCCGGGTCCAATCACACGCCGAGAAACCGCCGTATGCCATAAATGGCACGTACGGTGGTGTGTGTGGGGGACGAAAGTCCCCCTACTCAATTCTCTGTTTACGGGGGGGGGGAGGGGCAAATAAAAAAAAGGCTCATGGCAATTACGCCATGAGCACTTATTCGGTATGCTGTAAAGTTACAACTTACTTAACCTTGGCAGCAGCCTCCTTGAGAGTCTTGCCGACCTTGAACTTCACAACGGAACGGGCGGGGATGGGTACATCCTTGCCGGGGTTCTTGGGATTGCGGCCGATCTTGGCCTTAACTTCCTTAACGGTGAAGGTGCCGAAGTTGCGGAGAACAACGCGGTCACCTTTGCCCAGGGCCTCAGTGATAAGGTCTACTGTCTTCTGGATTACTTCAAGTACATCATTCTGCGTGAGGTCGCTGTCCATCTCTGCGCAGATCTTATTAACAAGCTCTCTTTTTGTGATTGTATTAGCCATATATGTGGATTCGCTCGGTTTAAGAAGCTGGCGGAATTGTAACTCATTTTTTTCTCTTTGGCACGCAAAAAAAGCAACTTATGTAATTTTTTTTGCGTCACCAAGTGGATTTTCGGTTTCATGGCTGAGTTTTTTTTACTTTTTCATTGACCTTCGGGCAATTTAGGGTCATTGTATAGCCCACATGGCCTCTCAATACACAATAGATTTAAATGCAGCCGATGCTCGGGAGCTGAAGAAGAAGTTACAGTCGCGCGCAGGGTATGAACCTGCCGAGCGTGAATATACGGAGTTTTGTTTTGCCGGGCCCAAGGTCAATGTGGCCTATTATGCCAAGCGTGGTAAGCTCGTGGTGCAGGGCAGTGGTGCAGATGAGTTTTTAGAGTTTGTGATGCTCATAGACCCCAAGACGGGGGTATCTGCCGTCAAAAAGCCCGCTGCGTCAAAAGTGGATAAAACACCGCATTTCGGGGTAGATGAGAGTGGTAAGGGCGACTATTTCGGTCCCTTGGTGATAGCCGGTGTATATTCTGACGAATCTACGGCCGATGCCTTGGTCAAATTGGGGTGTAAAGACAGTAAGGCCATACCCGATGATAAGAAAATTGCAGCCATAGCAGCAAAAATCACAAGCTTGCCCGGCATTGCTTACGAGGTGGTGTGCATTGGCCCGAAGCGTTATAATGAGCTGTATGCCGAGTTCGGTAATCTCAACCGTTTGTTAGCATGGGGGCATGCCAGGGTAATAGCCGCTTTGCATGAGAAAGTCCCCTCATGCAAGCGGGCCTTGAGTGACCAGTTTGCCAATGAGTGGGTGCTGAAAACGGCCTTGGGTAAACGCAAGGTTCCCGTTCAGTTAGAGCAACGCACCAAGGCAGAAAGCGATGTTGCCGTGGCTGCGGCTTCAATTTTAGCACGCGCTCGTTTTGTGAAGTGGATGAATGATACCGCAGCTGCTGCCGGTTGCGATATGCCGCTTGGCTGCGCCGGGCATGTTACCAAAGCGGCGCGTGCCTTTGTTGCAAAGCATGGTCAAGAGCGCCTGTGCGATGTTGCCAAGCTGCATTTCAAGACAACTCAGAAAGTTCTGATATAAAAAAAGCCCCTTTCTCTGAACATGAGAAAGGGGCTTTTTATAAATTTTTTTTAGAGAGGTTGTTGCTGGGTGATGCAATGAATGGCACCGCCTTCTATGACGAGACGCCGTGCATCAAAACCGATAACTTGCTTGCCGGGGAAACACTCGCGCAGAATCCCCAGTGCTCTGTCGTCCGCTTTCGGTTGGTTGAAAACAGGCACGATGACGCCCTCATTGCAGATGAGGAAATTAGCATAGCTTGCCGGTAATTGCTCCAAACGCCAATCTTTAGCTACCAGCGGCTCGGGCATGGGCAGGGGGATAATTTCCACCTTGTGTCCACTCGGTGTGCGCAGGTCTTGCAAACGCTCGTTGTTTTCTGCCAAGTTACGGTAGTGCGGGGATTTTGCATCTGTTTCTACGATGGAAACGGCGGCTTCTGCATTCACAAAACGCACCATGTCATCAATGTGTCCGTCTGTATCATCACCCTCAATACCGCAACCGAGCCAGAACACTTGTTTGGTGCCCATGAGGCGGTGCAGTTCTGCCTCCACCTCCGCTTTGCTGATACCGGGGTTACGGTTGGGGTTGAGAAGCACGGCTTCTGTGGTGATAATGAGTCCTTCGCCGTTGCCTTCTATGGCGCCGCCTTCAAGAATCAGATTGCTGCTTAAGCGGGGTAACTGCAAAGAGTTTGCCATGTGGGTGGGGATTTCGTTATCGAGATTCCACGGGGCAAACTTGCCACCCCAGGCGTTGAAGGTCCAATCTGCCACTTGCATGCCACCGTCGTTACGGCGCACAAAGATACCGCCATGGTCGCGGCACCATACGTCGTTGGTGGGGTGATTGTAGAGGGCATAGTTGCTGACATTGCGTGCCTGCAAAAGTTTTTCAATACTTGCTTGCAAGGGCTGGGCTGCATTAATTCTTACTTGGGCGTAGCGGGCTATAACTGCGGCCAAATCTGCATAGATGCCGTGCAGTTCTGCAAGGCCACCTTGCCAAAGGTCATCGCGGTGGGGCCAAGAAATCCAAACGGCTTCCTGTTTCTCCCATTCTGCCGGCCATGAAAGCTCCGCACCTTGCTTGATATCAGAAATCGTCATCGTTTTCATCATACTCTTCGTCGTCCAAATCTCCATTATAAGGGGCGTTCAAAACGGCCTCCAAGGGGGGCAGTGTGTCAAATTCCTCTTGTCTGTCCCCTTTTTGCTTGCCGAATACCCCCACTTCTATCAGGTGGTACACAACGGCGCCGAAATCTTTATTGGTGTGAAGCCCCCAAAAACTCAGTACTTTTGCGGCTAATGGGCCGTATTCATTCAGTGCATAACTACAAGCCCCGGCATACAGCTGCTCTGCTGTAAGATGTGTGGCTTTGTCTTCTTTGCAGTAGTGCTCTGATGCATGCTCCAGCCCGGCTCGTACGAATTCGTACGCCTCGGGTGCATATTGATGGTAGCGTTGGCAGAGCTCTCTGACGGCTTCTTCGAAACTATTGCGCATGTGCCTTTATTCTATCATATTCCGCTTTGTTTTCAATTAAAATAATTGACATTAAAAGCTGTTGTGTTATGCGGGCGGAAAAAAGCGGGTTAATGCGCTTTTGAATAGTTCTTCTTCTTTTTGCAGGGATTGTAAAATATCATTGCCGAGCTTGAGTGTATGCAAGGCGAAGCTGCCTATTCTGTGTTGTTTTTTTAAATCCGGCAGCGGTATGCTGATATTCGTAAGCATGTCTCGGCGTATGTACTTGATGATACCACCTACGGCCTGTTGTTGCAGAGTAGGTGCATAGTGTTGTAAAAAGGCGTAAAGATAAGGTACTGCTGCGGTGTTCTTATGGCGAGATTCAATGATGTAGACTCTTTGGTAGGCGTCAAACTTGCCGTGAAAATACTCTATTTGAAAATCAATGTTACCGGTTAATAAAACGCATTCGCAGTCATATGTGTAGTTTGAGATACGCCGTGGTGTTTTGGCACAGCTGAAAAAGGGGTATTCGCCGGTCTGTGTTGCATCGCCGGCATTTCTTTTGCCACAATGTATGTCTGCTACTTGGTGAAGGGGGCGTTTTGGGCAATGTTCTGCAGCCATCAGCGTGGGGAAAACCCGGTGGAAGAATGAGGCTTGAAGTTGTTTTACTGCTTCGAGTTGTTGCTGCCTCAGCAGTATGGTCTGTTCAATTTTATGCAAGGTGTCGGCAATATATTGTTGCCTTTCTTTCGGGTAGATGGTAACTTGTATGTTGCCCAAGTTTTTCTGGGTGATTTGCGGTTGCGCGGCACCGGATATACAGGCGCTTAAATCTGCGCTTTTCAGGTAGTAATACAGGTATTGCTGCAATACGGTATCTGCTATGTTTTCTATGCAAATGGCATTGGCTGATATATAGGAGAACGGTTGTGTGATGACAGCATTGCCGCAGGAATCACCGCGGCAGGTAATGGCGATGGCCGGTTGTTGGTGGTTGTATTTGTCGCTGAATCCTATGATGCCGTTTGCCCCGTATACAGGGTAACCCGTGGGGGTAAAGTTGCGCTTTGGCAGCGGGGCCCACTGTTGAAGCGTGCAAATATCACGTAGCCGGACTTGTTGCATGTTCTCTTCAATGTTGCAACAATTCTCTGGCATGGGCAGCGGCAGTTGCACCCCCGGTGCCGAGCATGCGCATGAGCTCGCTTACGCGGGCTTCGTCGTCCACCTCATTGAGCCGCGAAACGGTGCGCCCGTCTGATAATACTTTGGAGATGAGGTAGTGGTGGTTTGCCAATGCTGCAACTTGCGGAAAGTGAGTGATGGCAATTACTTGGTGATTTTGGCCCAGTTCTCTCATTTTGAGCCCCACGGCTCGTGCGATTTCACCACCCACGTTGGCGTCAATTTCATCGAATACCAGCAGAGGCGTGTCGTCTTGACCTGCCAAGGCGCTTTTGAGTGCCAGCATGACACGCGCCAACTCGCCGCTGGAGGCTATCAAACGCAGCGCCTTTAACGGTTCCCCGGGGTTTGGCCCGAACAAGAAATCCGTTTCTTCTGCTCCATGCGGCCCCGGTTCTTCAGATTCGGTAAGTGATACCTCAAATAGCGCTTGGCGGAACCCCAGTTGCCGTGCGTGTTCCAAGAAAGCTTGTTGAAGCTTTGGGGCTGCTTTTCTGCGTGTGGCAGACAGTGCAGCAGCAGCTACTTTAAGGGTTGCTTTGCAATTGCGTTCAACCTCTGCCAGTTCGGCGAGTTTTTCCTCGCGGTTATCAATAGCCTCTAGCTTGTCTTTGCATTGTTGCAAGTGCTCTTGTATGGCTGCAAAATCTGCGCCGTACTTGCGTTTCAGATTATCTAACAGACCAATGCGCTCTTCGAGTCTTGCTTGTTCCTGCGGGTCGCAGCTCAAGTTGTCCACGTAATCTTCTACGTTGGCAGATAGGTCACAGAGCTCGTCAATCAATCCCTCTACAGGGGCAAGCCATTTGGCCGTATCGGCATCCAAGCGCTCCAAATCTCGCCCCAAGCGCACAAGCTGGCGCATGCGGTTGAGTACGGAGTCATCCCCGCCATCCAGTATATGCGCCATGGGGAGAGCCGTGTCCCTCAGGCGCGATGCATTGCGCGCACGCTGCCAGCCTGCTTCTAAGCCTGCCGCTTCATCCTCTGTAAAACCTGCGCTTTCTATTTCTTGCACTTGGTGGCGCAAAAAGTCCAGCTCTCTCTCGTTTGCCATTTCGCTCTCTTGCAATGCTCGGTAGGCAGCGCGGGCATCGAGCCAGGTGCGGTAGGCCTCATTGTAGGCCGAGAGCTGGGCGGTATTTTCTGCATATGCATCTAATAAATCCAACTGGCGTTCTTGAGAGGTGAGAGATCTGTGGGCCTCCGGGTGGTGCATGTCGACCAAGCCTCCTGCCACTTTGCGCAGAAGTTGTAAGGTAACGGGGCTGTTGTTGATGAATTGCCTGTTACCCGTTGCGGTGATGCTGCGGCGTATCAGCAGCTCACCCTCTTCGCACGGTGGCACACCTGCTTCTTCCAACAGCTGGTTTATGTGTGCTGTACTCTGTAATTGAAAGGCTGCTTCTAAAGTACACTGGGTTTCACCGCTGCGTATGCGCCCTTTATCTGCTCGTTCGCCCATTAGCAGAGAAATACCGCCCATGATGACGGATTTACCTGCGCCGGTCTCACCGGTGATGGCCAGAAAGCCTGCCTCGGGTTCCCATACGAGTTCATCTACCAGTGCCAGGTTGCGTATCTTGAGCAGTGTGAGCATATTTTGCTTTTAGTTCTGCGGTTATTATGGCATAATATCGCCCGTAATTCAAACGGAAAACAGATGATGAAAGTACTTTTTCTCGGCAGCGGTACCTCTACGGGGGTTCCGGTCATTGGTTGTCAATGCAATGTGTGTATCTCCGATAATCCCAAGAATAAGCGCTTGCGTTCGTCGCTCCTCGTTCAATCTGATACAACTACAATCCTCGTAGATTCTTGCCCCGACTTGCGCCAACAGGCGTTGCGCCATAATCTGACCGCAATAGATGCCGTTATCTACACTCACGAGCATTTGGACCACACGTCAGGTTTTGATGACATGCGCGCTTTTTGCTGGCGGCGTGAAGATAAATTGCCTCTTTATGCCGGGGCGGGGTGTTTGGCTCAATTGAAGAGTATGTTTGCATGGGCGTTTTCCCCTCAGAATACTTATAAAGGCTATATACGGCCCGATGCTCACAATCATAACGGAAATGTCTTTACTGTGGGGGATATAACGGTAACGCCCGTGCCGGTGCTGCATGGCTCGGTAGAGACATACGGGTATGTTTTCCGCTGTGGGGGGGAATCCTTTGGGTATGTGCCGGATATTAAGGCGCTACCCGCAGAGTCTGCTCCTTTGTTGCAGGGGCTGGATGCACTGGCTATGGATGCTCTCACCACGCGCGAGCACCATACACACCTCACCGTGGCTCAGTGCGTAGAGCTCATGCTGCAACTTGCCCCGACTCGCGGCTACCTCACCCATTGCGGGCATGCCGTCGATTACGACACCGCTTGCGCAGAAACGCCGGAGTTTATCACCCCGGCGTATGATGGTTTATCGATAGAGCTGTAAGGCCGTATTACTCATCGTCCTGTTCCTCTTCATCGTAGACTTCCACATCTTCATCGTATACTTCCTCCTCCTCCTCTTCTTGGGGCGGGGGGTATAGCTCGTCAATAAAGCTGCGGAACTCCCGGCTGCATGCTTCGCCCGTTGCTGTGTGCAGAGCGCTACGTAAGGTTTCTCCATCCGTATGCGCTCTGATAAACGGTACGGCCAACATCTCCCGCAGCAGTGTTATTATAGTTTGTTCTTATGGGAACTTCTAAAAAGTCGCGAGTAAACGCATTTCGGAATTTCCAAAGACACCTCGGCGTGGTATAATAAGCGCATGGTACCAAAGCTAGAGTTGCCCCCATCCTTACATATTCCCGATTTGTTGCAATTCCGAAGGAGTG
>JAZNGY010000033.1:0-13614 GCA_045576695.1 Akkermansia sp.
ATTAGGAACTAATCCTCCGGATAAAGTCTTGTCTAATGCCTTTTGAGCCAGAGGTGGCAGCTTGACGGCGGAAACCGCAGAAAGCGGGGGCGCTGTATCAGCTGCATCGAGGTCGGACGTTTGTATGCACGAGCTCACCCCAACGGCCGCAAGGCACAGGGCTGTGGTGGTCAGGATTTTGTGGAAAATTGTCTTCATTATTCTCTATCTCATTTACATTAGATAATACTTCCCGGTACCGAATCCGCAACAAAAAAATTGCAGAAAGTGCGCTTTTCTATATACTTGAAATTATCATCATAGCGTTTTTGGGGCATACTCATTTTTTATATTTTTGCTTATCATAATTCAATGTTGTACATAAAGAGGGCCACCCGGTAGGTGCATGGTTGCTCTATCCAAGTCGGTTAACAGGGCATCCCATCCTGCAAGCAGTTCGTCTGTCACCGTTCCCTCTTCTGCAGCTGCCAGCACTTCGTCTACCAGCTGCGCAATGTAGGCGCGGATGTCCGTGTACCCTTGGGCGGTTCGGATTTGTGTAGCCACATCCTCCGGTCTGCGGAAGTAAGGCGCGTGTTCTTCCGGCGTATCCAGATAAGCGGGGCGGCAAATATCATCGTGTGAGCATACGCTCAGCAGCAGCATGCGCCCGTGCAGCGTTTGTTGCAGGCGGGCAATGAGAGCCTCGTGTTTGTCTGTCAGAGGCGCGACGAACAGATAAGAGATAGTCATCAGCTTGATGTATTCCGGGCACATTTCACCGCGCAGGTAGAGATGCAGCTTTTCCTCGTAAATGGAGTGGACTTCTGCCATCACCGCGCCCAGTGTACCATCTGCCTGCAGCTCCTTCATGTGCATGGGTATCCATATTTCCACAAAATTCTCCCACAGGTCGTGGTAGGCTTGGTGAGCATGCAGAAAATTATAGAGGGGGCGCAGGTAGCAGCAGCACTCCGCATACGTACCGGCGGGCAAATACCCTTGGAATATCCAGTGTAAATCGTGCTCCGTGATTCCGCGCCCCTGCTTGGCGGCAATGGCATCCAGCCAGGCGCGCTCTTCTTCGGAGTCGAAATCGTGGTATGGGTCACTGAGTGTGTAGCGTGGCATGCGGTTCTCCTTTCCTTACATCACTTGTGTTTCCGCAGGCAGAAATACCCTATCAGCAGCATGAGAGCCACAGGAACAGCCGCTAGGTATATGCAATAATCCATGCTGATAATCAGTATGGCTATCGAGAACAATGACAGCTCTGCCAAAAGCTCGCCCCCTACCGTCAGCAGCCCGCGTGTAGCGTGGTATGGCCTGCAAATCAAATGACAGTAGAATAAACGCAGCACCAAGCTCCACCAACAGCAAACCATCCATCCCAACACCGTGCAAAACACATTGATGGCCAGCGTTGTGGTGCCCGTATATCCCTCTGCCTCGTAAAGCCCTTCGGTAAGGTATGCCCAAATTACCATGCCGGTGCCGGTGGAGAGAATCAGCACCGCAGGCAGCAGCACTAGCGCAGCGAGAAAATACACAACAGCCCAGGCCGCATGCCCCATGTTGCATTTCTGCTCCACAAAGAGCGCAAGTTGCTCTACGCTTGTCAATTTTTCCCGGTAATCCTGCTCCATTATCTGATTTTTCTTACTCACGATAATACATTCCGCCATCGAATCCGCAACAAAAAAATTGCAGAAAGTGCCGGTTTACTAATAAATAGACGCTCGCGGCGGGCATTTTGTAGCGCGTTTCCTGCATTTTTGTTGCCGATGGCGCAAAAAAACGGGCTGCAAGGGGAGGATTTGCTCGAAGGGGAGCCCTTGGTCTGCCGGGTGCGGGTCATGTGGTGCAAAGTGGTGTTTTGCGCTCGCTGCTGACTATTCTAGCTCATCCCCCGCAATAAAAATAATGGGAAGCGTTACCGGGGCTGTCACCACAAGACCTACCCCCAGCGCCGTATTGCCCAAGAGAGTCAAAGGAGCATCAACCGCAACGGCTGTGAGTATGCTTAGGGGGTAGCGCCAGTATTTTTCGGAAGTAGAATGGGCAGAATCCTCCAGCTTTTCTGTTTCTGAGTATATTTTCCTCTGTTCCGGTACAACGTATGCCGCAACAGGCAGGAGTTGCGCTCCCGGTGGCAGGGACGTGAGATGTTGCGCCGGGTTTCTGCGGAATGTTACCGTCAGTGGCTCCTGAGCTTTTCGCTGTATAGCTGCTTTAACCAGCAGGGCAGATTCCTCATCTAAACGCAGGTAGGCTGGTTCCGCTTTCTCCAATATCGGATAATAGTTACGTTCGAAGACTGAACCGGGAGACTTCAGCGTGCCTTTTGCCGGTCCCATTTTACCCAGAACAAAATAGTCTCCATTGTAGCGATAAATAGGGGTAGTATTATCTCTCGCCCCTTCTATCCACCAGACCTTGTCTACTTCATAAGCCCCGCGCCAGATACTCCGACAATTCTGACTTACGCAGCTACTCAGCCCCATCGCCGCAAGGCACAGGGCTGAGGTGGCAAGGATTTTGTGGTAGAGGGACATAACTAAGCGTGTATCTGTTTCGTGGCATTGTACCCATTTCCGGCAACCTGTTCAAGCTCAGCGGGGCATTTCGTTTCGCAAGATAAGTAGGAATTATCTTCCTAAATTACGCATAATTTTATCCAGATTTTCAGAGCCATAATAGCGTTCTGTAATCAGTCGCATAGCTTCTTCATAAATTGCCACAATGTCACTAATGATACCCTGTTCTTCCAGGATATGCGAACAAATGGCAGAGGGAATTTCGGCAGGAATTCCGTCAGAATAGCGTCTGACCAATGGCAAAAGCGGTTCTATATCGGTGGCCAAACGCTCTGCAGAGTCCTTGTCCCGGACGTTAGTGAGCAACTGCCGTAATTGTTGCAAGCGGGGGGCAATTTGGCTGCATACAGGGGAAATAGCCTCGCGGTAAAACTGCATGGCATCAGTAATATCAAAATACACTCTTTTTACCACCTTCTTCCCCTCCTCGCAACAAACGAAGTCGGTAGAAAAATAAACACGACCTGTTACCTTGTCTATGCTTACATCCTGCCCCCAACCATGCGGGAATTCAAAAAACTCACCCCACTTCAACTGTCCGTTGGGTAATGTTTCCACAAAGTTCAGGGCTGTCTCTTGCGTGACTTTTACCCATTGATTTACCGGGTCTGCCCCCTGACCTTGCTGTGTAGGCTCAGCGAAAACAAACGATGAGACCAATGCCGGCACGGCAAGAGCCTTGTTAAAATACCTGTTTATTGACTTCATAAATGCATCTCTTCTCATGATATAATACTTCCCGGCACCGAATCCGCAACAAAAAAATGGCAGGAAGTGGGATTTTTCTGCCACTGTAACCGGATGTGCTGTTCAGCCTGCTCAATCACTGCATTATCCGGCGTAGCCTGAACTGTACAGCTATTCAGCCCCAAAGTACACAGGACTGTAAACAGCAGGGAAAGACCGGAACTAGTATTTTTATTCATAAGGTGATTGTTTACTTACGCGTGGGAACAATTAGCAGCTTTGGTCTATTTTGGCAGATAAATTGGTATTTGTGGAGGAGTACCCGCGAGCGTTAGCGAGCCGATTTTTTGAGCCCCGGTGAGGGGCGGTATATGGTAGCCCGGGCGTAGAGCCCCGTTAGGGGCTCTTGATTTCGGCGGGCATTCGCCCGCAGGGTATCCCCACAAATTGCCATTTTACTAATTGTTCCCAGGCGTTGTTTGCTTAATAGATTCGACTGCTATATCAAACAACGCGTAGATAGCCAACGGAACATTAACCCCCACCCAGCCTGCAGCTGTTACCCCGATTGTCATAGGGATATCGGCAATATACAGAGCACCGGTCACAGGCATCATGGCATAATTAGCAGCACTTCGTTCAGAGGGAAGATAGGAGCCGTCCAGACCATACAGGTAACACAACTTCTTTCGGTCAATAATTACCGCTGCCGGAGTTGCTCCATCAAAATAAGATTGAGGTAAAATCCATTCTCCCTTTGCATGTTCTTTATATCTCGCGGCGGGAAGAATCTTTTCCAAAGTCTGTTGGCTCAAAGCAGAATATAAATACACCTTCGGCATTCCCTCTTGGTATTCAATTCTGTCACTCACATACACATGCTCAACATGCGCATCTTTTGCCAAAATCAAATGACTGTATAGTTCCCCTCGAGCCGGTGCTTTGTAAAAAGAGTGTTTCAAATAGTAAACTCCGTTTCTGCGATATATTTCTGCCTTCTGCCGGAAATCAAGAGCAACATATTCCTCCTTACCAACAGAATCCGCTATGGTGTGGGTGCTAACTCGCGTCCACAAGCACGAGCTCAGCCCCACGGCCGCAAGGCACAGGGCTGTGGTGGCAAGGATTTTGTGGAAAATTGTCTTCATTATTCTCCATCTCCTTTACTTAAGATAATACTTCCCGGCACCGAATCCGCAACAAAAAATTGCAGAAAGTGCAGGTTTTCTAATACTTTGCTTGTTCATACACCATAGCGATAGGGAGTCAGCACTGAAAATGCGCGGGGCTCACAGCAAACGGCTCTGCTCTGCCGCGCGTGCTCGTATTTTTTCCACAACCGGAGCGCATATACTGCACAGGCAGTCGTCCGCAAAATAGTACAAAGTGCGCCCGTTTTCCGTCTTTTTACAGACAACACCGTGCTCGGTCATCAATTTCATGTGGCGAGATACAACACTTTGGCACAGCCCCAATCGCTCGGTCAGCTCGCCTATGGTGGCTGCGCCCTCGCTGCATATCGACCCCAACATGTGCAGCCGAACCGGTTCGGAAAGCATTTTGAAATACCCCGCCACCTCTTCCGTCATTTGCGGGCTAAACTTGATAGATGTCAATTTTTTCGTCACACGCACATTTTAGTATTGACAGGAGGAAAAGTCAAGTGTATTTTGTCGATATCGCAATATACGCATATAGACATGAAAGCAACAACATTACAACAAGAGCATACAGCAGGGCGCGTGCAGGTGATTGATGTACGCAGCGGGAACGAGTGGCGGGCGGGGCATATAGCCAGGGCCGAGCATCTGCCATTGGCTGAGATTGAGGGCGGTCAAATACCCGGCAGTACAGCCACGGGCGGCGTGCCGGTTCTGGTATGCCAAAGTGGGGTACGCGCTGCGAAGGCACAACTTTTACTAAAGGCACGCGGAATAGAGGCGGAGGTACTGGAGGGAGGGATGAATGCGTGGGTAGCAGCCGGTTTGCCGCAAGAGCAGGAAGAGGGGCGGCACGGCATCTCACTGATGCGGCAGGTACAACTGATAATAGGCAGCATGAACCTGTTGAGCCTGGGATTGGGGATAGTCCATAGCCCTTGGTGGCTGGCAATACCGTTATTCACAAGCTTAGGTCTGTTGGTAGCCGGAATCACGGGAACATGCGGACTGGCTCTTTTGCTGGCACGCATGCCCTGGAACCGGTAAAAAAAGATTTTTCAACCATAACCCCATAAACAACCATGAGCAAGAAGAGAACCATCATCGTAGGCGGAGTGGCCGGAGGTGCCACGGTTGCGGCGCGCCTGAGCCGCTTGGGCACAGAGCGAGAAATCATCATCATCGAGCGCGGCGAGCACGTCTCTTTCGCCAACTGTGGGCTGCCTTATTATATCGGCGGTGTCATTGAGAAAGAAAGCTCGCTACTGTTGGCCACGCCCGAGCTATTTCGCACGCGCTACGGCATAGACGTACTGTTACGGCACGAGGTGTACAGCATAGACCCGCAGCAGCGCACCGTAGGAGTAACCAATTTGGTAACGGGGGAGAAAATGCAGATGCCGTACGATGAACTGGTACTCTCTCCCGGTGCGGCACCGCTGCGCCCGCCCATGCCGGGCGTAGATCTGCCCGGGGTGATGACGCTGCGCACCGTGCCCGATGCCAATGCTATTCGCCGCTACATTGCAGAGCACAAGGTCCGCCGTGCCCTGGTTATCGGTGCCGGGTTTATTGGGCTGGAAGTAGCGGAAAATCTACAACTTGCCGGCATAGAGGTCAGCCTAGTAGAGGGCGGCAGTCATGTTCTGCCACCGCTGGATGCCCACATGTCCACCTACGTGGAGGAGTTGCTGGCAGCTCATGGAATCGGGGTAGAAGTCGGTAAAATCGCCAAGGGAATACGCCGCAGCGAAAGCGGCCGCCTGCAAGCCTATAACGACACATGGAACAGTGCCGAGGCAGATTTGATATTGCTCTCCGTTGGCGTGCGCCCCGAGATAAGCTTGGCGCAAAACGCCGGGCTGCGCATAGGTGAAACGGGTGCCATTTGGGTGGACGAGCACATGCGCACCAGTGCCCCGGGCGTTTGGGCCGTGGGAGATGCCGTCCAAACCACAAACCGAATCACAGGGCTGCCCACACGCTTAGCCATGGCCGGCGTGGCGCAAAAGCAGGCACGAGTTGCGGCAGATGATATTGCCGGGCGTCCGGCTGTGTTTACGGGTGTGGTGGGAACTGCCGTGTTGCGGCTTTTCGGTACCACTATCTCCATGACCGGGCTCAATATTGACACGCTCACCCGCAGCGGAGACTCTGACTACGAATATGTGGACGGGCACCACACTCAGCACGTTGGCTACTACCCCGGGGCAAGTCCCATTCATGCTCGGTTGGTATACCGCCGTAGCAACGGTAAGTTGCTGGGCTACACTGCCATAGGCAAGTCAGGTGCTGCGCGCCGAACTGATGTGGTGGCTGCGCTCCTGGCGTGCAACGCTACGGTGCACGACCTTGCCGCCGCAGAGTTGAGCTACTCCCCACAAGAAGGCTCGCCCAAGGATGCTGTCAACCAGCTTGCCTTGGCAGCGGTAAATAACCTGGAGGGGCTGCACCCCATTGCGCATAAGGATGATATAAACGCCGATAGTTTTCTGCTCGATGTGCGGGAACCGGCTGAAGTCTTGCAAGCCCCCTACCCCGGAGCGGTTAATATACCGCTTTCTCAGTTGAGAGCACGCGTGCAGGAACTCCCCCATGAGCAAAAGATACTTGTGTTCTGCCAAAGCGGCGTACGTGGCCACACCGCCACGTCGCTCTTAAATAACATGAATTACCAGGCCTATCACCTCAGTGGTGGCTACCTCACTCTCTCCCGCTAAGGGGGGGAGCGAGGGCAAATCGACTTTTCAATGTCAGTTCCCGCCATCTGGTGCAGCGCCGCCGCAAAGATATCCGGCGACTCAGGCAGGAGCAGGACGTGCTCCCTGAGAAGGAGTCGGTGGAGATGACCTATCATCTTGCCGGTCCATGGGGTGATTTCTTCGAGGAAGTGCGGCAATACTGTCTCCACGAGGCTCAGTCTACCAATAATCGTATGATTTGGTATGCCATGCTGGCCATGTTGCGCTGTATCTCCTCCATGCAAAAAGGCACCCATTTCGGGTGCCTTTTTGCATGGAGCATTACGGGGCTTCTCTCGCCCTCTGACCTGTTGCAGGCGGTGCATGAGCTCCCCGGGTTACCGGGTGCCCGCAAGGCCGAGAGCGGTTGTTGAGCACACGCGGAAACCCGGCCTGAGAGGGCGTAGCCTTCGACGAAGCCCCTTGGGCTCTCGCGCCCCGAAGGTTGGTCAAATTTCAACCAAATGGTCTTTATGAGCTCGATATCGTTGAGTTGCAATTTTGGCAGTCGCCCCCTTTTCTCAACTCGCTTACGTTTTCGTATGCGAGAATAGTAACGTATAATACTTTTAGCAGACTTGTAACCAGTGAGTTCCATTAGTTGCTTAATCAGTTCACCTTTGGCTTTGCGCGAGTGAGCCTTTCGATACTTTAACGCTTTCGAATTCAGTAACTCAATTATTGCTTGCTTACTCATTTTGAGTGACATGTGTATATGTTAGTGCCTGATTTATGAGGCATCCGGCTTTTCGCGTGTCAGCCAAACTCATGAGAAGTGTCGGTTCGGTGACTGGATTTTTGAGGCAATGCACCTCAAAGGCTCATTAGCATATAATTCATTATCTGATTGACATACCATGCCCAAAGTGCTAACATGGACTCACAAAAAGAACTTACCACTAATTTGACATGAAACTCAAAAAAATTTTTACACCCATTGTTTTAGCCGGCATGGCAATGCCCATGCTGAATAGTTGTTACTTTAACTCAGCCGGTCACATAGCAGATGTAGCCAGCCACCAGGCGCGTGTATACACAGAGGATATCACTTACAATAAGAATGTGTATACCGATGGAGACCGCTATTATATTGAACTGCCTCATTATCGCTATGGCAAGGAGGTAGTCACGCAGTACAATGCGCTCGATTCGGAATCTTCCTCTTCGAATGAGGAACGCACCTACAAAGGCATGCAGATGTTTGAGATTCCGGCTGCCTATGCTCAATATATTACCGGTATAAGCAACGTTCCCGTTAATCTCGCCTATGTACACCCCGTATCAAACGGAGACGAGATTAAACGCTATCAAGCATACCCCGTAACAGTTCTACCCACAAGCGCTACCGTTGACTGGAAGTATACAAGCCCCAATGCCCCTTGGCTTTACACTGCTTGTGTTTTCGATTGGCTGATTGTGGACCTTCCCGTCACCCTGATTGAGAACAGCCTCATGATTGCGGGTGTAACCCTTGCCATCTTGGGCTCAGATCCTAACGATTTTGACGACGGCAGCTCCGGCTCCGACACCGGCTCCGATACCGGCTACGACGGCGACTACTACGACACCGGGGACTACTACTATTAGTTTTTGTCTGAATGCTACCGATAGCGTTACGGTAACCGACTGTCTTTCCACGGCCGCAGATATGGGGCATCCGCAGGCTCAGTTTGAGTACAGCGTACTATGCTTCTCCACTGCGTATGATACCGACCTTTCTTGGTAAAATAAAAGAATCTGTTTAATTTTTATCAGATAAACGTCTGCCCCACAAATGATTATTTGTGGGGCAGACTCGTCTCTCTACTGTAAATTTTAACAAAGCCAAACGCGTGGGTATAATTAGAAACATGAACACTAAATCGGAGTTTGAATGTACGAATTACGATATACGAGGTACGAAGTTCAGAGCCCCGCGCATGCGGGGCGGCATATGGTAGCCCCAGGTGCAGCCGCGTGAGCGGCGAAACCCGGGGTAAGATGAAAAATATATTGGAACCCCGGCGAGGGGTGACATAATGCGTGACGTTAATATTCACGCTGATTTTGTAATGATACAATGCACAAAAAATAAAAGCCTTACGCCATTAAGCCACCCTTTATGCCACCCCGCCATTCGGCGGGGTTCGAATAACGTTTATTCCGGACCCAGGGTTCCGCCGCTAACGCGGCTGAACCCTAGGCTATCATATACCGCCTCGCCATACGGCGAGGCTCAAAAATTCGGTTCGCTTCGCTCACATCAAACACCCCGATAAATTACAATTTACAGGGGTGATGCATCTATCAACAGTCATCTTTAACAGCGCCAAAATAATTTGAAGTACGAGATTTGAAATACAAAGTAATTGTTAGGCTTAAAGGCGTGGGTGTCATTAGTCACCTGCCCCGAAGCAGCGTAAAATAGGGCTTACTCATTACCGAGATGCGGCACCTCATCGGCCAAAAACTCAGCCAATGTTTTGCCTTGAGCGAACGCCTTTTTCTCAAGTTTTTTGCGAGTTACCGGGTCTAAACTGAGGGTGATGAGGGTTTCTTCTCTCACCTGCACACGCGAGGGGATATCGAGAGGGAGCTCCTTCATCAACGAGCGAATGATATGCTCTTTAGCTGCGGGTATCAACTTGCGCGCCATCCAATTGCGCACCGTAGACTCTGTAACAAAGCATTTCTCTGCAAGCCAAGCGTAGCTGTAGTTGTTGGCTTTGAGCCACAACTTCACATTCAACTTCAATTCGTCTTGCTCCGCAGTTTCCACTGAAGCAAGTGTAGCATTTTTGTCATTATTTGGCAAGCCGTATTTATAAATGATGGATTATTTTTCACACGACGTTATTTTATAGTTGACTTTGTAGCCTTTTAGTTATATTCTTCTCCTATAAAGAGAGCCCAATAATTATGATTATCACCTTTACATGTCCTCATTGCGGTAGCCACCAACTACAACAAATAAGGCAAACGATACACAGGACAGAGGTTAAGGTTACAACAACGGAGAATGGGGAACTGCAAACAAGCCCCATAGGAGTGGTCGAAGAGTTGAGGGGGCCTGTATTGGGGTACCGGTGCAAGAATTGTCGCTACCCCGACATAAGGAACCATGAGACACAGAACGGATTTTACTGGCAAAACCCGGAGGCCGTGCATGAGGCCGGCTGTTTGAGCATAACGGATAAACTCAAGGCCCCGCTGCGCTGTATCATATGCCGTGCAGATGGCACGGTAGAGCCCGTTTTAGTGAATTGCAACAACAAAACAACGCTGGCCCCGGCAGAACGCGCGCGCATACTCGCCATACGGGGAGCGAAAGATGCCGTCATCGTATGCGAAACAGACCCGGGAATCAGTACATTTGCCGGCACGGATTGGCTGGGGATAGAGACCATTGACTTACCTTAACCGCTATGAAATATTATCACATCAGTTTACCGAACGGGGCTGCCCTATGATCAGGCACCCCACCAAAACATGGCAGCTACGGGGCAAATACCCCGTGATTGCATGGTGTGGACAGAAAGCATGAGCAATTGGATGCCTTTATTTCAAGTTATCCATATTCCCAAGTCGCCCCCCTTGGCGCCCAATAACCCACAGCACCCGCTATACACCCAATACCAAGCAGCTATGCAAGGCGATGCAGAGGCTCAGTATTACCTTGCATGTTGCTACCTTAATGGGGAACATGCACAAAAGGACGAAGCCGCCGCGATTCCATGGCTGCAAGCAGCCGCAGAACAGAACCACTATAATGCCTGCATTCAACCGGCAAATTGCTATGGTCAAGGCATCGGGGTAAAAGAAAATCCCTCAGCTGCAGTTGAATGGGGTAAAATTGCCACCGGCATCTCCAATACAAAGGAGGCGCAGGATTTGCTCAATGCTTATACACAAAAGGTTAAAGAATCAACATTTACTTTTTGGGACTTTCTTGCCATTGTATTCATGATTATGGCCATCTGCGCCATTTGCACCGGCGAGCTGAAAGCAAGACACGGTATTGCGTGTTTTTTGGTAATCGGCTTGGGGCTTCGCGGCCTCGCAAAACTTATAAAGTAAACACGTGTAGTCAAATTGAACTGTGTCAATTCAATTTGATTTGATGATAACATCCAATCGACTCCGCATGCTGCTTTCATCCAAGTGAGACAAATGATGTGGCGGTTGGAGGAAGTGGCCGTACTCTTCTTCAAGCAATGCTCGCAGGGCCGGCAAGAGCGCCATTTGGGCAGAGTCAAATGCGGGATAATGTTTCTTGGGCTCTGTCAAGAGAGAGTCCAAGGGAGAAAAAAATTCATTATAAAAACGCTTTCCGGCATCCGTTAGTTTGTCGCGATATTCAACAGTAATATCATAAATCTTGCCGGCAGGGTCGTGCTCTTCGACATATTGCGCACGCTCTGCAGGGGGGATACCGGCCAGTTCTTGCTCAACCTGTTGCAAGTATGCTTGGCACACTTGCCCATACTCCGCAAAAACGGCCTCCATATCAGCCACGTAGCGCGCGTAAGCAGCGGGCAAGGCAGCAAAGGCATCTTTATTATGCTCTACATAGGCACCGTAAAGGGACTCTACATCTGCAATAACCGGCGCTGTTTGAGGGGGTGGCGGGGTATGGGATGAATCAGGCCAAGAAATCCACACCCCAAGCCCGCCCAGCACAGCTGCCGCCACGGCGAAAGGCCACAGGCGGAGGCGATTGCGCCGCACAGCCCGGCGCTCACACGGCAATACGCCCAACAGTACTTCACGCCAATAGGCGGCGCTCTTATCGCGCGTGGCCGGTATCAATTGCAGGTTTTGCATCACGAACTCGACCAGAGGAGCCGGCAAATCCGCCATACCCGGCAGAGAGTTGAGGGGCACAAGCTCATCATTCAGCAAACGCGGCAAGGTAGCCTCGGGCAAGCTGCCACAGAGCATTTCGTAGGCGGAGGCAGCCAGTGCAAACAAATCTGTTCCGGCAAAGGGGGTGCCCTTGCCCGTTATTTGCTCCGGGGCAGCATAAGCAGCAGAGAACTCCCCCTGAGTCACCGTATGGGATGAGCACATGACAGCGGCGCCGAAATCAATGATTACGGGGCGGTCTGCCTCATCGAACAAGATATTACCGGGCTTGATATCACGGTGAATAATGCCTTTATCATGCAGGTATTGCAGGCCATCCAACACATCCGCCAGCCATTGTGTAGCCAGTTGAGGTGAAATGCGCACCCCGGCATCTGCGGCTTCATCTATTTTTTCGCGCAGGGAGCCGCCCTCCAGCCAAGGCATCACATAATACAGTCCGCCGTGAGACTCGAATACCTCGTACACACGCACCACGCGCTCGTGATTGAGCTTGGCCAATGTGCGGGCTTCCCTTTGCAAATCTGCCATGGCCTGTAGATACAGCTCCTCGGGCACTGTCCGCAAGGGGCGTATCGTACCGTCGTCATCGCGCCTGCAAATAGCTGCGGGGAAACACTCTTTGAGCACCACATTGCGCTCCAGCTGGGTATCCCATGCAATATAAGTGACCCCAAAGCCTCCCCTACCCAATGCTTTGAGTATTTTGTAATTGCCGATGCGGGTTCCGGGGGGCAGATTCTGCATGCTACGTTATCGTTACCACACCAGTATAATATTTGCTGCGAGGTATGTCAATGAGATTCAGCCCGGTCCTCAAGACAAATATGGCTATTGTTCGGGCTCAAGTTGCACGATGCGGAGTTTACCCATGGTCTCTGCTTTACGGCCTACAATGTAGGTATTTTTCAATTTACGGGCAGAGAGCCGCGGGCGGCGTTGGTAGCGGTGAAATACCTCGCCGGTTTCGCCATGGCAGAGGGCATAACGGTAGGTGGGTGCGGGGCGATTTTGCGGGGCAAAGTCGGCGCATTTGCAGCGGGATTTTTCATCGGGGATACCGAGAAGAGCACAGTAGTTTTTCCAGAATCGGCCATGACCGGTTTCTTTGTGATGGATAAACGCCAAGGCATGTGCGATTTCGTGCAGCACAGTGCGGCAAATCAGCTGCGGATTCTCCCCACAAAACCGCGCTACAAAATGGCGAGAAAGGGTAATGAGCCGCAAGCGGTAGCGGCAGCAGCCCAAACGGCGTACGGCGCGGTCCCAGCCGAATTGCCACGCCGAAAGCCCGGTAGCCTGCATGCAAGCCAAAGCGTAAGCCTGCACGGCATCCGGTGTTGCGGGTGCAGATAACGGGGGCGGAAGCTGTAAGGCATGCCATGACATGCCGGTATTAAAACACGCCCGAGCAACAGCAGCAAGCAGAATCATGCAAAAGCATCACAATTGTGTTACATGCGGGCAGGGCAAACGCATTAGGCAACGAACCTTGTAAGTTCTTTATTTACAATGTACAATTTACCATTTACAATTTTCTGATAAAACATCGGCCTGAGTGCAGCACGATGTTTTATGGCCGCAGCATTGCGCAAAAACATGTTT
>JAZNGY010000034.1:0-17854 GCA_045576695.1 Akkermansia sp.
GGGTTCGAATAACGTTTATTCCGGACCCAGGGTTCCGCCGCTAACGCGGCTGTACCCTGGGCTATCATATACCGCCTCGCCATACGGCGAGGCTCAAAAATTCGGTTCGCTTCGCTCACATCAAACACCCCGATAAATTACCATTGCCGGGGCTGAAATTAACCGACAACTTGCAAATAACCTGCGGGGAATCAGGGCTGAATCATCAGCGTGTACCCAATGTCCAATTTATTGCACAGTTCAATCAGTTCAATAAAACGAGCGTAAGAGGCGACCTCCGGTGTCCAGTACAAGATTACCGCAGTCCCCTGCTCTGCGGCAGAGGCGAGGGAAGGCTCCAGCTCGGCAACAGCTTGCGCAGTAAATGGCAAAGTAGCGGTTGCGGAGTAAAAGCTCAGGCCGCCATCCGCTTCCAGTATAAGGCATGAGGAATCTTGGTTGGCATAGGTGGGAAACACTTCCACTTTTTCATCCCCTCGACGTATCGAAATATGCAACGGTATACGCAATAAATCGCACACCGTTACGCACTCAATAAGCGCCTTTAAAGTTTTTTTCACAGCAACGGCATCTGCCTCAGCAGCAAGCACAAACACCACACACTGGAAGTAACGCATTTCGTACTCATACTTCAGGGCATCCATTAACCGGAGCAGGCCTCCCGTTGTCTCCGGCCACAGCACCACGTCATTAGCACCCGGCTCGGCGGCACTGCATACATCTACCACGGCAATATTCTTATCCCAATGCACAGGGGCTATGTAAAACCCGGTACTCTCGGCCTCCGCAGATGAATCAGCAGCATCAACCGGGCTCAACATCATAATGGCAGGTAATAAGAATTGTATGCACTTCATACTACCATTATGCAAGCATGACAAAAAAAGTCAATAAGAAAGTCAACCCCACGCCCGTTTACCGTGAACGTGGGGCAACTTCTTAAACGCGGGTGGATTCCCCGCGCGTGGGGTTATGATCCGCCGCCGCCAAGATAGGTGCAATACCGGGCAAGACGGATACATCCACCATCTCACGAATAGGAGCCAGCGCGCGCTCCATTACCTCAAGCGGGTTGAGCTTGATGGGCACGGGCTCGTTGTAATCGCCGGCACTACCGGCAAACACGGCCTGCAAAAGCCTTGGCGAATAACCGCTGATAAGCGCGCAATTATCCATCGCAGAATCCGCAACACCGGTATTGGTGGCGCATAAGTTCCAATACACAACGGCAGGGAACTCATAGCCGGCATACTTATAGCGCAGGCGCAGTTCATCCATAAGCGTGATATCATAATACGCCCCTTCATCGAATTGCATATCCGACAATATCAGCACACACCCGGGCATTGCCTCTGCGGGCAACTCGGCGGCCTCTGCCGTGCGCAACAACAGCTCAAAAACGGACGCAATGTTCGTATTTTCGCAGATATTGTAGCGCAGCAACTTTTTCATCTTATCAAAAGTTGTTGGTTCCGTGCTCAAGTCAATAAACTCGGCAGAGCGACTGAACGTAACCACCTTATCGCGGAACGGGCCGGGGAGGCGTTCTGCGCAGTAAAGCGCCAGCGGATTTGCCACATGCCGCGGTATAACGGCACTAGGCCACGTCATGGAGCCGGAGGTATCCAATACCGGCAAAATGGAACCATGGCTCGGCAAATAATTCGGTAAGCTGCTCCACTGCGCATTGATGAGGGTGGCGCTCATGCCACAATTTACGTTGCGGCGGGTAAAGAATTCTCGGAACACCTCGTGCGGATAAATCGCGCCGGTATTGAGCTTCTTTTGCAAGATACAATCGCGCAAGCGCTCGGCATCCGTACGCGCAAAGAAAGACTTATAGCGATTAAAGGCCTGAGAGGGCAGTTTATCATACTCCACCTCTGCCGCCTTACCCGCGCAAAGCTTTTGCTCTACCGTGGGAGAAGCCGCCGCCACACGTCTGCGGAAGTCGCCATTACTCAACCCGGTGCAGGCACGCACCTCGGCATACAGTTTGCAGCGGCGGGGCAACCACTTGCAAGCGTAGTAATCGCCCTGCAACACACCATCGGCAAACAGTTTGATAACCGCAGCACGCAGCTCGGGTATTTCATCTGCCACCCACACATAATCCTTGTAGCGGCCTAACTGAGCAAGCAAAGGCAAATGGGCTGCCAGCGCTTGAGGCGCCAACCGGTGCGCAGCCTTCAGTAACACCCTGCCAACGGCACGCTCGCCGGAACCCAGGCGCACAGCACGTGCCCACAGGGCTATGCAAAATGCTGTGCCGGGGTCTTGCTTCCACGCCTCGACAAACAGCCCCTGCAATATCTCGGGCTGCGTCAAAGCAAATTGACGCGCAGAGCCTACCTCTGCAAACAGGTCGAGACACGCATTGCCCGTGGTGCGTAGCTGCGTGGCACCGTTCTCTGTGTTGGTGAATATCTTACTCATATATGTTTGAAATGTTGTTGTATTGAAAAGAATGTGCACCCGTATAAGGAGTTTCCGGAACTTCGGGGTGCGTGTTGCTTTCATGCTCTACCATTTGAGCTAAGGTGACCATAGGGAGAAGCATTGAGGGCCACCTGACGGACTCGAACCGTCGACACTGAATAGTACTTTTGTTGGCGGCAGAAAAGTTCAGTCGAGATTGTATGGGGTGTGCGTCCTTATAAGGGGTTGCCGGAACTTCCGGACACACGGTTCGGTTAAGCTACACTCCGGTTATTCACCATGATGCATAGCAGCCCGCGTCTCATCAACGCGGTAAGGCCAATTTATAGTGGCTGAAAAGTTCATAAAGGAGTGTCGACCGTAAAAGGAGTTTCCGGAACTTCGGGACGACGGTGCATCAACTGCTCTACCATCTGAGCTAAAGCGGCATAGCCTCTTCGCGGATTCGAACCGCGGACCAATTGCTTATCTCTTGCAGGGTGGGTGTTGCAGAAAAGTTCAATGGAACCTGCGTTGGCAAGTTGCCTCGGCGGGTAGTTCGCAGAGAAATTACGCTTTCTCCGCCTTCTTGTCAAGCCTTTTTTTCAATATTTTTTTATTTTTGCAGAAAAGAATCAGCAATAAAGGGCAGAAAGAAGCCTTGCAGGGGTGGGATAAATGTGGTAGAATGGGGTGCAGATGAGGACATTAGATGAGCTGAGAGCCGAAATAGATAAAATTGATGCACAGATTGTGGCATTGATAAAGCAGCGCATGCAGTGTGTGCATGGCGTGGGCGAGCTGAAAAAAGAGGCAAACTCGCACATCTTTGTGCCGGAGCGCGAAAGCCGACTCATAGAGAAGATATTGATGCACAATGGCGGGGAACTGCCGGAGAAGGGGCTCAAGAGCATATACCGCCAAATTGTAAGCATGAGCCTGCATCTGGAAGGAGGAGTCAAGGCGGGGTACTTGGGGCCGCCCGGGACGTGGAGCCACCAGGCAGCGCAATCCCGATTCGGCGACAGTGTAGAACTGGTGCCCTACCCCAGCTTTCAGCAGATTTTCCGCGCGGTGGAGGTGGGCGAAATCAATTACGGAGTCATCCCCATTGAGAACAGTACGGACGGCCGTATTTCTCAGGCGGTGGACCTTCTGGGCAGCACAGAGCTGCGCATCTGCGCGCAGATTCACTTGAATGTCAGAAACTGCCTGATGGCCAACATAGACCGCACGCAGATACGCAAGATATATTCACATTCTCAAGTGCTGGGGCAATGCCGCGAGTGGCTGCGCAAGAATTTTCCTAAGGCAGAGCTGGTATCCACCGCCTCTACCACCGTGGCGGCCAAGCTGGCGCATGACGAGGCAGAAAACGGAGCCGCCGCCTTGGGCAGCCCGCTGGCGGCAGAATACAATGGCTTGGCAGTGCTGGAGACCAACATACAAGACAAGGCCGGCAACACCACGAGATTTGCCGTTATCGGCAACCAAACGACGGCCCCCAGTAATCAGGACCGCACCACCATCTGCTTCGGCGTGCCGCACACGGCAGGCAGTTTGGTAGATGTATTAAGTGTGTTCAAAGAGAAAGGCATCAACATCTATTGCATGGACTCTCGCCCCACGCGCGACACTGCATGGGAGTACGTGTTCTATATTGACGTAGAAGGGCATGCGGCCTGTACACCTTTGAAAGAATGCGTAGAAACCCTGCGCAAACGCACGCCCATGTTCAAGGTGCTGGGCTCTTACCCCGAGCATTGATATTACCCCCACGGCAACCATGGCATTTACCTACGAACAAGCGCATAACCTGCTGAAAAATGCTCGCAACAACGGGCGCCAACCGCACGCCCTGCTCTTCACCGGCGCAGCGGAGGCCGGCACACACCGCCTTGCCCTCACCCTGGCAGCCGAGCTGAACGGCGCGCGGGCAAGCTCTTTGGAGAACCTGCAGCACCCCAACTGCCGAGTGCTGCGACCGGGCTCCAAAATACGCACTATCTCCATTGACGCCGTGCGCAGTGTAGAGCCGTTTCTGGCCTTGCGTGCAGATGAAGGTGCCACCAAGCTTATCATCATTGACGAGGCAGACCGCTTGCTGACCGAGGCGGCCAACGCCTTTCTGAAAACGCTGGAAGAGCCCCCGCCACAAACACTTATCATCCTGATAACGGAGATACCCAGCAAGTTGCTGCCCACGATTTTATCGCGCTGCGTGCGCATAGATTTACGCGATTCACGCCCCGGCGTGCGCCTCAGCCGAGTGCAAGAGCTGTTTTTGCCGGCAGTAAAAGCCGCCCTGCCCCGTGTGGGTAATGATGTAGCGGCTTTGGGGCTGCGTGCAGATTTTCAAGCGCTGCTGGTAAAGCGCAAAGAAGAAATCACGGAGCGCATTACCGCTGCCCTTAAGGCTGAAGCCAAAGCCGTATCGGAAGGTACGGATATCAAGAACTGGGAGGCCATGCAAAAGGATATCACCAACGCACGTATTGAGTCTGAGTACCTCGGCGAGCGCGAGCAAATGCTGGAGCTGCTCACCCTGTGCTTGGGGCAAGCGGTGTTGATAGCCTCTCACGCGCCGGATGTGCAGCCCATTATGCCCGAGCTTGCAGAGCTTGCCAAACGTTGCAGCGTGGCAGACCTACTGCGCCGCATGCGCGCGGTGGATGAGCTGCGCGCCGACCTCAGTTATAATGTAAACGAAGCCCTCGCGCTCGATTCCAGACTTTTAGACATCATCGGTAATTCCTCATTATGAACAGCATGACCGGATTCGGGGCTGCTACAGCCCCCCTCAACAACGCAAGTATTCGTGTAGAAATAGGCGGCGTTAACCGCAAACAAACAGAAATCTCTATCTCCCTGCCCCGCGCATGGGCAGAGCTTGAAAGCCAAGTGCGAGAGCTGGTGGCAGGCGCCGTCTCTCGCGGGCGAGTCAATGTCTCCATCACCCTGCAAACGGCGGGTAGCGGCACGGGCAACATTGCCGTCAACAAAACCAAGTTGGCTGCTTTGCAACAATGCATGGCAGAGGTAGCCGCCACCCTGCAAAAACCCGTAGAGCCCACGCTTGATGCACTGGTGCGTTTGGGCGTGATTGCAGAAGAAAGCGAGGGCGACATTACCCCCGAAACCGCTTGGGCCGCAGCAGAGCCCGCTGTGCGAGAGGCCCTGCAAGCGTTCCTCACCCTGAGAGCCGAAGAAGGTGCCAACCTGCGTGCAGACCTGCTGGCTCGCATCAACACGCTCAGAGAATACCGTGAGCAGCTCATTGCCCGTGCCGCCGGCGTGCCCGCCCGCTACCGCGAGCAATTGCTCAAGCGTTTGGAGGAGAGCGGCCTGCCCCTGCCGGCAGATGATGAGCGCATCATCAAAGAAATCGCCCTCTTTGCAGACCGCTGCGATGTGAGCGAAGAAACGACTCGCCTTGCCTCCCACCTCGACCAATTTGAGCGCATTTGCGACAAGCAAGAAGCCGTGGGCCGCACCCTCGACTTCCTTTGCCAAGAAATCTTCCGCGAGCTCAACACCACCGGATCTAAGGCCAACGACGCCGAGCTCGCCCAGCTGGTGGTCACCGCCAAGACCGAGCTGGAAAAAATCCGCGAACAAGTACAAAACGTTGAATAATACATCATCATGTTAGGCACACTCCTTATCGTATCCGGCCCCTCCGGCTCAGGCAAAACCACACTTTGCCGCCGTGCAGAGGCAGACGGCCTCACGGCATACTCCATTTCCTGCACCACCCGAGCCCCCCGCCCGGGCGAGCAAGACGGCGTAGACTACCACTTCCTCACCCCCGAGGTATTTGCCGCAAAAGTGGCAGCGGGAGAATTCTTGGAACACGCCACCGTGCACGGCAACTCCTACGGCACCCTCAAGGCAGATATCATTGACCTGCTGCAACAAGGTAAAAACGTGGTGATGGATATTGATGTGCAGGGCGCAGCATCCATCCGCGCATGCGATGATGCCATCATCAGCCGCGCCTATGCAGACGTGTACATACACGTGCCCTCTGCAGAGCTTGAGGCCCGCCTGCGCGGCCGCCAAACCGATAGCGAAGAGGTTATCCGCCTGCGATTGCATAATGCCGCTGAGGAAGACGCCCGCCAAGGCGAATACCAATACGCCCTCATCTCCGGCGACCGCGAGGCAGACTACTCCCGTTTCCTCGCCCTGCTCACCACCCTGCGTATGCGCACGCAACTGGCGTAATCCGCAAGCACACATTTTACCCAAAAACGCATCGGCAACTTCCTTGCCGATGCGTTTTTAATGAGACTGAATCAGCGGTTGAATTACTTACGCTTTTTAGCCTTGCCCAACATCCAAAAACTCAGTATTTCTGACTGCTCAATAATTTTGGCAATTCCAATGGACAGATAGCAGATAATAACGGCAATCGGCACATACACACACAAAGTCTCCAAACAGTTACCGGATGCAATAAACGCCGTATTGCTATCTTTAAACTTCAACACAAAAGCATAATGGAAAATGTATATAGCCAAAGAATAGCGGCCTATCAGCATTAATTTATCTCGCAGAAACGGAGTAAACAGTTTTTTATTATCAGTTAACTTAATAAGAATACAAGTAATGCCGATAGCGGCAAATCTACCGATGTGCCCCATGTTGGGTAAATCTTTACGCAGCAGCGGCACGTAGAGCGCCAACAGCACCCATACCACAAAAGCCCATTTGCTGAACATCATGCGATAAACAGCCGGATACTTGTTCATACACACACCAACCATAAAAGGAATGTAAAACAAATACGCCTGCGTTGCTAAGCCGAATCCGTTACCACCTGCACCGTACAAATAATGCAGCATTATAATAGGCATATACAAAACACCCAACACGGCACACCGGCAAAAAGCGTTTTTGATTCGTTTCTCGCTCCAGGCATACAACAAATAGGTGCATTGCAAGGCGAACAGCGTCAATAAAAACCAATACGCACCACCATTATTGCATCTGCCGGAAACACATATGATGAATCGCTCATACATGTCATAACCGGATGTACACTCAGATACAGAGGGGAACGGCAAAACTAAAAAGTTCCATACAATATACGGCAAACACAAGGCATAAAACTTCTGCCTGATAAAATAACCGGATTCTTTATTCTTTTGTGACAATGAGGTCGTAAAACCGGCTAAAATAAAAAACATAGCCATATGAAAAGAATAAATGGCATGGTATATTCCATCATTGCATTCGCTATACGGCATATGCCCCAATACTACCAGAATTATGGCAATTCCTTTCAATATATCAATCCATTCGAGTCTTTCCTGCATCATACGGTGATTTGTTGACGTTTGTTTAAAATCGCAGAAATTATCAATACGCGTTACGCTGTTACGCGCACAGTTTGACAGATTTTTATCAGATATGCAAGCCTTTTTGGCGGGGGGAGGGGATTTGAAATGAATGAAGAACCCTCAGCTCTAGCCCCCCCTCTCCCCTACGCAAAAACGCCGTGGCTTTTTTGAACCACGGCATTTTTCGGAGCAAGGGGAAAGCCCTCGCAGTATAAAAAAACGGGAAAAAATCAGTTTAAGCGGAATGTGATGCGAGCCTTGGACATATCGTAGGGAGAAACCTCGATTTTCACGCGGTCGCCCACCACAAGGCGGATAAAGCGCTTACGCATTTTACCGGAGATGTGAGCCAAGAACTCGTGGCCGCTGGCAACTTTCACGCGGAACATCGTACCGGCAAGAACGGCAGATACCACACCCTCCATTTCAATCTCCTTTTCACTATCCTCCTCAACGACAACCTTCTTAGGTTTGACGGGAGCGGCAGACGGGCGAGCGCCACCGCGGCTGTTATTATTATTTCCCGGGCGGGAACCACTATTACTACGCTGCTGCTGCTGCGGCTTGCCGCCGCGATTGTTCTGGGGATTTGCCATTATATGTTAATACTTGTTCAGGTGTGGGCGAGTAATTAGCTACGCGCCGCGCAAATAGTTTAAAGGGCAAAAGCCTAATTTGCAAGCGCTTTTTAACAAAAACCCGAAAAAAACTGAAAAAAAAGCATCGAAAACACAAAAAGCGGTTGACAGATACAAAAAATAAGAGTAGAATCTCCCACCCCGACCTAGGAGGGTCGACCGGCGAAAGCCTAAACAGGAACAAAAATAGCAATTATGAAAACCTTCTCTGCCAAAGCCCAGGATATTGAGCGCAAGTGGTACGTGATCGACGCCGCCAACGTGGTAGTCGGTCAGCTCGCCGTTCAGGCTGCTAACTTGCTGCGTGGAAAGAACAAGACCATCTTTACGCCCCACGTTGACTGTGGTGACTATGTCATCGTTGTGAACGCCGACAAGGCCATCTTCACCGGCAACAAAGAGCGTGCCAAGATTTACACCCGCTACACCGGCTACGTTGGCAATCAGGTTGTAACAACCCCCGCCAAGCTTCGTCGCAATCATCCGGAGCAAATCGTTGAGCATGCCATCCTCGGTATGGTACCGCACACCCGTCAGGGCCGCGCCCAGGCCGTACGCCTTAAGGTATACGCCGGTGCCGAGCATCCGCACGCTGCCCAGACCCCGGAAGCTGTTACAATCGCCTAAACCCTTTTTATAAACCATGTCTACAACCCCTTACAATGCTACCGGCCGCCGCAAGGAGGCTATCGCCCACGCTTGGCTCACCCCTGCAGAGGAAGGCAAGTCCGGCAAGATTACCATCAATCGCC
Source organism: Akkermansia sp. (assembly GCA_045576695.1). Taxonomy (GTDB): domain Bacteria; phylum Verrucomicrobiota; class Verrucomicrobiia; order Verrucomicrobiales; family Akkermansiaceae; genus Akkermansia. Next base: position 9,154 of record JAZNGY010000034.1, read on the forward strand.
GCAGCTTTGAGGAGTACCTCCCCACAGACGCTCTTCAGAACGTTGTGCTGCAGCCCTTCTATGCAACCAACACCATGAAGAAGTACGATGTACGCATCGTCTCCAAGGGTGGTGGTATCCACGGCCAGACCGGTGCCATGAGCCTTGCCATTGCTCGCTCCCTTGTCATGGTAAACGAAGAGTACCGCGCCGCCCTCCGCGAGCAAGGTCTTCTTACCCGTGACTCCCGCATGAAGGAGCGCAAAAAGGCTGGTCGCCCCGGCGCTCGCAAGCGCTTCCAGTTCAGCAAGCGCTAATGCTCCCAACCGGCTTTCATACAGCCGCAAGACCCTCTTACAAAACCCCGCGCCTCCACTGCGCGGGGTTTTTATTGTATTGTTATATTTATGTTTTCGGGTGATAATAGATAGCAAACCCGTAAATGGCAACATTTCAGAAAAAAAAAAAAAAAAAAAAAAAAAAAAAAAAAAAATAATCATTCACCTAAGCTACAATAAATCAACCCAACAAGTTCAATAACGCAATGTATTACCTATACCACTAACAGATTCAACAGAGAGCAAAGCTAAAAAAGAGGCTTGCATGCCCGGGGCGTATATGCTAGAGTAGAACACAGTACGAGAAGTACGGATTTTTTTATGCGTAAGAACATATTTTTAATAGCAATGCTGGCAGCTGCGGCCGGTTTGAGCACGGCAGCAGTGGAATACCCGGGAGCAACAGCCCCCGGCAAAGCGGTAGCAACCCAAAAAGGCAACACCTATACGATAGGCAATGACCTATTGTCAGCAACCTTTGAGCACAAGCAAAATGCCGTAACATTCGGTGGTTTTAAGGCTGCAGATGGCACTAAACTACTGGGTGAAAATCAACCCGTATTCAGCATAGAATTGGCAGATGGCAGCAAGCTGGACTCAACTTGCATGACCGTGGGCGCCCCGGAGGTCGTAAAACTGGGGAAAGAGGACAGCTTAAAAGAGTCTGCCAAATATGAAGGCAGAGCCATCACGGCAACCTTTACAGCCCCGGACGGTGCATTCAAGGTAGAATGGCGTGCCGTATTGCGGGATGGGTCTCACTACCTGCGCCAAGAATATGTGATTACGGCCGGCAAAAAGCCTGTACCTTTTGCAAAAATCATACCGTTGCAAGTAATCCCCACGGCAGAGGGTGGTATACCCTCCATATCAGGCAACACGACACACGGCACCGTGGTGGTAACGGACAAGTTGTTCATGGGGTTGGAGACACCGATGAGCGTGATGACGGTGGGTCAGCATGGCAGAAAAAGCCAAGACACCTGGAGCGCCGAGAGCTGGACCCCGGGGATGTTCAGCAGCGTATTTGCCGTACCGGAGAGTTTCCACCCGGTATACGGTAAGAAATTTGATGAGAAGAGCGGCCCCACCGTTAAGCATTTGTTAGCAGCCGAAGGTGCCGTGAAGTTTGAGGAACCCGGCGACTGTGTGATTGACTTTGAGTACGAGCGTGGCAACAACCGCCTTAACATTTTGGGTGTGCAGCTTGTAACGACCTCCGGGCAGGTGATATCTGAGGACATACACCCCGGCTATACGGGGCATAAGTCTGAGGGGGCAGAATACCACATAACCGTACCGGTAGCAGGCACCTACCACCTGCGCTATTGGGTAGAAAAGAAGACAGAGCCTGTAACCAGCAGCGGGCGCATCTCGCTTTCACTGGCCATGGGCAACCCCGAGGAGGAAAACAACTCGGCCGTGCCCGAGGACATGGTGCGCGGCACATGGGTGCGCAAGACTAACTTGAACCCCGGCGACCCGTGGAAGGTGAACAGCGTTATCGGCCTGTTTGCCCCGCAGCAGCAGCGCCGCTCTTTCCTCAGCTACATCGAGCGCGAGAAACCCGTACCCTACCGCACCATGGTGCACTACAATGACTGGTACGAGGTAGGCATTGTAGTACACAACTACGCAGACCCGCGCAAACGCACCAACGAGCAGATTTCTATGGGTATTCTCAATATCTGGAAGAAAGAGATGTATGAGAAACGCGGCACCAAGATTGATGCCTATGTTCTTGATGACGGTTGGGATGACTTCAACAGCCTGTGGGGATTCCACGTCGGTTTCCCGAACGGTTTTGCCAAGTTGAACGAGGTAGCCACAAGCATGGATTGCGGCATGGGCACATGGCTGGGCCCCGTGGGTGGCTACGGCGCCAGCAAGCGCATGCGTATTGCATACTGGAACAAGACACACCCCAACAATCGCATCTCGAACTTCGAGCTCTCCAACCCCATCTACTTCAATGCCTTTGTAGAGCGATGCACGCACATGATCAAGAACTACGACATGCGCTACTTCAAGTTCGACGGCATCTCCACCAAGTTCCACGCCAAGGGGCCGGGGGCATTGGAAGATGCAGAAGGCATTTTGCGAGTACTGGCAGCCCTGCGCGAGGCACGCGAGGACATATACCTGAACACCACGGTAGGCACATGGGCCAGCCCGTTCTGGTTCTTCCATGCAGACTCCATCTGGCGCCAGGAGAATGACTTTGACCAAATGGGCAACGTGGGCGATGCACGCGACCGCTGGATTACCTACCGCGACCGCTTGGTACACGAGGTATTCGTGACAGGCGCCCCGCTCTTCCCCATCAACGCATTGATGACACACGGCACCATCATTACCAAGAATGGCCCGCCCCGTGTGATGAGCAAAGACCCCGCCAACTGTGTTAAGGAGATGCGCACCGCCTTTACCTGCGGCAGCGGCTTGCAAGAGGTGTATGTAGACTCTGACCTGATGAACCAGCAGGGAGGCGTCTTGTGGGATGAACTGGCACAATGCATTGCTTGGGCACGCCGCAATGCAGATGTGTTGGCAGATACCCACTGGGTAGGCGGCAACCCTTGGGATAAGCAGAAACGGGACGGTGATATCTACGGCTGGGCATCTTGGAACATGCAGAAGTGTACCCTCTCTGTACGCAACTCTTCTGCCAAAGAGAAGACCCTCAAAGGCACGCTGCGCCAAATTTTAGATGTACCGCCCCATGTTAAGGGCACCGTCATCTTGCGCAGCAGCTTTGCAGACCAAACAAGGTTGCCGATTATGGATACCCCCATCGATGTTGATACCCCCATTGAGATTACCCTCAAGCCGTTCGACATTGTAGCTATGGAGGGTGTTTGCGAAATGAAATAATCAATGATTTAACTAAGGCAGCTTTCGTTTGAACAGAGCGAAAGCTGCCTTTTTTCTTTTGGTAGATGAACAAACGTATATTGAGTATAGATGCCCTGCGAGGGCTGGATATGTTGATGCTTTGCGGTGGCGCCACCGTACTTGCGTTGATGCTGGAGTACAGCATGGGGGCAGAAGCACCGGAGTGGCTGATGCAACAGTTTTGCCATGCCGAATGGGGAGGCGACTTCACCTGTTGGGATTTGGTGATGCCGCTGTTCATCTTCATAACCGGGGCCAGCATGCCCTTTGCCTTTGCAAAATACCGCGAGAAAGGTGGCGACCACTGGCGGCGCGGCACAACATGGAGAGTTTGCCGCCGCGTTGCCCTGCTCTTTTTGCTGGGCATGCTGGTTCAAGGAGGCTTGGCAAGCGCAAACACAGAGCATATGAGCTTATTCTGCAATACTCTGCAAGCCATAGCAGAGGGTTATCTCATTGCGGCCATCGTACTGATGTTCTGTGCATTGCGCGGACAAATCATCACCGCGGCGTCGTGTATCGTGTTATACTGGGCACTGCTGCGTTTTGTGCCGTACAACGGGCAACCCGCCGGGCTTTTTCTGCCCGATAATAACTTAGCCATCTACATAGACCACGAATTAGAGGGGACCTGGCAAGACGGCACACCCTACAGCTGGATACTCACGGCATTATCATTCGGCACACTAACATTGATGGGGAGCATATGCGGCACGCTGATTCGCACCCGCAGCGGATTACGCACCGCCGGTATCATACTGCTTGCGGGCACAAGCTGCCTGCTTGCCGCCTGTATGCTGGAATACGACACCCCGCTTATCAAACACATCTTTACCGCTACAGCCGTATTATGGAGTGGCGGGTGGTGCATGATTCTGCTGGCGCTCTTTCACCTTCTGTTCGACTGCTGCGGCAACGTAGTTGCCAAAATGGCGTACCCCCTGCAAGTGTTCGGCTGCAACGCCCTTTTGGCCTATTTGCTCATTGAAATACACGGCCCGCATGGCCACAACTTGTGGTGGGGTATAGCCCACCCCTTGTTCTACGGCATTGCTGCACGCAGTGCAGAGGCGGGGGCTCTGGTGTACCACGCCCTCAGCCTCACGTTGCTGTGGTGTTTCTTATGGTTCCTCTACCGCCACAAAGCATTTCTGCGAGTATAATGCATTTAACGAATACACATGGGTGAATGTTACACAACTGTAACACTTTTATGCTCGCCTTTTGAGAGATTATGTGATATATGTAGTGAGTCACAAGAATTTTTAACTCCACAATCAACTTATGGCAATACATATTCAAATGAACGAAGATACGGAGCGAGAGCTCAAAAAAGCCTCGTTTCGCAACAAGCTGTCAGCTTTGCTGTCGTGCATTCTGTTTATTTTGTTGGGTGGTGGTATTCTGGTGTTGGTAGTGTACAATGTGGCCATTAGCGAACCGGCCTCATTCGTGTCCTACAAGCCGAAGAAGAAACCCAATGCAAAAACAACACGCAAGCAGGCTTCAGAAGAAAACGCAATTCAGGAGGAGGCTTCTGCCTCTACCCCTGCCCAAGCTGTTATCGTAAGCAACAGCCCCACAGCGGTAACTATGCCCATGAGCACGGCCATAGCAGATATGAGCGATGGTCTCTCTGCTGACATCGGCTTGGATACCGGCTTGGGTGCCGGTGACTTAGGCGAAGGCATGGGCGGCGGTGGCGACGGCCTCGGCTCCAAAGAAGGCGGTGGCTCCACGCTTACCGGTACTTTTTATGACCTTAAGATGAAGAAAAACGGCGCAGACTCCGGGTTGAAAGGGTCTGACCAAGTGGGCGTGATTACAGCGTTAGCCAAATTCTTCACCTCTTGGAATGAGAGAGAACTTGATAAATACTACAAATCAGAAACCAAACTGTACGCGTCCAGCTGGTATCTGCCGGTAGCAAGCGCAAAATACGGCCCCATTGCCTATGAAGTAGGTGACCCCGATAAAGATGAAAAAACGTGGGAATGCAAGCCCTCTGCATGGTTAGCTGTGTACCGAGGCAAAGTTATTGCCCCCAAATCCGGTAAGTTCCGATTCATCGGCACGGGTGACGACTTTTTAGCCGTACGTTTTGATAAAAAGACCGTGCTGGAAGCCGGTTACCGAGCACCCACGTACTTTGATAAAAAGAACCCCACGGGTTGTTTCATTTCAGAAGGAGCCAAGCGCGAAGCATTCCTCAAGGAGCGCAAGGATTACGAGATGATTACCACAGTAGTAGGCTGCAACAAATGGAACGGTGAACTGGGCGGTCTTGTTGCCGGTAAAACGTTCAGCGTCAAAGAAGGTGAAGAATACGAAATTGAAATTGCAATTACGGAAATTCCCGGTGGTTACTTCGGTTTCGTTCTCTTCATAGAAGACGTAACGGAAGGCAAGAACTCTAAAGCCAAGCAGTACGACTTGTTCCGCACCTGTGATACCAACCCCGACATCGACAAAGTCATGAAGGCGTTGAAAGACGCCAAATGCGATGCCGGCACCACCAAAATCCCCTTCAACGAGGACTCTTGGGTATGGGAAGTCGTGCCTGAAGATTAATCAATTAACCGCAAACTTACCGAAAATGCAGGATATCGCAACGATATCCTGCATTTTTTTCTTGCCTATCTCGCAAAGTATGAGATACTGGAAAGAGAGCGTATGCAAGAAGAAGCTGAAAATTTTTACAAAGAACCGACGAAGAAAGAATGGCGCGGTTTCTGGACGCTGGTAGCCGTACAGGCACAAAATGCGTTTAATGAAAAGGCGGTGCAGTTCTTACTTATACCGCTGGGGGTATGGTTATGGAGTGGTGACGCCAGCACACTGGAGTACATACTGGGTGCAATTTTCGTATTACCCTACATATTATTTTCGCCCTTGGTGGGTTGGCTTACAGACTGTTTTTGCAAGACCCGCATCATCCAGCTGATGAGTGTATTTCAGATTGTGGTGATGAGCTGCATGCTATTCTGTTTTTACAAGCATGATTTAACGGCCTCCATCATGTGGTTTGCCGTATTTGCCACGCAGGCCACCATCTTAAGCCCGGCGAAGAAAGGCATAGTGAAAGATTTGCTGGGGTCTCGCTACATCGGGTTCGGCAGTGGCATCATTGAAATCAGCATGGTATTTGTACTATTGCTGGCACAGATTGGTGTATTCTTCTTATTCGGTTGGTTATTTAACGCATATTGTGCCACCCATACAGCGGCAGAGATAGACAGTGAAGCGGGTTGGTACGCCGTAATATTGCCCACATGGGTATTTGTGGGGCTGGCATGCGTGGTAGCCGTAGCGTCTATATGGCTGCCTTCGTACCCGAGCATGCAGAAGCGCAAGTTCAGCTGGAGCTTGCTTTACGAGCACTTCGGGCAGATGAAATACCTGTGGCGCGTGCGAGAACTGCGACTGAGCGAGGTAGGCATTGCCTATTTCTGGTGTTTGGCGGGGTCACTGTTTTTGATAGTGATTCAGATAGCCAAGTCTATGTACCCGTACGACACGGCGGCATTCTCCATGCAATGCGGTATTTTGATGGCATGGCTGGGTGGCGGTGTTGTGATAGGTGGCGCCATAGCCTCTTGCCTGTGCCGCGGTAAGACAGAGCTGGGGTTAATACCGCTGGGCGCCATCGGCATAACGGCAAGCACATTCATGCTTACCGTGTTAGATGCATCTTCTCCCTACAACCACCCGTTCTTACTGCTGACGGGAGCGTTCGGCGCCATGTATCTGGTACCGCTCAACGCCTATCTGCAAGACAAGTGCGACCCCGCCAACCGCGGCAACATTATTGCCGCCGGCAACTTGTTCGATAACCTGATGGGGCTGGGTGCCGTGCTGCTGATGTGGTTTATGCATGAGTGCGGGGCAAGTCCCAACACGCAGTACATGGTACTCTTCCTCATGAGCGCGTTTATCATGATAACGTCGCTGCGCCTCATCCCCAGCGACTTTATACGCCTCATCGGCATATGGGTAATGAAACTCTTTTACCGCCCGCGCGCCATCAACCTCAAAAAGATACCCGAGGTGGGCGGTGCCCTGTTGGTGTGCAACCACGTCAGCTATGCGGATGCCTTGTTCCTTACCATGGTGTGCAAGCGCCCGATTCGCTTTGTAGTGGCAGAAGAGTTCATGGGTATAGGTCTTCTGCGCTGGGTTCTTGAAATTTTCAACTCGGTACCCATCTCAAGCGTAAACCCGCGTAAAGCAATATCCGACGCCGCACAGGCAATCACACAGGGAGATCTCATCTGCATCTTCCCCGAGGGGCAGCTTTCTCGCCACGGGTGCCTTACCCCGATACGCCGCGGTGTAGAGCTGATAGCCCGCCGAGCCAAAGCTCCGGTTATCCCCATATACATGGATGGCATATGGGGCAGCATATTCTCCTACTACCGCAACCGTTTCTTCTTCACCCCGCCGTTCAAATTACCGCGCCAATTGCCCTACTCATACACAGTAGCAGTAGGCGACCCCATGCCGAGTGGCTTCAACACAAGGGATGTGGTATGCGCCTTCCGCGACTTGGCGGCCACATGTTTGGAGAACTCCGGTGGTGGACGCAGAGAACGCCTGCTGCGCAACTTGGAGAAGTGGGGGCGCAAACCGGTTGTTCTCTACAATGATTTTTCATTAGACGGCATACAGGTGGCAGCCATACTCATCAGCCGCCAGGTGCCCGAGAAAGCACCGGCCCCCGTGCGTCAATGGCTCACACTTCTGCTCAAAGCAGCCGGTGATTTGGTGGCACTGAACCGCTACTGGATGAATGTAGACCAAGTACGGCGAGTCAACGCGCTGAAAGAAGGGCGCCACCCGCTGATGACCACGGTGGGGCATGATGAGCCGCACGAGACCGTGCTGGGCGTACTGTGGCCTCTCATCACCCATACGCAAGTGTACCTCATCGAAAGCACCAAATCTCAGATACCCGAAAACATTTCTCAAATAGTGGGCAGCGCGCATATGCGTAAAATCTTGCTGGAGTCCGTACCGCCGCGCCAAATACCGTTCTTCGACTTCAGCAACCGCGGGGACCTGGCCACGGCCAACACGCGTTGGCGCCCCGGCTACGCCACCCCGGAGGGCATCATCTTGGCCATGAGCATGGGCAAGAGCACCTACAAGGTGCCCGATGGCACCAAGCAGCGCGGCATGCAAACTCGCACACGAGGCATCTTACTGCCCTGCTTCAGGGTGCAGTTCCCGCAAGATGAAGAAGACGGGCTGACCATATCGGGCCCCAGCCTTGCCGGCGAGCATACCTTGAGCAATAAGTTGTATATGGACGAAAGCGGCTTCCTGAAGCAGCTGTTCTGATATCCCGGCAGTTTTTATTTGCAACACCGGCTCCCTCAATGGAGCCGGTGTTTTTTGATACGATTATCGCGTGGGCATAATTAAAAACATGAACACTAAATCGGAGTTTGAATGTACGAATTACGATATACGAGGTACGAAGTTCAGAG
>JAZNGY010000035.1:0-16722 GCA_045576695.1 Akkermansia sp.
ATTTGAAGTACGAGTTACGAGATTCAAAATACGAAGTAATAGTTAGGCATACAGCCGTAATGACAGCGGCAACTCATGCGCGGCTTTGCAACACTGCGCCGCAGGCGCCTGACTCTGAACTTCGTACCTCGTATATCGTCATTCGTACATTTAAACTCCGATTTATCAACCGAACAATTTAACAGAGTGAAAGAAAAAGCTGCTGTTCTTTATCAGAACAGCAGCTTAATATCAAACGGGGTATCAGATAACCCGTGCTATATTTTACTTGCGGCGGCGGCGTGCTGCCAAACCGGCCAGAGCAAGTAAGCTCAGTGTGTGGCCGTGGTCGGCTCGGGGATAGCTGGCGTATCCGGACTAACGGGAGTGCTCAAGGTAACCGTTGTAACGGGGATATATTGACCTTCCCAGCTGTTGATGCCGTTGCTCTTGTAGGTACCCCAGCCACCGGGAATTCCTGTGCTGAAGGAATTAGTTACGGAGGTACCCCAAGACATTGCGGCAGCCTGATAGCCAGCGAAGGTTGCTAAATCTTCTGTGGTATCGGCCTTAACAAAGAGGAACTGGTAGCGGTCGGAAGAGTTGACCGTGATATCTTCGAAGGCGAGGGTGTAGGTTGTGTTGTTTGCTACATTCTCCAGAGTGGTTGTGGAAAGACCAAGGTATGTGCCGGTTGTACCGTCGCTTGTGTACTTGTACACGGCAACCTTTATGGCATCAGCAGTACTGCCATCACTACGAGTCTGCAGCGTAATGCTGTCCAGATTCAATTCCTGGTTGGCAGGTACGTTTGTGGTCAGGAATGTAGAGTTGTCGAAAGCAAGGGTGAAACCATAGTATCTACCCTGAGCGCCGGGGCTGCTCTTGGCGGGAGTGCTGGCGGTGTAGGTATCGGCGGCTGCTACACCGGCCAAAGCCATTATCGCGATGATTGTTTTCTTCATATAGATTTATTCTGGGCACTGCGTCAGAAAAGTAGCGGCATGACGAACTAATGAGATTGCGCTTCTGCGTAGCTTTGTAAAAGCTTAATTATATCATAAGCATTTACTTGGGTAGCGTAGTCGAGCGCAGTCTTGCCATCATCATCTGCGGCATTTACATCTGCCCCTAAATTGATAAGGCAGTGAATCATGTCGAGGTTATTTTTGAAGGCCGCTGCGCATAACGCACGGGTTTGCCCTTTGGCAGAGATGCGCCGCTTGCGAAGTTCTTCTATAGCTGCCATTTGCATATTCTTATCTTCTGCTTGGATAGACTCATGTAAATAGTAGAAAATGGCGGTATTAAGGCGTTCGCTCTCAGATGCCTCCGCAAATATGCGGATGAACGCAGAAAAACTGATATGATACCGAATACATGTATTGTACGCATCTTCATGATGCTTACCTCCTGTTGCGAGGGGTGCTGCACCTTGCTCAATGAGCACTTGGGCTGCGGCAATATTCCTATACCGCAACGCTAGTAACAACGGTGTGTAACCTGCTTTGTTTCTCTGCTCAATATCTGCACCTTTTGATAATAGTAACCGGATAAAATAAGTTTTTCCTATTCGGGCGGCATAGTGTAATGCCGTGCAACCTCTTTCATCTGCATTATTTATGTCGAAGGTTCTTTCCATTAAAGCAGTTACAATTTCTCTCTGCCGTAATCGTACGGCAGATATAAGTAAGTCCGGCGAAAAGGTGGCGCCTTTGCGAATCAATACGGCCGCACATCCCTGCGGATGTTTCGGATGTTCAAGGGCCCATGATAATGCGCTTTTTCCCGTGGCCTCCCGTGCATTTGCGTTAGCACCTGCGTCTAACGCTTTACGGAGAAAATAGGAACAGGCATGCTTTGCGTAAAGAATAACGGCCTCGTCATCCGTGCGCAGTGAGATGCCATTATCTTTCATGTTACAGAAAAGCGTATGTCCATTGAGGTGTGCCAGTATTTCATCTGTGTAGTAATCCGCAGGCTTAGGTAGCCTTGCACCATGCTTAATCAATAGCTCGGCGATGCGGAACTCCTTGCAACGTATCACTATGGACAGTGGAGTAATTAATTCTCCTCCTGTAATATTCGGATTTGCTCCGGCTTCCAGCAGAATCTTTACTATATCTGCCGCATTTTCGTGAACCGCCGCCTCCAAAGGCGTCCAAGATTCCCCCTCAGAGGCATTTACATTGGCACCACATGCAATCAGGTACTTCACCACCTCATCCGTATCATGCAGACTGACAATGGCTCTCACCAATGGAACTGTTCCATGAGAATCCGGTAGATTCACATCAGCCCCTGCCTTAACCAACACTTTTACCATATCAAGGTTTCCGCTATAACAAGCGTCAAGAAACGAGCGGTTCTCATACTCATCATATGGGGCATTAACATCTGCCCCGGCGGCAATCATACGGCAGGTTGTTTCTAAATCGTTCTTGCTAACGGCCCGGTGAAAGGCATTTTGGATATTGAAATGCATTTTTTATTTTACCGAGTAGGTTGTTTTAACTACGGAGAGTGATTATATTCCGAAGAGTGTTTTCATCATAATCAGTTTCAACTAATACGCGGCGAGTACAGGTAGTAATTTCTTGGGTGAGTGGGTTAAAGCCTTCGCGTTCCTCTGTAATTCGATGCATGATTATTCCTCGTGTTTGCCAGACCGGGATAGCGGATGAATCTGCATTGTTGGCTTGCAACAGCTTTCTGTGGCCCGGTGTATCCAGGCTGCGCAACAATTCTGCCGCAGCATGCGGCTGCATACCTTGTTTTCGTAACAACCAGTATGCGCAGGCGTTGAAAGCATTGCGTTCCGCGTCTATACTACGCCATGCAAAATAACGAAGCACGCCCTCTGTGTCGGCTTGTATGTTGAGCCGACAATCAAAACTAACGGGTTCTCCCAGCAGTAAACTGAATTTTGCGGCTGCTGCTGCCGGTAGAAGAGAAAGCAGTTTTCGGGCTTTGCGATTAAAGGTGGCGCTGCCCGGCATGATTAAGACCGAAATCTCATCACTTTGGTTGTATGCAAGCGTTATATCCGGTTCTTTCTCCATGATATACCGCATGGTTTCAACCATGTGGTTATGAAATCTCTCATCAAAAGGCTTTTCAAAATGCGCTTTTGTCAGTTTGCTGAATCCTCGTCCATCTAATCTAGCAATGATGTATGCGTCAGCCGGTATTTCTCCCTCACGCGCATTTTCAATGTCACGCATTTGCTGTTCGAGTTCTTGGAACGTCATCCGTTTTCTATCCATGGTGATATATCGTATCCTTTCTCTGTTCTGTTAACAAAATACAGGGCATCAAACCCCTCCTTTTTACTCGGAAGTACCAAGCGGGCTGACATGGCGGCAATGGCTGCAACGGGAACCTTTTGAGCCCTTTCTGCATTGTTGAGAATACATTCTTGTACTCGGCTACGCAGAAAATAGCCTTCTATCCGATACCCTGCATCTGTGGCAAGTTTGATATATCTGGCCCGTTCCTGCGGCAATGTATTAGTATTATCTACAGCAAAGGAAATCCCATTTTGCAGATATTCTTGTATTTGCAGTAGTTCTTTGTTGCGTGTATGCAGGGTGTCCAGGTTGATATGTTTTATCCCACGTGTCGCCAATTCTTGTGCATAGAAGGTGCTTTTGCCCGCAGCGGGTATTCCCATTAAGATAATAGCTAATGGTTGTTGGTGGGGTGCAGTATCTGCCTCGGGTAAGGTGTTGCGGATGTCGGGATTCATAAAGCGGTGTATAACAGGCAATCTCAGGAAGCTGTGTCCACACATTATAACATGGCATTTTCTGCGTACAAGCAGAAATCCGGATCTGTACGCGAAAATTTGCAAAGAAAGTCCTCGGCTCAATGAAGAGCAGGGGGCATCTGCAATTTCTGAACCCTCCCTTGCCTTATGAACCGGTGCGGGGTTCTCTTTTTATGAAAGATGAAATCCTTTTATCTATGCGCGGAAATATCTGTACACATATGTATGCAATCATGATGGTGGTGCATAAACAAAATGTTTCATACAAATATGGGTTTTGCTGATTCCACCCCAAACGAGCTCCTATTAACATAGGAATCCGTTGGAATATATAGAGATAAAATAAAGCTCGGCCACCGCTCCAATTTAAAAATGCAGGTGTTCTTTTTAAACTTACGCCCGAGGAAATTAAAGTTACACCCAAACCAAAAATTATAGCCCCTATATTGAGTCCGTAATATCCTAAAAGCCCCATAGAGCGCTGGTAAAATACCACTCCGAATATAATCGTTAATGCGCCTATCAGCCATACGGGAATGGGGATGCGGCGTATGATTGCCTCAATTCTATTGCGTATGATGCAAAATAACATGCCGGCCGGTATGCAGAGACAAGTATCTACCCACCAGCCACCTTTGTGTTTCAAAAGCGGGATGCTAAGGGCAAAGAGCAATGTAACACATGCTACGACTGTGATATTGCTTGCTTTGTGGAATATAAGGTATGCGAATGATATAAAGACGTAGCTCAAGAGTGTGATGAAAATAAACCAATTGCTATTCCCTACGGAATCCCAGCCTACGGCAGAGAGCGCTATTTGAGAAAGCGGTATGGATTTACCGAAAATGTATTGTACCACGGTAAACAGGAGTACGGCAATACTCATATGGAAAACCAAAAACAAAAGCCTATTCGTCAATAAGGATGCTGCGTATGCTGTGCCTTTTTTTCGTAAGGAGGTCATGATGCCATAACCGGAAAAAAAGAAGAAGGTTGCAACAACACATTGGCCTATGTGACCAACACTATGATGAAGAAAGTACGCATCTGCCGCAGGGAGCGTGCCTCTCATATACCCGGAAATATGAGATAAAAATACGAGCCAAATAAAGATGCCGTTAATGGTTGCTGTTCTTTCTCGGGTTACATATTCTCCATTCGGCAACATTGTAAATTGTATTCTGCCTATATTCGTGCACAGGCTTACCAGTATGAACAGAAAAATAAGAATAAGCATAATCAATTAAGCACTGAGGTTGTATGTAAGAGAAATGAATATTATGCCGGCTCAGGAAATGAATGGATGGCGCATCACTGCGCCGGATTATACAGTAAATAAGCGTGTTGTCAAGTGTGAGATTTTCTCCGGGTACGCACCCAAGACAAAGGTAACAGAAAAGTACCACCACATTGGTAACACAAGTACCAAGACATAGGTTACACTTTTGGTGGGACATATGGTATAATGACTTTATGCCATGGAACATCAAAAGTAGTAATCAAATGAGAAGCGAGTTCATAAAACTTGTAAGTCAGCCGGAGATTTCTATGGCTGAAGCGTGCCGGTCATTTTACATCAGTCGAAAAAGCCGGAGGCCTGTAAATCAACCAACTAAACTATCTGAGAAGGTACTATTACGCATAGTCAGCGTTCGTGTTGCCCACAAGCATTGGGGAGCAGATAAAATACGTGCAATTTTGAAAAGAGAACACATTTCACCTCTGCCCGGGCGCACGACTATTCATCGAGTATTGAGGCAGGCTGGCCTTATCAACCTGAGCCGTAAGCGCATACCCGGACTTGATAATTTGCGTCTTGTTCAAGATGGGGGGGCTGACCTGCAAGTGGCGCGCCGCAAACTGCCCCCGCCCCCCCCCTCATTTCGGGGCTCTTTGCTGTGCCGGATAAGGAACGCTTGTGGTATAGACTTTTCTGACGCAGTATCAGAATTAGTACAATTGAAGATTTTAGTCTGTATGTAGCAGCAAGTTTACGGAGAAGGCTGCGTCGTGGTATGATGGTGGTGCGCGCAATCCTCATGCGTGTGGCATCTACAGGAGTGCTCAGTCTCACAGGCGGATTGATGAGAACCATACCACACTCCCGCAGCGATCCCTAACAAAGCCAATGCTACCAAAATCAGAGGGAAGAGCCAACTGTTGTTTTTGTTTTCTTTCGTATTACTCATGATGATTTAAGTGTTTTTTTAGGAAAGGTACAATGTGTTTGGCATATAGCCACGGTTCATGTTCCGGGGAAGTAAACCCGTGAGCTTCGTCCGGCAATGAAACAACGGTCACATCTTTACCCGCCTCTCTCATACGACGTATGAGCAAAAGCGAGTGCTCCGGAGGAATCAACGTATCTCGTTCGCCGTAATACACCAGCAGAGGCTCACAAAAATTCTCCGCATGCCACGCAGGGGATACAGACTTCAGTCGCACATGCTCAGCGGGGTCATTCATATCACCGACAGTCAGCGAATCTTCCCCTGCATACGGAGACTCTACACCATTCATTTTACTCAAGTATAGCAATAAATCTTGCGGTCCGAATAGGCTGATGCCGCAGGCATACATCCCCGGGTAAAAGCAAAGAGAAGATGTCACGGCATAGCCACCGTATGAACCGCCGAACACGGCTATGCATCCACGCTCAGCAATTCCTTGCTTCAGCAGCCATGGGATGCAATCATTCACATCCGTTTGCATCACTCCTTTTCCCCATTGTCTATTACCGGCATGCATAAAACTTTTGCCCCAGCCGCGTGAGCCTCGGAATTGAGGCTGTACCACGGCAAACCCACAGCTCACAAGGTATTGAACGCGCCAATCATAGTTGGCATCATTACGCATACGTGGTCCTCCGTGTACAAAAATAACCGTCGGGTATGGCCCGATTCCATCAGGCAATGTGTAGTAGCATGGTATGCGCGTACCATCTGAAGCAGTATACTCATCAAAGTGCGTAGGGCGCGTAGGCGGAACCTGCTGTGGCTTACTCAACTCGCGCAACCCTTTGCCTCGTTCATAAAGTGCAGGGCGAGCAGGCTGTCCCGCAGGTATCAACTGCAATTGTACGCGTTGTTCATCAGCGGAGAGCATCAGTGGCACCCAAGCTGCATCCTGAGGCAACGCCCGTTGTAATTCCTCCATCACAGCACAGGAACGCAAGGGAACATATGTAATTTTGTCCCACTGCTGAGTGTAACCTACAACCTCTCCTCCGATGCTAAAAAAAGGAGCCATAACATCCGCCCGCCCTGCATCTGCCAATGTCTGCAGTTCACCATCAGACAATCGAAGCCTCGCCAAACAGACCCCCTCGCGCTCTATATCATGCAGTACATACACTCCCCCCACGCCATCTACCCCGACCAGCTGCAAGCGGTCATCCTGAGCCACGCTTAAAACGCATCGAGAGGAACCTCCCTCACCGGGTACATAAATTCTTTTACTTCCGTCATCCCCCCATTGCAGCCAGGCCGCTGCACTGCCATCCGGTAGCAATGCGTGAGAAACCGCCGGAATAATCTTCGCCTCCCGCAATTCGGCTGACTCAACGTCCAGCAGATAAAACGGTGCATTCGAGCACGGCTCCGGCGCAGCTTGCAACAGCAGCAAGACCTTACCATCCCGTTCCACCTCCATGATGGGCATACACCAAGCAGGAAGCCCCGCCGGGCATACATCTGCAATGGCTCCTCCCTCGGCATGTAGCAATAGTCTCGTGTGTCCTGTACAATCCGTACCGACCACCAACATGCGTCCATCTCGACAGAATAACACTTTTGTGATATACTCTACTGCTTCCACTCGCAGTATCTGCTCTGCACCGTTTGTCAATAACCGCAGCTCATTGGGTTGCGGTGTGCTTAACACAAATCGGCACAGTTGTGCATCCGCTGCCATCACCACAGCGCAAGCCGCATCTTGATACAAACGCGCGCGAGCCTCATCTGCCAGCCCTCGGGGCAGTAGACTGAATATCAACAAGATTACCCACAGAAAACACTGCATTATCGTCGCACATGCAAAAGGTGGCAGCCCCTCGGCTCTCACCGCATAAGCTGCCACCTGCTTCTTCATTCAGCAAAAGCGAGCTTTAGTAGGAACTGGTACGTCCCGTACCTTTGCAGTGTGGGCAATTGTAGTTACCCCGAAAACCGGTACCACCGCAAAATACGCAGCGTGTGGGAACGGAACCATTGCAATCCAAGGACTTGGTGTCCACGGCTGCCTGAACTGTGGAGGACGTGCCGATAGCGAAACCTGCAACAGTCACGCATACAGCGACAAGAGCCATAATAGCTTTTTTCATTGTTGTAGTATATATTGTGTGTTATTTTTTTTGAACGGATGAGCCACGGGCAACTGCACATCTTTCAGCAGAAGCTCGATACTCGTTCTGATGTAAAAATAGCAATTTCGCTACGTATAGTCAAGCGAATTTTTCTTCTTTTTGATTCTTTTGTCGCATTGTCTCAAAAATCCAGTCACCGAACTGACACTTCCCACGAGTTTGGCTGACACGTGAAAAGCCGGATGCCTCATAAATTAGGCACTAACATATACACATGTCACTCAAAATGAGTAAACAAGCAATAATAGAGTTACTGAATTCCAACGCTGCAAAGTATCGAAAGACACACTCCCGCAAAGCTAAGGGGGAACTCCTTGAAACCGAGTGGAATAAGCGGTTTGATTGGATTATATCGCAGATGATAAAGATGAAGATGGCCTTTACCTCTTTTTTACCTGGGGCTTAATCAACAATACAAGAACCCAAGAAACAGAATATGGTCAATATCGCCGCTTCTTGTTTACACGGCAGAGAAATTTATCATTTATGATATAGTAGCGGATTGTAAGAGATAAAATAAGTCAGCTGCTTCCGGAGCTGGAGCCTTTAGCCGTAGCGTACGGGGGGCAGAGGGTGCTTAGCTCTTGTTTTTTATCGTGTCGTGCAAGGAACTTAGGCACACTTTAGGGAATGAGGTGTTCTCTAATCTTGCTTCCTCTCGCCTGTGAGCTTTTGAGTGCATAGCGCTTGTAAAAACAAAAAAAGCCGCAGTTCCCCCGCAGTGCTGCGGCTTTTATGGTAATTTCACCTGTTTTAATCGAGATTATCAGGGTCAACTATAGCAACTATACCTTTGCCTTGCCAAAAGATATCATCCAGTGAAAAAATTGATTTAAAGAAAGAGGATTGTTTCTGTCCGTACTCAAAGCACATAATACAGTTGCCACCAAGTTGAATTGCTCTCTTTGCCATCGCTTTTTTTAGACTCTCCAAGCTTTTAAGCTGTGTTTCGCTAAACATCCTATCCATACTCGTTTCTATCCCCTGTATAATCCGTGCGGATGAAACTCTACCTTCAAAGAATGCAACGCCATCGGTCACTGTATATTTCATTTTTTATCTCTTTCTAATATGATAATCATTTCCTCTCGTGCTCCGGCAAATCCCTGTATGGTAGCTGTTGTACTGCAAATCACTTGATACCCCATCTCTGCATAATCGTTTAATGCTTTTTCAAGTAATTCGGGGTCAAATTTACCTGAATACCATTTATCCTTTTGGCTTAAAACTTTGTACTCTTTTTTTCCTGAACTTGTTGCACTAGGGCGAGAACTCGTAAATAACTTTACACTTTCCTGCGGTGGCTGATTGGTAAACATTTTTACAGGTTTCTGAACCGGTTGCATTGGCTTTGCTGCCTTAGCCTCTCCAAGAGTCAGAGTCATTTTCCCATCTTCGGTAGCTAGAATAGATGAATCATCAAGGTTATTCATGAATAACAAATCTTCCAATGAGTATAACTCCTCACTCCAACTATTAGTAATGCTGTCTAAAAGAAAGTATTTCATAATGACATTGAAATCGATATTGTGTGATGACGACCAAACGGTAAGAGGTTGTAAAGAGCTTGCACACCTAGTCATTGATGCCGACATTACGAACACCCATTGAGATACCATATTCTACATGCTTTTGCAAGAAGCAAATGGATTAAACAAATAAAAATGGGTCTGTTCCAGGCTAGTGTAAACTTCTTTCTGTAAAATCCCTGTCATTGGTGCAAAGTTCGTTTGCGGTTTAGGTGAAGCAGCGGGATTTTGAGGCTGAGACGAGGCTGCCTACAGCGACTCTGCCGCGAGTTGAAGCTTCTCAGGGAAATGTAAGCCTTAGCGCTAATACCCTCCCATTCATCAGAGAGGTCCATAGCTTTGGCGGTTGCTTATCTCGTTGAGTGAGTAGCGAAGAATTAAGGAGCCGACGAATCGCAAGCGCAAATAAATTATTACCGTCCGGACCATCCATTGCGGAGTCAGAACACAGAAAAGGCTTGATTAATGCGTCAAAAATGGTAATTTTTCTTGTTCGGTCATTGTTGTTGAGTGGATTATGAGCAAACGAACAATGCAGCAATTGACCGAACATTTAAAGTTTTCAGACTGACATGGCGATGTAAAGTCATCGTTCAGCCGACGTCCCATCCTGCGCGTTCGGCGGAAATAATGCTTGAATCGAGAAAAAAAAGTGTTACAACTATTGTAATCGGTAAAAACGTGGGAACTATTATGATAAAGCGTATACTAAAATTTATCGGCTTTGAGTCAAGAACAGATTCGGCGACTAAAGAGCTGTTTTCCGCGGTAGAGAGCGCATGCCGTCTGAGGAAGATAAATGAGGACAACAAAGAAGAACTTGTGGTCTTATGTGATAGGGTTCGCGCAGCTATTACCAACGGTGCAGATGTGAATGCCGTGCGTCCTTTTGGTTCTTTATACAGTGAAGGCAAAGAACTGAGAATGAGTGTGCTTTCCTTGGCAGCAGTGTTTGGTCTGGAAGAGATGATGGCAATTTTGCTTAATGTGCCAAACATTGACCTAGGGCGAGGAGTTGTGCACATGTGCAAACGGCCAGGTTTTATGCTCAGCGGTTATGTGTACACTCCCTCAATCGAAGAAAGAGTTGAGGTTCATGTAGCCGGGCCGTTGAGCTTGGCTTGCATGCAAGGGCATAGTGAAATTGTGCGAATGCTCCTGTCTCACAAAGGAATGAAGCAGGCTCTGAAAACAAATAATTGCAAGTTTACCCCACGGGCCTATTATGAGCCAGAATGGGAGATTACCCCATGGGCCCATTATGAGCCAGAATGGGAGAGTGCAGTTTGTGCAGCAGGCTGCAAATTGATTTTGCGTATGTTGCTGGATTTTGTCGCAGACAACAAGGAAATGAGGGAGCGAGGCTACAAGGCATTGCTGAAGAATATGGGATACATGCGGCTATCTCCCTTAGAAAAAATAACACATTTTCTGGAGCCCCCTGTAGGGAAGGATTTCGATAGAAGGGAAAGGCATCAGTTCCAAATGGAACTGATGCTGGAGCGCATTGAAGAATGCAAACCTATATTACAAGATTCCATTATTCCACTTTTGCAATCTATTGCCCAGCGAGGTGATTCTGCCACGTTGGCTCAGTTGATTGAGAAAATGGCGGTAAAAGGTGAGCATGCACAGGTAGTGCTCGTAGCTGCGCTTGAGTCCTCAAATGCGGAATGTATCAAATTGCTGTTGTCAATTCCCGGGGTTGATGTGATGCCATCACTCATAGTGACTGCAGCAAAAAAGACAGAAAAACTTCCGTTGTTGTTGTGCCTGGCGCATCCGACTGCCCGAAAGCCACTGCCGGTTGCAGCCATTATAGCCTCCGTTGAGAAAGGAAGAGCAGATAATTTGCAACTGCTGCTTGCTCATCCCGAAAAGGTGGACGGCTCGTGCATAGATGCATTGATACTTGCAGCTCAAAGAAAAGGCAAGATGATGGAGATTTTGTTACAAGCTTTTGATTGGTCTGTGCCGGAAGTCTTAGCCGCGTTTAAGGATTCAATATTAAGCGATAGTTTGAATAATTCTCAGCTTCTGCTCGAATGGTGTCATAAGAAAAAAGACATTAAAGAGATTTTTCTGCATTTGGAAGACAATGAACGAAAGCCCTTTGAGGAATCGTTGGTAAAGGTTGCCGGCAGCAAGGGAAGCGAGATGCTCGATTTGCTGTTGACTGAGTATGATTGGTCGTCTGATACTCTTGTTTCAGCGTTGCTCTCGGCGGTAAAAGTCTATAATCATAGAAATATGAATAAACTGCTCACGTGGTGTGTACAGAAGAACATCGAGGTACCTCAGCGTGTGCTTGACGAGATGTGGATATTGTCTCTGAAAAAGAAACAGCACCACCTGTTGCATTTCATGCTTACTGATTTAGACATAAATATTAACAAGGTGATAGATTTTCCCCATGGGCGAAACAGTGCCCTGAGCTACGCTGTGGGCGAAGGCAACACCGAACTGGTAAAAACATTACTTGCAGTGAAGGGGATCAATGTTAATAACAAAGATAATCACCATGGAATGACGCCCCTTATTCTGGCCGTATCGTGCGGATTCCGTGAGGTCGCGCAACTGCTGCTTGACGCACCGGGTGTGGATTTGAATGAAACCGACGCAGACGGACGCACCGCGCTGGATTTGGCGCGTTTGTACAATGATAAGAAACTTATTGAGATGCTGCAAAAAGTAAAACAATAAATGGAGTTGCTCCTATTGTATGGTTTGGAATAAAAAGAAAGCGCTTTCGATTTAAAAGCTACGCCTGGAGGTGGCCTTCAAGGGGCTCGAACTCACAGGGGCTCTGCCATCATTTTTTTGCGAGACCAAAAAAATGCCATTTTGGGCAGTTTATTGCACCTTTTGAGCTACAACTCAGACAAATGGCGTTTTAATGCTTGGTTAGGTGTTTTTATTCCGCTCATGCGTCAAGAAAGTTCATCACAAGTTTCACCATCGTCTCTTTTTCTTCGGGCTTGGATTCCGCAATCATCACAACCATGGCTACCAAGGTGTGATCGGCTATGACTTTTTCGCCATCTCGGAACAACAACCCGTTTCTTTCCAGGAAATACAAGAATACCGCTGCTGCAATTCGTTTATTGCCGTCTGAAAAAGCGTGATTTTTAGTCACGAGGTAGAGTAGGTTAGCTGCCTTTTCCTGCGCGGATGGGTACACGTCCTTTCCGGCAAAGCTCTGGTAGATATTACCCAAACTTCCCTTAAAGGAATCATCCTTTTCATTGCCGAATACACTACTCTCATCCCCATACCGCATGGAATCTATGAGCTTCCTGCACTCCTCATAGGTCAGTACATAGGCATGGGTATCCCCTTGCGGCTTCTGTAGGCGCTGGTGATCGTAATCATCCAGCAAATCAAGAGAGCGGGTGTACTGCTGTACCACTTCCAATATCTGAGCCGAATCCAACTTATTTTCCTCACGCTTCATCACGCGGATGGTAGTGGAGAGGGCTTGCAAGCGCTTTTGCTGGCATACATACCCCTGCAACAGGTACTGCCGAAGTACACTCGCAGCCCAGCGACGGAACTGGACACCCCGTGCCGATTTAACACGGTAACCCACGCTGATAATCATGTCCAGATTGTAGTATTCTACCTGATACGTTTTTCCATCGCCGGCAGTTGTCGCAAATTTTGCGACAACTGAATCATCCAGCTCTTCACGTAACGCTGACTGTATGTGCTTGCCTATCGTTTTAACGTCTCTATCAAAGAGTTGCGCCATCTGTTGGCGATTAATCCATACGGTATCCGCCTGCGGTTCTACACGAACCGACAGCTCAAACTCACCTTCTCTGAAATGTATTTCTTCTATGTTCCCCATGGCTTACTCTCCTAAAAGATATTCTAGCATATTTTACTCCACACTCAACTCAAATATGAAATATCCTGCTGCCGGCTTCATACCAAAACTTCCGGATAGGGGGGTAACTTGTCCATCACGCCAAGCTTTGTGGCGTATTCTGCCGGTCGGTGCCGAATTTGTCCGCATAAATGGCTAAAATACGGTTGCAGAGAGCTTGGTGGGTATCACTCCAACCTGCGGGGGGTATTTGTTGCAATCGCTGTTGTATACGGGCATAGGTTCCGGCTTGTGATGGGCGGTCGGTCTCAGTCATGTTATTTAGAGTATCGCACAGCTTAATAAGCAAGGCATTGGCACTTATGGTAGTTAATTTTCGAACCATGTATTCCTCTTTGCCCAATTCTTTTAACCGGACTTCATCGTTAGTTAATTCTTGTACTAAGGAGGCTATGTTTGCTCCGAACTCCTAGGCTAATTCATCTGCCGTGATACCACAATCTTCCATCGTATCATGCAGATAAGCAGCCGCAATCATATCCGCATCTTCAGTGAGTTCTCTCACGAGACCTGCCACTCGGTGCACATGGTTATAATATGGCTCACCACCGCGTCTTGTTTGCCCAGCGTGGACTTTTGCTGCAAAGTCAGAAGCCTTATCGATGATTTGTGCTTTTTTCATGCAGGTATTGTACCATAAACATTCGCTCTTACAAAACGTTTTTTTTATCCCCATCAAGGGGGGCTCAATGGTAGTCGAACCCACACGAGTCCCGGGGAGTCCCGAGGGGGTAAAAAAGGGGTAAAAAGAGCCCGATTTCAGGTCAATTCGGGGCTCAATTAATGCTCGTTCTGTTTTCGCAACGTAATGATATTGTATGGATTAAGGCAAAAAGAAAAGGCGGCGTCAATAGTAGTCGAACTCGCCGGGACTCTGCCATCATTTTCGGAAGAACAAAAAGAGAAAACATTGATATATCAATCTTTTTATTTTGCCAAAACTGCAAAAAATGCCATTTTTGGCAGTTTATTGCTCCGTTCGGCTCACAACTCAGTCAAATGGCATTTTAATGCTTGGTTCAGAATAAATCGGCTCAATATTGGCTTGTAATCGGCTCAAAATTTGATAAAATGAGCCATAAATAAGAAGAAATTGAGCCGAAAGGGAGAAATCCATGTTAAAAGAACAGATTTTTGAATTATTCTGGAGCCATGAGAGCCTCAGCAAAGCCGAGGTTATGGCAGCCCTGTCTCAAGAAGTGAGTGATGCTTCAGTTAAGCGAGCTTTGCAACAATTGGTAAAAGACGGAAAACTGCTTATTAGCGGAGCGGGTCGCTCTACTCGTTACCACATATCTCCTCATGGACGCTTGCTTTCTACAATCAATCTCGATACCTATTACAGTCGCGACATTGATGAGCGAAGCATTATCAACAATTTCAATTTTGAGTTGCTGAGCTCGGTTCTGCCGGGGGCAATCCTGTTTACAGACGAAGAAGAGAAACACCTTCAGTCCCTCCAATCGGAGTTCCGTTCCAACATCAGCCAGCTTTCAGATGCCGCAAGACACAAGGAGATGACACGTCTCGGTATTGATTTAAGCTGGAAATCGTCTCAGATTGAGGGCAACACCTATACATTGCTGGAAACGGAGAGATTATTATTGGAACAACGTACAGCTGAGGGTAAAACACGTGATGAAGCTACCATGCTTCTGAATCACAAAGCTGCCTTGGATTTCATTGTATCAGAGCCGGATTATTTGCAACATCTGAGTGTAGCTCACATCGAGGACATCCACAGTATACTCGTACGCGATTTACAGGTTGATAGAAACATACGTCACCGCCGTGTAGGTATCACAGGCACGAATTATCGGCCGCTTGATAATGAATATCAAATCCGTGAAGCATTGGAATCAACCTGTAATCTTGTGAATGCGACTCCTTGTATTTTTTCAAAAGCGTTGCTGGTACTCGTCCTGCTTTCCTATATTCAAGCATTTATGGATGGTAATAAACGTGTAGCGAGACTTACTTCCAATGCGGTGTTGATAGCGTACGGATATTGTCCGCTTTCGTTCCGTAGTGTAGAATCCATCGATTACAAGAAAGCCATGTTGATTTTCTATGAGCAAAATAATATCTCGGCATTCAAGAAAATCTTTATGGAACAATTCGAGTTTGCAGTGAAATCTTATTTCTAACGCAGCATTTTGAACAGTCGCAAAGTTTGCGCCTGTTGAGTTAAACTGCCTTTTGAATAAATATCTAGACAAATATTGTACTTTTGTATACATTTTTTTGACATTGCTCCCAATTAGAAAAACAAAACGCAAGAAATACCGCTCAATTTCTTGCGTTCTGTTTAAGAGAGAGGCCAGACCGACCAAGCTCCGACTATGTTCTGACCAAGCTGCACTTCTTCGATTATGATTTCAATTTATCGAGCTTCTTGGGATCCAGCTTTTCCCAAGGCAGGTCGGCTTTGCCAAAGTGGCCGTAATTCGTAGTAGCCGAGAATATCGGATTCTTCAGCCCCAGGGCTTCGATAATATCAGCGGGCTTGAACGAGAACGCATCCTTTGCTCGCCTAGAAAGCTCATTGGCGGTTAATGCTTTGCAATCACTCAAAACCTCCACCGAGAC
Source organism: Akkermansia sp. (assembly GCA_045576695.1). Taxonomy (GTDB): domain Bacteria; phylum Verrucomicrobiota; class Verrucomicrobiia; order Verrucomicrobiales; family Akkermansiaceae; genus Akkermansia. The sequence goes on from JAZNGY010000035.1 coordinate 16,119, forward strand.
AGGTTCAGCCTTACCTATCGCATAGCTCACCAGAACCTCGCAATGCTTGGACAGCCCCGCTGCCACGATGTGCTTGGCAACCCATCTGCACATGTAAGCTGCGCTGCGGTCAACCTTGCTGGCATCTTTGCCCGAGAATGCGCCCCCGCCATGCCGCCCTACGCCGCCGTAGGTGTCGGCGATAATCTTACGGCCTGTCAGACCGCAATCGGCCTGTGGGCCACCTGTGACGAAGCGTCCGGTGGGGTTGATATGGAATTGAGTTGAGGGTGATAAAAGTGAAGATGGGAGGACAGATTTGATGACTTCGAGACATAGCTTCTCAATCTCTTCCCTTGTTGCGCTTTCGGAATGCTGAGTACTCAACACGACCGCGCTTATATGGCAATGCTTGCCCTCATAGTCATACTCAACTGTCACATGGCATTTGGCATCCGGGCGCAGCCAAGCACACTCGCCGCTCTATGCTGACACCCTCCTTTTGACACGGACAAGCCTTTTCTTCTTGTTTTTGTCCGGATGAGTGCATGTGTTTTATAGCATAAGACAGTGTGGTCGGTCAATCCATTTTTTGCGCGATTTTGTAGCGTAGACACTGCGTTCC
>JAZNGY010000036.1:0-20732 GCA_045576695.1 Akkermansia sp.
TAAAGGAAAAATAGCGCGAAAATAGGTCAATTTTATCCACAATTCCCCAAATAAACCGAAAAATTGTTGCACCGAGCTCAAAATAATGCTATTCTGAGCTCAGTTAAATAAATATCACTACTAATTAGAAGTTCCCTTAAATTTAAGATGGTAAAAGACGAACCACGCGGTCAGCACGGGGAATGGTAATGGTAACAGTGGTACCCGTACCCTCTTTTGATGCTAGTGAGAGCGTGCCACCATGCTCTTTAATGATGTGACGTACAATGAGCAAGCCCAAGCCATTACCCTTTCTTTTTGTTGTGCGGAAGGGCTCATACATATTGCCCATTACCTCATGAGAAATACCGGTGCCGTTATCGCCGATAAGCACACGCACATCTGTATCACTGTAATCCGTTTGAATATAGATACCGCCTTCTCCCTCGCCGGGGATAGATTGGAAAGCATTGCGAATGAGATTGTAAAATGCTTGAAACAGCTGCCCGCCATCTGCACTCAGCTCGGGCAAATCCTGAGAAAAAGCCTGTTGTACGGCTATACCTCGGGGTGCAATCTCAGGTTCCAAAACCTGTAATACGTGTGTTAAAATATCGTTAAGTTGTACAGTCTCTCGCTGCATATTCCCCGGGCGCATGGATTGCAAAAACTGCCGCAGCAGGGTATCCAAACGGCGCGTTTCACCCAAGGCAGACTCCAAGAGGGGAGATAATTTTTTGTGAGTCTCCGCATCTACCTTCGCCAGCTTGCGTTGCATAAGTTGCAAGTTAAGGCCCAAAGAGTTGAGCGGGTTACCTATTTCATGCGCCACGGCACCGGCCATGTAGGTAACCAGGTTGAATTGCTCTGCCTCGGCATCCTCCTCGCGGCTCTCTATGCTTTCCGTATCATCCCGAATCAGCAAGAGGTACTCGGCCCCCTCAGCCACGGGGCTCATCAAAAAGTTGTAGTGACGAGACTCAGGATAATTGACATGTAAATCTCGAGTAATGGACACACCGCTACCGCTCAGTTCATTCCAACTGCAAGTACCACCCACCAAGCGCTCAAAGGGCATACGCAACAGCTCATGCTGGGGGCGGTTGAACATAGCGCATGCAGATTTGTTGGCAAAACGCGCATTACCCTCCGCATCAAAAAGCACCAAACCATCTCGCAAGGCATCGAACACATCTTGCAACAAGCCTTTCTCGGACGCCAAGCGCAAGAAGAGATGCCGCAATTCATCGGGCTCCAAATGCTCCAAACGGTTCACAATTTTATCAAGCGTGTCGCGTTTCATGGCCATAAGGTATTAAAACTTGATGTTCAACTCGCGGAAAGCTGCCGGCACTTGCATTCTGAATACGTGTTTGTTATCAAACTCACCCTGCAAGGCAACGCCATCTGCCACAGCCTCTGGGGTGGCGGTATGAGGTAGGGCATGCAGGGCCAATTCGAAGGCATCTTTACGGCGAGCGGTATCACCCTCTTGGCGGTGTTTGAGGCTCAGCTCGCGCGTTGTAGCATTGTAGCAGAAGCGGTGCAGCAAGTAGTCGCCGAGGCGGTGAGCCAAGCCATCGCCGGCATCTTCGTAAAGCTCACTGCGCAACGATGTTTCGGGCGCCCACCAGAGGTCGAGCGTGAGGGGCGGGTTCTCCAGCTCGCCCACATACTGCTGTATGGGCCAGCGAGGGATAACGCTGCCACCGCGCACGAATACGGGAATAGCCGACATGGTAGTAGCCACCCAAGCCTCTGCATCTGCCACGGGTGCGGGGGCATCGTTCCACAACGAATACCAATGACCGGGGGGAACATAGAGGAATCTGCCGCCCTCACCCGGGTGGTGCACGGGTACCACATACAAAGCATCACCCAAGAAGAACTCACTGCTGCGCCAATAGGTATCCGTATTTTCGGGGTACATGAGCGCAAGAGAGCGGATAATGGGCGTACCTTGTTTGGAGTATCGGTAAAATTGAGTATACAGATAAGGCAGCAGGCGATAGCGCTCGCCTATGGCCTGGCGCACCAGGCTCTCTACCATGGGGCCGAAACACCAGGGTTCTTGCCCACCGTATTCGCCGTTGTTGTGGTTGCGGAAGAATACATGAAATGCGGCCATTTGCATCCATCTGCAGAAAAGCTCGGGCGTGGGGTGCCCCAAAAAACCGCCCGTATCAGCCCCGCAGAATGATACGCCACTGGCAGACAAACGCTGCACCATCAGATTGGCCATCTTCAGGTTCTCCCAGTCAGAGTAATTATCGCCCGTCCACGTTGCTGCCCAACGTTGCAAGCCTGCAAACCCGGCGCGAGACAGCACAAAGGGGCGGCGCTGAGGTGCGGCAATCTCCATCCCCAAACGGGTGGCTTTGGCCATGCACTGGCCGTATACATTGTGCGCCTTGAGGTGTGAGCAATAGAAACCATCGTAATTATGGCGCGTATCATCGGGGAATGTGCAGTCGGGGAAGATGGCCGGCTCGTTCATGTCCGTCCAAATACCACGCACCCCGTATTCACCCACTTGGCGTTTAAAGAGGTCTGCCCACCAAGAGCGGGTAATGGGGTTGGTAAAATCGGGGAATGTGCAGGTGCCCGGCCACACCTCGCCCTCCAACAGGGCACCATCATGACGGCGGCAGAACACGTTGCGCTCCAAGCCACTGCGCCACACATAATTATCGGGGTTAATCTTGATACCGGGGTCAATAATCGTCACCACTTTAAAGCCGTTATCCCCCAAGCGCTTAATCATCCCGGGAGGGTCGGGGAAACGCACGCGATCCCACGTGAGCGCTTGATAGTTTTTCATGTGGTGAATATCCAGGTGGATGGCATCGCAGGGAATTTGACGTTTTCTGAACTCCCCGGCCAAATCTTCCACCGCTTTTTCGGGATAATAGCTCCACTTACTTTGGTGATACCCCAAAGCCCACATGGGCGGCAGCGGAGGCAAGCCCGTCATACGCGTATAGGTTTGCACGGTATCAAGTGCATCTTCTCCGCAAATGAAGTAATAATCCATCACCCCGCCATCTGCGCCGAAAAGCAAGCGGTCTTCGCGCTCTTTACCGAAGTCGAAGTATGAGCGCATGGTGTTGTCGAAAAAGATACCGTACTGCGTGCCTTTATTCAGGCACATGAAGAAGGGGATGCTCTTGTAAAGGGGGTCGCTTTCCGGGTGAAACTTGTAATGGTCTGCCCCCCACATTTCAAAGCGACGCCCACGCAGATTAAGCGCACAGGGCTTATCGCCCAGACCGAAAAAGTGAGCTTCCTCGGGCAGATGCTTAAGCACCCACACCAACTCATCACCGGTACGTTCTTGCAAGCGGTGGCCCATGCCTTCCGCATCGGCACACAGCATACGTCCCCCTGCCCGCTCGTAAAATTCTAACCCACCGTCTTCTTTGCGAATGCGCACGGCAAGACGCGGGGTACGCACCTCTATGTAAGTTTCCTCGTCAGATTCCTCCAAGGCAACTTGCTGATATTCATACTCGGGCGCTATACCATAGCTGGGTATATTCTCGAAGACGGCGTATGAAACATAACGACAACGCACCACCCCCGTCTCCGCAAAATACAAACGAAGACGATTAGTGGGGAACTCCAGCTCCAGCGTGCCGGGGTTCACCCATTCACAGTGTCTGATAAATGGAAGCTCTGCCATAGCAGGATGCAGACGCCGTGCAGACTAGCCCGGAGGCCACTGCATAGAGCGCCCGCCGATAATGTGAATATGCAAATGGGGCACGGTCTGCCCGGCATCAGCCCCGGTGTTCATCACGGTGCGGAAACCGCCCTCTGCAATACCCTCTGCTCGGGCAATTTCACCCACTTTAAGCATAAGGTGAGCCAAAAGCTCAGCATCTTCTGCGGCAGCAGCATCAATGCCGGGTATGGGTTTGCGCGGTACCAACAGCACATGCACAGGTGCCACGGGGGTAATATCGCGGAAAGCTACGCACAGCTCATCCTCATACACCATGGCGGCAGGTATTTCTTTATCAGCTATTTTTTGGAAAAGTGTTTTCTCCATTGCAACAGCAAATTTAACACAGCAAGGCGAGCTATGCAACAGAAATCTTGTAAAATGCCTGATTTTTGGGCGAAGAAAACGGGTACAGACCATATCTGCACCCGTTCTCTTGAAATAACAGCTCAAAATCAGCAACCGTACACAGCGGCAGAGCCAAGCTGCTCTTCTATGCGGAGCAAGCGGTTGTACTTAGCCAAGCGGTCTGCGCGAGAGAGCGAGCCTGTCTTGATTTGCCCGGCATTGGTAGCCACTGCCAAATCTGCAATGAAGGAGTCCTCTGTCTCGCCACTACGGTGAGAGATAACGGCGGTGTAGGCGTTGCTTGTGGCCAGGCGTACAGCCTCAAAGGTCTCGCTAAGTGAGCCTATTTGGTTGAGTTTCACCAAAATGGAGTTAGCTACCCCCTTGTCTATACCTTGGCGTAAGAAGTCTGTGTTGGTCACAAAGAGGTCATCGCCCACCAATTGGCAGCGCTTGCCGATGGTGTCGGTAAGGTGCTTCCAGCCGTCCCAATCATTTTCAGCGCAGCCGTCTTCTATGGAGATGATGGGATAGCGCTTAATGAGGTCCTCATAATAAGAGGTGAGTTGCGCTGCGGTCAGTTTATCGCCCGTGCTCTTTTTGAACACATACAGCCCGCTATCGGCATCATAAAACTCTGAGGATGCAACATCCAGCGCCAAGTAGACGTCTTTTCCGGGCTCATAACCGGCATCGGTAATGGCGTTCACGATGGCCTCCAAGGCGGCATCTGCGCTCTTCAGGTTCGGGGCATAACCGCCTTCATCTCCCACGGCGGTGCTCAACCCGGCCTTGCGAAGTACGGCTGCCAGCGCATGGAACACCTCTGCCCCGCAACGCAGCGCCTCGCGGTAAGTCGGCAGCCCCTTGGGTATAATCATGAACTCTTGGAAGTCGATGGGCGCATCAGAGTGTGCGCCGGCGTTAAGCACATTCATCATCGGCACCGGCAAGATGTGAGCATTGGGCCCACCCAAATAGCGATACAAGGGCTGACCGGTTGCAGCGGCGGCGGCACGTGCGGTTGCAAGTGATATTGCCAGCACAGCGTTGGCGCCTACGCGAGATTTATTGGCTGTGCCGTCTACCTCGCGCATGCGAGCATCTACGGCTATCTGCTCCGTTGCATCCATGCCCGCCAACGCGGCTGCCAGCTCGGTATTAGCATAGCGTACTGCATTTTGTACACCTTTTCCTCGGTAGCGGCTCTTGTCGCCGTCTCTCAATTCGCAAGCCTCGTGCTCGCCGGTGGACGCCCCACTGGGTACACTGGCCAACCCCATTTCACCGCCTGCCAACCACACCTCTGCCTCTACTGTGGGATTGCCGCGGGAGTCCAATACCTCTCTTGCTACTATCTTGCTGATGCTTGTTCTCATCTTTTTGTATCCTTTCTATTTTGATAAATTAGTTTAAGCTAACTTTCGTTGGGGAGATTATACACAAAATTTCGGAACACGCAAGAAAAATTATTAGCCGCTTCTAACTTTTATGCAATTTTCCATAAAATCGGCAGGATTTACGCTTGCCAAGCGGGGGCAAAGAGAGTAAACTCGGCCACATGAACGAAACAGTGGGCAAACTCAGAGCATATTTGGACGAGCACTACGCCGCGAACGAATGGCCTACCCTATTATGGCAGGCAGAGGAATGGGCAAAAACACGACCGCTGGCAGGGTTAAAATTGCTGGATGCAACCCCGATATACCGAAACACGCTGGCAAAGTTCATGGCATTATTGGCAGCCGGGGCAGAGTTGTATGTACCGGCCCGCACGGTAATGCCGAGGAATGTGGAGGTAGCCGACAAGCTGGCAGAGTTTTCGATTAAGACGGCAAGCAAAGAGGATCAATTCGATATCATTTTAGACTGTGCCGGCAGCTGTGCCCACCTGCTGCCCAGTCTGGGATACGCCGAGCTCACACGCTCGGGCGTACCGGCCTACGAGCGAACGAAGCGACCGGTCATCGTGGCAGACTCCGGAATCATCAAACGCATAGAAACCGGCTTAGGCACGGGGGAAAGCTTTTTCCGCGCGCTCGGGCAGCTCGGCTACACAGATATCGCCGGCAAGCAACTGGCCGTGGTAGGATACGGCAAAGTAGGCCGTGGCATTGTGCACTACGCCCGCCGCCATGACATGAAAGTAACGGTCATTGACGCCACAGATGTAACCAACGATTTGCCGGAGGGCATAGAGTATGTCAATGTACGAGACACCGCAGCACTCAACCAATGTGCCGCGCAATCGTGGTGTCTGGTCACGGCTACGGGGCATTACAATGCCCTTCACAATAGATTAGATGTAGCCACCGTGCTTAATCATCCCACCTTGTTGGCAAATATGGGTGTAGACGATGAGTTCGGCACAAAAATACCCAAAGACCGTGTACTTAACGGCAAAAAGCCGCTCAACTTCATACTCGAAGAGCCCACGCGCATGTGTTTCATCGAAACCACCATGGCCTTGCACAACGCCTGCGCGCTGGAGCTACTCACCGCCGACCTACCCCGCCGCTGCATGACCCCGCCTGCTGATATAGAGGACCGCCTGCTCCATATCGCCACCACGCGCGGTTGCAGAGAAATGCAGCACCTGCACCTCTTCTTGGGCAGATAACAAAATCGTCTTGTAACACAACTGTAACAGAGTTTGACGGAGCCCGGCCTTGACAGGTACACGGGTAGATTATAGTATAGAGAGCATGGGGAATACATGGTCCATATACAGCGTAGCCAAGTACACGGGTATAGGCGTGCGGATACTGATAACGGCATTGGGTGCAGTGTTACTGATGCTTGTTGCCGCATATCCGTCCGCCCTTATTGCACAAGAGCCCTACATCACCCTGCCGTGGGTCAGCCATGCGTTTTTGCTGGAATGGAAAAACTGGTTATGGGTAGCCCCGTGGTTGTTGATGGAAATAGCAGCCATAGCCGGGCCGCGCCGTAACTTGGTGTGGTACAGCGGCTTGGTGGGTGTAATCGTGCTTACCATGCTGGCCTACCCCATTATTCAGGCAACTCGCCCGGAACTCATTCACCAGCACTTCAGCGAAAAAGTATACCAACTTACCCTGGAAGAGGTCAGAGAAAAGATTACAATACTGGCAGACAATTCTCCCTATCTCGACAGATGCCTGGAATTCGGCCTCGCTATCCTATGGGCCGTACTGGGGCTCAGCCTGTTCATCAGAACAGTTGTTTTAGGCTACTTCATCAGCATAAACGAGAAACAGCCGGAAAACGAGTTCAATACCATTGACATGGCAGACATAGCACCCAATGCCGAAAATGCACGCACCGTCAAAGAAATTGCTGCCGATGGTAAAAAAATCAAATCTAATTTCAAGTTCGGCGAAGCAGACCACAACTTAGTGGCGTACCTGCGCCGCATATTGAAGCGGCTGCAATACCTGCGTACCATCAAGGGGCTTTGTTGGCTTAGCGCAGTACTCTTTGTTGTACTTTGGTTCTTCTTGTACCCGCAACCAACTCAAGATGAAGCACTGGCCCGAGACTTGAAAGCCATGTATGAAACCACCACAGATGCCGAAGGTAACGAGATAGGCACCACGCGCGCCGTCTACGCAGCCATGCGAGTCTTGCAACATATCGAGGAGAAAAACATTTTTGAAGGCATGACCGTAGCAGAAGCGGAAAAGTGGTTGCGTATGGAACAAGCATCTGACGCTTACCGCGAAACCATTCGCACAGAGGGCCTGAAGGAAGCGGAGTTTACACCGTTAAAAATACGCACCCTACAAAGCCCGAACCCGCGGGCCCACTTCATGACCATTACAGACGGACGACACCATGCTGTCATGTTGTTCTTCATTTACAACACTGCGTTAACATCAGACAAAGAGAGCATTCCGCCACTTAAACCGAACCACGTCATTTCATACACCTATAGCTACGAATTCGGCTGGGATAAAAAAAGAGACCTGGAAGAGAGTCATCCTTATCTGTATACCACCGGCGGCGAAGGTGATGAAGAAGTCTACCAATTCAATAATTTCTCATTCTTCTGATAACATGCCGGCGTATCATCACCATTCGCGCGTTGCTTTTGCAGATACGGATGCATCAGGCATCGTCTACTTTGCCAACTTTTTTCGTTATGCACAAGATGCAGAGGTAGAAGCTTTAGTCTCCCTCGGTTTCTCACGCATGGATATGCGCTACCCCCGCGTGCATGCAGAAGCAGACTTCCTGGCACCGCTTTACTTCAGGGATGAAATACGCACCGAAGCGGCATTACTGAGCATAGGTAAAACCTCTTTGCACTGGCAATTTTCCATTTACGGGCCAAAAGGTTTGTGCGCGATTGTCAAAACAGTCACATCTCAACGCGCAGCAGATTTCAGCCCGGCGCCTTACTCTGACGCGGAATGCGAGCGTTTATCAACCTTGCTCTTGACTGCAAATTCAATAAAAAAATAAAAAAAATACGCCATCTTCACAAATTTGGGTTGCCAAGCAGACAAAATTAGTGTATACTTGCGCAACCGCCAGAGCCGAAAGGCTCCTAAAACATTTATAAACACCAGTAGGAGACCAAGATGAACATTCTCGACAAAATCGAACAGGAACAGCTGAAGGATGAAGTAACGCCCTTCAACGTAGGTGACACCGTGAAGGTACATTGCCGCGTTATCGAAGGCGGTAAAGAGCGCGTGCAGATTTTCCAAGGTATCGTTATCGGCAAGCGTGGTTCCGGCGTGAACGAGGCTTTCACCGTTCGTAAGATTGCATACGGCGAAGGCGTAGAGCGCTCCTTCCCCCTGCACACCCCCAAGATTGCCAAGATTGAAGTTGTGACTCGCGGTAAAGTACGCCGCGCCAAGCTCAACTATCTGCGCGAGCGCGTGGGTAAAGAGGCTGTTACCGTTAAGACCATCCGCTAAGCGATTTCAGCTACTGACCTTTTCATTAGCTCAGCCTCTATCACGTAGGGGCTGAGTTTTTTTATTCAGCGTTTAGGGGCAGACTGCACACGGGCCTCGAATTCAGCCCCATACAGTTCAAGATTTTGTTGTTGGGCATCTATAAAACGCTCATCTTCTTTCAGGGCATATGCCTTTTTAAAAAGAGCGGTAGACGCCGGATAATCTCCATAATACCGCGCCAACAGCCCTATAATATATATAGGCTCGGGGTCTTGCGGGTTCTTACTGTGGGCAAGTCTCGCCCGGTCTAAAGCCGTGGCATAATCTTTGAGGTGCAACGCCTGCACAGCCTGCATCAGTTCAGCAGATGCCCCATTCAAGTTCACCTTAACAGAATACGTTTCGCGATGCGGCGCCAGATAAGGCATCAAATCTGCCACAAACTTCTCGCACAAGGCTGTGGCACTCATGTGCGTCAATGGAGGCACAAACACCTCAACACAATGACTGCGGCACCATAGCACCTGCCCCGCCTCCACCAAACTCACCCGCGCCTTAAGCTCACACCGTACGCTACATGGGTAGATGTTTTGCATTCTGCGCTCGTGGCGAGAATTCAACGTTTCATCATCCGGTGCTTGCGTGGCCCCCACCTCGTCACACCGAACAATCACCCTATCTATCACCAAATACAAATTACCGGCACCTTCTGTTGCGCTTAGCTTATAAACGCGCTCCAAGTCTTGAGCAAACGCGCGTTGCAAGGCCTTAGCCGTTTTGCCATGAGATTTGCTTACCACCTCAAACGCACCGTATTTCGGGAGAGCCACTTTTGATGGGAAAAGCGAATCAAGCTGCACCTGCAGTTGAGATGAACACCCAACCGGAAAAAGCGTCAGAAACAAACTCAGTATCACGCATTTTACAAACAGCTTCATGGTCTCTTATCGGCAGTCTATAAAAAATGAGGCATCCCGTCAACAGGAAAAGAAAAAACTCAACGGAAAGTGCCTGCAGATGGCATATTATGCCATAAAACTGCTTTGATAAGGAGTATAAAATGTGCTAATATGAGCAACACAAATTATGGATACACCTAAGAACTACTACATACCTACCGTTATCGAGAAAACCGGACAAGGAGAACGCGCATACGACATTTACTCTCGCCTGTTACTGGATCGCGTTATTTTTCTCGGCACGGAGATAGATGACACCGTGGCTAACTCCGTCATCGCCCAGCTGCTTTTCCTGCAAATGACAGACCCGAAGAAAGATATTCACATTTACATCAACTCCCCCGGAGGCTCTGTAACCGCAGGTCTTGCCATTTACGACACCATGCAGTTCATCTCTTGCGACATTAACACCTACTGCATCGGCATTGCAGCCTCCATGGCCTCCGTGCTGCTGGCTGCCGGCACCAAGGGCAAGCGTTTCTGCCTGCCGAACTCTCACGTCATGATTCACCAAGTACGCGGTGGCGCCCAAGGCACGGCAGCAGATGTGGAGCGCACCATCAACTTCATGTTCAGCTTAGACAAACGCCTCACCGGCATTCTTGCCAAACACACCGGCAAAGACTTTGACACCGTCAAGGCAGACCAAGACCGCGATAAGTATATGACGGCGGAGGAATCCATGGCATACGGCCTTGTAGACCGCATTCTCACCCACAAAGACTAACACTCTTTACCGGAATGGCTGACAAGAAAAAAACGCGCCACTGCGCAGCATGTCAAACGCCGGAAGGGCCTACATGGCCTATGTTGACATGGAATGGGCTTAACCTGTGCTTCAGCTGCATTGAAGACATGGTACATAAAATGTTTATGGAGCCCATGGGCGACCAAGCTGCAGAACACATGGTCATGCATGTGAAAGAAACCCACCCGTGGCTGCTGCCGCAGGATGATGCGGATGGCTCCCCCGTGCTGGAGGTAGAGACCCAGGAGCAATCTACTCTACCCACCCCGGCAGAAATGCACGCCATGCTCGACAACTACGTCATCGGGCAAGACCTCGCCAAACGCACCCTTTGCGTGGCGGTGTACAACCACTATTTGCGCCTGCGCCAGCCTAAGTCTGACGATGGCACAGAGATTGAGAAGAGCAACATCTTGCTGGCGGGCTCCACAGGCTCCGGCAAAACACTGTTAGCCAAAACGTTGGCACGCATATTGGATGTACCCTTCTGCATTGTAGACGCCACCACCCTCACCGAGGCGGGATACGTGGGCGAAGATGTGGAAAATATCGTACTGCGCTTGCTGCAGGCTGCCAACATGAATGTGGCTAAGGCAGAACGCGGTATCATCTACGTTGACGAAATCGACAAAATCGGCCGCAAGACTCAGAATGTGAGCATCACCCGCGATGTGAGTGGCGAAGGCGTACAGCAAGCCCTGCTCAAAATCGTGGAGGGTACGGAGTGCAACATCCCCCCCAAAGGAGGCCGCAAACACCCCAATGAAGAGTACATACGTGTTAACACAGAGAACATCCTCTTCATCTGCGGTGGCGCATTTGTGGGGTTGGAAGGCATTATCCGCAAGCGCATCGGTTCTTCTGCCATGGGCTTTGCCTCCATTGAAGAAGAACGCGACACCAAAGAGTTTACAGAGGAGGAAGTACTGGCAAAAGCCATGCCGGAGGACTTCTTCATGTTCGGCATGATACCGGAGCTGATGGGCCGCCTGCCCATTTTTGCACCGCTCACCACACTGACAGAAGACCAGCTGGTCACCCTGCTTACCGAGCCCAAGAACGCCTTGGTGAAGCAATATACCAAGCTTTTGAAGATGAATGGTGTAGACTTGGTAGTGCAAAAAGATGCACTGAAAGCCATGGCACGCCAGGCAATCGAGCGCGGCACCGGGGCGCGTGCTCTGCGCGGTATCTTTGAGCGAATCATGCTCGACATCATGTACGAGGTACCCAGCGACAAGAACATCACCGGTGTCACCGTAACAGAAGACTGCGTACTCGGCAAGGGTACCCCCATTATCTCCCGTGAGGCAGAGGTAGCCCAAACGCCCAAAAAAGCCGCAACAAGCAAACCTAAAACACGCAAAAAGAAAGCCTGAAACCATGCTGGTACTGGGAATCGAAAGCAGCTGCGATGAAACAGCGGTCTCTCTTATAGAAGAAGTAGAAGGAGAAACGCAACCGAGCGTACTCAGCTCCGTTATCTCCACGCAGATTCCCCTGCACCGCCTGTATGGTGGCGTCATACCCGAGCTGGCCTCGCGCAACCACTCCTCGAACCTGCCGGGGGTGCTGCGCGAGGCGCTTGAAAAAGCCGGCAGAAGCATTCACGATGTAGATGTTTTTGCCAGCACAGCCGGCCCCGGTTTGGTGGCCGCCCTATTAGTAGGCAACACAGCGGCCAAAGCATTGGCTTTAGCCGCAGGTAAACCTTTTGTAGCCGTAAACCATTTGGAGGGACATATACTCTCCCCCTTCATCACTCACCCGCAAGGGTTGGTGCCGCACCTCAGCCTCGTGGTTTCCGGTGGACACACCTTGTTGATTGATGTACAAGGCAGCGGCAACTACACGCTCATTGGTCGCTCCTTAGATGACGCCGCAGGCGAGGCCTTTGACAAAGTGGCAAAAATGCTCGATTTGCCCTACCCCGGCGGCCCCGAGATTGACAAGCGAGCCGAACAAGGCGACCCGGAGCGATTCAAGCTGCCCCGCCCCATGATACATGAGGACCACCTGAACTTCTCATTTTCCGGCCTTAAAACAGCCGTTCTTTACACCCTGCCCAAACTGGTAGAAAGCGGCAACCCCAACGACTTGGACGAGCAGACCATGTGCGACCTCTGCGCCGGTGTTCGACAAGCTATTCTGGATGTCCTCATCCACAAAGCCATGAAAGCCCTCAAGCGCACCGGGCACAAGGTGCTGGCGGTATCGGGCGGCGTATCTTGCAACTCCGCATTGCGCAGGCAATTAGCGGAACGCTGCAAACGAGCACGCATAGAGTTAATACTGCCCCCCAATAGTCTCACCACCGACAACGCGGCCATGATAGCATTTGCAGGCTTATTGCGCGCCCGCAGTGGCGATTTTTCTCCGCTTGATACACCGGTAGACCCCAACCTGCGCTTAGCCGGCGCCCAAACCCGCGCCTGAAATTTTCCCCAACCGCTATGAGTCTGAGAGACAAATTGGTAGAGATATTGCCCGACCTCCTACCGGCAAGAGAAGAAGAGGCCATCAAGGGCAAAGAACTCATTGCACGCGTGCGCGCTGTGCTGGGGGATGCCTACTCGGACCACTCTTTGCGCTCTCAATTTTCGTTCATCGCATTGGAGCCGGACTCGTGCTTGGCGCGTGTCGAAAACGGGCAAGGCTATTATTTACGCACAGAAGAAACAGCCCCCTCCCTGCACAACATGTTTGAGAGCGAGGCAGAGGCATCTCGCGAGGGGCACGCCCCACTGCACAAAGCCTTGGCTCTTGCGGTGCGTTTGTATGACACCGCCGGCATGGGCGTATTTGTCTACCCGTTAGAAGATACGGAAAGCTGGGAGCACCCGGACCTGGTGGCCGTACAATGGCCCGCTGCAACAACAGATGAAACCGGGGCGCTGGTATTTGAACCGGCAGATTCACCCACCCCCTACCTGCGCGCCGTGTGCGTATGCATTGAACCGGATGCCGAGAGCTGCCGCCGCGCCTTCTTCCGCACCTTGGCATGCGCACTCTGCACCCAAGAAGCAGAGCTGCTCATCATTGGAGATGAGCCGCACATGCCCTCAGAGCTGACACGTCTGGCCTCGCTATACGGCGTGGGGGTACGCGCCATTTCGGCAGATGTAGCAGTTGAAAACGCCTTACCGCGAGCGGATGAAATATTCCGCGCCGACGCCGCAGACGCAAGAGGCCTTTTGTCTGAGCTACCGCAACTTACACTGGCACACCCCAGGCACCAACAGCGCACCGCCTTGCCCGAGGCGCACCTGCCCGCCACATCCGCAGCAAAACAATGGGCGCTCAGCTGCATTAACAAAGGGCGAGTAGAAGCCTACGAAATGCGCGTAGCCGTTAATTGATTATCCCCACCACACCATGCCCCGCAGCCACCATAGCTTCAAGCGCCGCATTTTCCTGTTCGCCCTGCTTGCCTGCGGGGCATATATGGTGCTGACCGCCTTGTGGGGCCTGTGCAAAACAGCCATTTACATTCACGAGACAATACCCGTTACCGGCACGGTGACAGATCTTCGCCAACGTCCGTTTGAAAGCACTAAAGAAGCCCTGGGCAGTGGTAATCTTTCCTCCGGCGGAGATATGGCGTATTTTCCCATCATTTCTTTCACTTACGAAAACGGGGCCGTTATCAGCAATCAACCCATCCAAACGCCTGATAATGAGCCCACCCCCATAGGTAGTACTATCGAGCTGCGCGCTTATCCATATGACCCTGCCAAACCCGAAACCTGGCAGCCCCATGGGCTCAAACCCAACCGCGCAGCCCTCCTTTGGGGCGGGGATGCCATCTGTCTCCTCATCGGGCTTACTCTTGCCGGTATAGCCTACCTCAAATTGATATCTCGCCGTGCTCCGCGCCCGGTAAAAGCCGCGCCTAAAAAACAGCCCAAACAGGCAGTCAAAAGAACCAAAGCACCTGCCCGAAAACCGGCACAAGAAGAGCCGTTCACCCTCTCGGCAGAACCCGAGCCCGCTAAAAAGAAACGGACTCGCAAGCCGGCAGACCCCAATGCTCCCAAAAAGCCCCGCACCCCGCGCAAGAAAAAAGAGGCGGACCCCACCACCCCGCCCAAACCGCGCAAGCCGAGAAAGAAAAAGCAGACGGTTGAGACGGAGTAAATAACAACATTTTACCCCTACCTGACCCCATGACGCAAGACGAAATAAGCAAGAAATTGTACGAAATCCACAGAGCGGATGACACTGAAGCCTTACAACAAATGCTTGATGCAGGCTTGGATGTCAACTTTACAGATTCGTCACTGGACACAGCCATCCACAAAGCGGCACGGTTCGGTGCAGCAAAATGCTTAACGGTCTTGTTAAACGCCGGCGCAGATATTACGTTACGCAACGAAAACAAAGAAACGGCTCTGCACAAGGCTGCGAAATGCTGGCGCATTTTTCGTCACCTCAACAGCCAATCTGCCACCTGCGTTGATTTGTTGTTGAAAGCCGGGGCAGACCCTTCGGCCAAAGCAGAATCTTGGATTGGCACCCCATTGGATGTTGCCGTTGATGAAAAAAATCACCCCGAAACCTGCTTACTGCGCCAAGCCGTTGCCCCTGAAAAGCAGCCTATCATACAAGCCGTTTGGGATGCAGATACAGAGGCGCTGAAAAGCATTCTGACACAGCAACCCGGTAAACTCGGGCGCATGCTCGGCAAAAAATCTGAGGTCAATGTGGCAGATGAGTTCGGCTATACACCCTTGCATATAGCTACCTTGCCGGGGCGCAGGGCGTGCTTGCCTCTGCTGTTGGAGGCCGGGGCCAAACCCAATGCCGTCACCCGTGAGGGTATCACACCCTTGATGATGTCTACCCTCATGGCAGATGCAGAATCCATGCAGCTGCTGATAAAAGCAGGCGCATCTACGGAAATTGCGGATGACTATCTTAATACCCCACTCATAAAAGCTGTTGATTACGGATACCTTGATTGCGCTAAAACGCTCTTGAAAGCCGGTGCAAATATCAATCACCGTAACAAGAGAAAAAACACGGCACTCCAAGAATCCATCGGCAACCCGGAAATAATGGCCGTGCTGATACAGGCAGGAGCCAAACTCAACGCGGCAGACGAAACCGGCATGACCCCGCTGGCAAATTGCGCGCATTCCTCCGATATCGAAAAAAATCTTGCCTGCATGAGATTACTGATTGATGCGGGTGCAGATATTAATCGACAGGAGTGCAGAGGTATTCCCCCCATTTACTGGACCTGCTGTCACTCAGGTATAGGCCTGTTACGCATGCTGATTGACGCCGGGGCAAACGTAAACCTGAGTGATCAAAGTGGCATGACTCCCCTGCACTGTGCCGCTATGGATAAAAACCCGGAAGCCATCCGCCTGCTGTTGGCAGCCGGTGCAGACCCAGCTGCAAAAGATGCGGCAGGCAAAACGCCGCGAGATTATGCCAAGGGCAGAGAGGGTCAGGAAGCACGTGATATTTTGGCGGAGGCACTGCGTGCACGCGGTATTTCACTCACACAGGGGCCCGTCATGCCGGTTAAGGAAATACGCCGCAAGTTGCGTCGCAAAGCCGTCATTTTCAAAAGCTCTGCAGCAGAGCAACATGCACCGGATTTCTCCAGTTATTTGGGAAAAGTGGCATGGCAAAAGCCCGATGAAACATGGCCTACCGATGCAGAGGGTAACATGTTAGAACCCTTGGCTACCATCTTTTTGAAAGACTTACCGGCCCTGCCCACAGCCCTCAAGAAGGTGGAACTCATCACCATATTTGCCCCTCAAGACGCTTGGACGCGGGATTCGGATGAGCACCCACGCTTAGGGTGCATGATACGCACCTACTCCACCACAGAGGGGCTCACCCCTTGCGACTGCACGGCAAAATCGCTTACCCCTTGCCTGCTTACTCCCGAATTAGTCAAAAACGATATGCCCAACGCCCCGACTTGTGGCGGAACAGACGAGCTGTGGGATCATATTGATGAAACAGAACGTGCTTTGGGAGTAGATTACCGAGAGGATATTCTGGAAGAAGAATACGAAACTCACAAAATCGGCGGCTACCCCACATACGCCCAATATCCGCCCGAGCTTCCCGGTGGATACACCTTCGTGCTGCAAATCAGCTCCGATGACACTGCCGGTCTGGAAATAGGAGACTGTGGCAATTACTATTTCTACTACAACTCTCGCAAAAAAGATTGGCTGGTACATGCGGATTGTTATTAACAACTTGAGTAGAATCACCACAAAGGTGGGACAGAAGTCTCACACTGCGAATGAGAAAATGAGCACTGCTGCCTCAGGCGACAGTGCTTTTTAGTAATTTTTTTTACTATTCCGCAAAAAAGACGTAAATTTGGCTTGCCAAAGACAAGCAATTAGGGTATAAATGGCGACCACCATTCCGCAGTGATGCGGGTAAACCTTTTACACAATACACAGATATGTCCAAGCACTCCACACTTAAAGCAACCGGTACCGTTGGCGGTAAGCGTTCTGTCCTCAAGCGTTTTGAGCGTGTTAAGCTCATGAAAGAACGCGGTCAGTGGAAGCAGGGTCAGAGCCCCATCGGTCTGCCCAAGACCAAGTTCGAGGCCTGATGCCGTTCACGCCGGCCCTCAACTATTGAGGGTTTACAAACAACATTTTCCGGAGCCTCTCGGTGCAACACCGCGAGGCTTCTTATTCTAATCTTACACACGCGCGCGAGAGCGCCCAAAATACAGACATCATGACAGAAGAGAACACATACCCGCCTGCCCCGGAGGGCAGCGTGCGCCTCAACAAGTTTCTGGCCTCCTGCGGCTATGAATCCCGCCGCGCGGCCGACAGACTGATAGCCGAGGGCCGAGTAGAAGTAAACGGCAAAGCCGTAGACACCCCCGGGTTGCGTGTACTGCCTACAGACTTTGTGAAGGTAGACGGCCGCCATGCTACGCCCAAAGAAGAGGTAGTGGTATTGCTCAACAAACCGCGTGGCTATGTATGCAGCCGCGATGCGCAAGGCGCCATCGGCACGGTATATGACCTACTGCCTGCCAAGTACCGCTACGCCAACTACATCGGGCGTTTGGATGCCGACAGCGAGGGCTTGCTGATTTTTACCAACAACGGCACACTCAGCCAAAGCATCGGCCACCCCAAGGGTGGTATCGAGAAAGAATACTGGGTAACGCTTGACCAAGCTTTCGACAGCAGCGTTCTCATTCAGTTGCTCAAGGGTGTACGCATACCCGAGGGGCAAGCCAAGGCAAAATATGTGTCTCGTCTGAGCGCCCGCCGCGCTTGCGTGGTGCTTGACCAAGGGTTGAAACGCCAAGTTCGCCAAATGTTCGCCTGCCTCGGGCTGCGCGTTAAGAAGCTGGTTCGCGTGCGTATCGGCTCGCTTTGGGGCGGTGATTTGGAGCCCGGCCATGCCACGCTGATGGATGCCGAGCAAATTGCCCAAGCTTCTACCAACCCGCGCCGCCGCAAGGGGTTGATGGGCGCCAAGCAAGTGTTCAAACCGCGCCCGCAAAATCAGCAGTTTGAGCAGAGTGCAGACGAGGATGAGGACTACGTTTTCAACCCTGCCGACTTTGAAACGGAAGAAGAAGCTCTGGAATCTGCCACCAAGTTTACGGATGGCGAGGCCTTTGAGCCCGAGCGCGACAATGGCCGCCGCCCCTTCGGCAAAGCCCCCCGCACTAAGCGCGATTCTTTCGCCCGTGAGGATGACGACCGCCGCTCTTTCCGTGGTGGATTCGGTGGCGAGCGCCGTTCCTTCGGCAACCGCGAGGGCGGTGAGCGCCGTGGCGGATTCGGTGGAGAGCGCCGTTCTTTCGGCAACCGCGAGGGTGGCGAGCGCCGTGGTGGATTCGGTGGCGAGCGCCGCGCTTTCGGCAACCGCGAGGGCGGTGAGCGCCGTGGCGGGTTCGGCGGAGAGCGCCGTTCCTTCGGCAACCGCGAGGGCGGTGAGCGCCGTGGCGGGTTCGGTGGAGAGCGCCGTTCCTTCGGCAACCGCGAGGGCGGCGAGCGCCGTGGTGGGTTTGGTGGAGAGCGCCGCGCCTTCGGCAACCGCGAGGGCGGTGAGCGCCGTGGCGGATTCGGTGGCGAGCGCCGTTCCTTCGGCAACCGCGAGGGTGGTGAACGCCGTGGCGGATTCGGTGGCGAGCGCCGTTCCTTCGGCAACCGCGAGGGCGCTGAACGCCGTGGCGGATTCGGCAACCGCAATGGTGGCCATAAAGGAGGTTTCGGCGGTGGTGCCCGCAAGAGCTTCCGCTCATTCAACAAACGCCGTCCCGACCACAGATAACAACTTAAATAACACGGCCCTGCCCTCGGCGGGGCCGTGTTATATTGAACAAATTGCGTAACAGCTGCATCAGAATATCGGACACATGAAAAAACACTTCATCTTACTTTCTCTTCTGCTGAGTTACACGCCGCTCGTGGCACAAGAAAGCGCAGCAACGGCAGAACAACCTGCACCTCAGTACAACAGCGATAACGCTGAGTTAGAGGCCAATCTTGCCGATTTGAAAGCCCAAGCAGAAAGCGGCAATCCCGAGGCAGCTAAACGTGTATACAGCGAATACGCCCGCAACGGCAGAAGCACCCATCAACAGGCAGAGGCTTGGTACCACCGCTGGATACAACTGACAGAAGAGAGGGCAGAAAAAGGCAATGTCGCAGACCTTACCCATTTAGGGCGGTTGCACCTTCAAGGTGACTTGTACCTCCCCGTTAATCCGCAGAAAGGAGTCACCCTACTCTCTCGCGCCTGTGAGCTGGGCGACCCGGATGCCGCTATCCTTTTGGCAAGGCACTTCAGCTCAAGCTCCCCGGCCGAAAGCAAAAACTTCTATACCCGCGCTTACGAGCTTCACAAGGCTATTGTAGACACCATAGAAGAAGGCAAAGCCTTAACCCCCGAGCAACAAGAATCGCTGGTCATCCTCGGCACGCTGGAGCAAGAAGGCCTCGGTACAGAGAAGAATCCCGCCGCAGGCATTGCCCACATAGAACAAGCTGATACCCCCGAGGCACACCTGCGCTTATTCCAAACATACACTTTTGGTATAGGGGTAAACGTCGATATGCCCAAAGCCTTGAGCTATGCAGCCAAAATTGCAGACACAGCCATGGTGACTCCCCTGCCCCCCAACTATAAACCCGGAGATATGGCATGGGTTTTGGCAGATGCTTATCTGAACGGTAAATACGGCGTGCCCGTTAATATAGAACTCGGTGAAAAGTACCTTGACTTTGCAGTTCATGAAAACATTGCAGATGCCATTTACTGTAAAGCCATCAGACTGCTGGAAGCCGGCAACCATGCACAGGCATACCGCGCATTCAACCACGCGGCATCCTATATGCACCCCGATGCGCGTATGCACGTAGCGCTCATGCAAATGCACGGGGCTCCCGGTGTTGAAAAAAGCGAAGAAATGGCAATCGAAAAACTCATAAAAATTGCCAATAGCTACGACCAAGGACAAGAATGGTACGTTGGCCGCGCCCCCTACGAGCTCGCTCTGTACTATGAGCGAATCGGTCAAGAGGATTTGGCTGATGAGTGGTACCGCATCGCATCCGACCGTAACGTAGTAGAAGCCATGGCACACCGCGGCCTCAGCCATATTCGCCCCGGCTCGGCCATGGAGTGGAGCCCCACCCTCATGTACAAATGGTGGAAGATTGGCAGCAATGCCGGCGATGCCACCTGCTCCCGTTACCTCAACATCTTCTTGTGGTGCGTTATCCCCGCCATTCTTATCTTTGTTTTCGGCCTGCCCATTCTCGTTGTGCACATCTTGAACAAACGTGCAGAAAAACGGGAAAACGCAGCAGAGTAATCCCCTATATGACATCTTCACCAACACAACAGGCGGGTATATCACCCGCCTGTTGTGTTAGGCGCTCGTAAAGCCGATAATCTCGATAAATTTTAATTTATCGGGCAGTTTGATGTGATACTGTGAGCGTAGCGAACCAAATTTAAGAGCCCCGTGATAGCGGGGCGACGGACCGGTAGCCACGTGGTGTAGCTGCGTCAGCAGCGGAACCCGTGGTAGTGGTAGAAAAGAATCTCGGAGCCCG
>JAZNGY010000037.1:0-25881 GCA_045576695.1 Akkermansia sp.
TGACAGGGTATCCGGCGAGGAGAGATAAAAGAGTTGCGGCAGGAACATTAGTTCCGGGACCAATCACACGCCGAGAAACCGCCGTATGCCATAAATGGCACGTACGGTGGTGTGTGAGGGGGCGAAAGCCCCCTACACGATTACTCTTCAGCAAAAAATGTACTTGATATCATCAAAAAGGCTTTATATAGTAGTTGCATGACAACAACTACCGACACTCAAGATTCAGATTTAATGCTGCTTTTCCAACATGCGCGGGAGCAGCTGCTCTATTCTACAGAGAATGAAGCCAAGGTTACAGCGGCAGAATATATGCTGCGACTGGCAACTTATGGGCTGAGTGATGCACAGTTCGAGCTGGCAAGGCTGTACGAAAATGGTAACATTCTCCCACAAAGCGATGAACAAGCCGCGCAATGGTACTTGGAGGCAGCAACGAGCGGGCACACAAAGGCAGCCATGCACATTGCCGTTATGTATCTCAATGGCAAAGGTGTAGAGCGAAACATGCAAGAAGCCATGAAATGGTGGGATATAGCAGCCGAATCCGGCGATGCCATGGGCTATTTTATGCAAGGCACCGCCTATTCCAACGGTTGGCTACCGGAGCAGAGCCCGGAAAAAGCTGTTCACTTTTACCGAAAAGCAGCAGAGGCAGGCATTGCCATAGCTCAATTTTACTATGCACAAGCCCTGCTCAACGGTGATGGTATAGAAAAAAATGAAAAGAAAGCGGCCACCTGGTATCGCAAAGCGTCACAACAGGGTGATGCCCAATCTCAATACATCTTAGCATGCCTGTACCATGACGGCATAGGTCTTATAGAAGACATGAAAAAAGCTGCCATTTGGATGAAAAGAGCCGCTAACCAAGAACACGTATTGGCTATGTGTGCTCTGGGGATTTTCTACCTCAAAGGCATAGGCACCACAACAGACGAAAATAAGGCCGAAAAATGGCTTACCAAAGCCGCAGAAAAAGATCACCCGCAAGCCCAATTCTACTTGGGGTGTCTATACCGCGATAGCCCCCTTTTCGAGAAGGAATCACACAAAGCACTCTACTGGCTGCGCTTGGCTGCATTCAATAACAACGGAGACGCTCAACACAGCTTGGCAGAATGCTACAAAACCGGGTTCGGCTTACAGCAACCGGACCATAGCGGCGCTGTGTTCTGGTACAAAAAAGCAGCCGAAAAAGGGCACATAGACGCCATTTTTAACCTCGGCATTGCCAATGAACACGGCTATGGCGTAAAACAAAACCAAGAAGAAGCCGTACTATTTTACACCATCGCTGCAGACCAAGGGCACCCCGGGGCTCAATACAACCTCGCCGTCTGCTATCACTATGGCCGTGGTGTAGTGGCAGACATGCAAGAGGCACTCAAGTATTACCGCCTTGCGGCGGAAGGTGGCGATACCGCTGCCATATTCAACTTGGCCGTCTGTTGCACAGATGGCATCGGCATGGCAAAAGATACCGCAGAAGGCATACGCCTCTACACCATTGCAGCAAAGCAAGGCTACGTAAAAGCGCAAGTCAACCTCGCCTCTTGCTACGAGCGCGGTATAGGCGTGCCCATAGATATAGTAAAAGCAAAATTCTGGTACCGCCAAGCGGCAGACCAAGGCGACACCTTTGCCCTGCAGGCCCTCAGCCAACTGGCAGACTGAGCAGTAAGCGCCCTGCACTTTACCACACGCACAAGCCTCATGAAGTTTGTGCGTTTTTTCTCCTCGCCCACTTGAAATTGCCACCAAAATATGCTATGATATCCACATACATGAAAACTCCCGAATTAAGAACTTTTCTCGGCTGGGATAAACCGGCTATTGAGCTTGTTGCAGAACGTCTCTACTCTCTCTTAACCCACCCGGACAAACAGGTAGCGGACGCATACCGCCGTGCTACGGTGGTAGTGCCCACCTCCGGCAGTGGCCGACGCCTGCGTGAATATATGGCAGAGCTTTCTAAGGCCCGCAACGGTAAGCCCCTCCTCATGCCGAAAATTAAGTTGGCAGGGCACCTCATACCGAGCGAGGGGATGCACGTAGCGACGGAAACGGAAACCCTGGCAGCGTGGCTGCAACTGCTCAACACCGCGAATGAGAACGCGCTTGATTCGTACGCCCCGCTCATCCCTCGCCGCCCTGAGTCGCAGTGTGAGCGCTGGGCGGTCGCAGTAGCACACAAACTCATCGGCCTGAGAGACCGCCTCGAAAAAGAGGAAATCACCCACAACCAAGTCACCGGCTTGCTGTCCAAGCGAGAGCAACTGCTCACCGAAAAGCTGAACGCACTCTCGGCTGAGGCCAAAACCGAGAAGGCGAACCTGACGGCTCAGTGCAAAGTCATGCAGAATGAACAGCAGCGCTGGAGCACGCTGGGGCAGGTGTTCCGTGATGTTGATGCGCGCATTACGCAACTGTTCCCGAGCAAAATACCGGCAGAACAGTTCCGAGAAGAGCAAGTCACCAATCCCACATGGCAAGGCCAAAGCAAAGTACTCATTCTCGCTTGCGTGCCCGAGCTTTCCCCCCAATTGCAACGCTACCTCTGCAACCTGCACGGTAAAGATGGCGGTAGGGTTGAGGTATGGGTTCATGCCCCCGAGGCTGAAAAGCCGAATTTCGATTCCGTCGGTCGCCCGCAAGAAGCTGCCTGGCTTAATCGAGAAATCAGCATTCCGCAGGCCTTTGTCTACGCGGATGAGAAGCAGGAGGAGGTCGATAACGCAGCCTCCACCATTCATTTGGTAGATGATGAAGAGCGCATGGCAGCAGAAACGCTTCGACTGGCCGCGGGCTGTGCTTCGCGTGATGTCGTACTATCCGTGGCAGATGAGGAGTTTGCCCCGGCTATTGTGAACACATTTGCCCAAGAAGGCTGGAAGCTCAGCATTCCCGAGGGGCGTAACACCATAAGCACGGCTTTAGGGTGTTTGGCCGCTCAACTGGCGGATGCATGTGAGGCGCGCGCGAACCGCCCCCTATACGACGATAAAACGGGCACGGTAAATAATAATAACACGCAAGGTTTGAACACATTCATGGCGCTGCTCTGCAACCGTGCTCTTCAACAAGCTTTGGCAAAAGATGCAGCGGCGCTTGTCGGCATGCAGCAACACATAGAAAGCATCAGAATGCTGCTGCTGCCCGGTAGTGAGGCTACACTACTGCAAATGCTCAAGCAAATTCCCGGTGTAGATGGTGGGTACAAATCCATCACCATGCTCAACGAAGGGCAAAACTCCGCCTACTACGACTTCGCGGCAAGAGTATCCGAGCTACTCGATAATTTGGGGAGTGATAATATCTCCTCAGAACTCAGGAATCTGGCAAAAAAGCTGGAGAGAAGCCATGCAGCAGGCAGTACAAAAAAACTGGCAGAAGGCATTGCCAAACAAATGAAAGCGTGCGCAGATCTGCACGCGCAACTGCCCTCTGCTCGCTACACCATCGAGCTACTGCGCCGCAGCGTTGAGGAAAACCAGGCTTCGTGCCCCTTTACCGATGCCTCCCGCAGCGTGAGCGACCTACTGGGCTGGCGAGAGCTTGCCTATGCCCGAGGGAAGCGCATTATTCTGGCAGCCATGCATGATGGGTGCATCCCGGAGCCGGTGCAGGAGGATGAGTTCCTGCCGGAATCCCTTTGCGATGAGCTGGGAATCCGCCATGAAAAGTTCCGCACAGCGCGTGATAGTTACCTGCTGACCGCCCTACTGGCAAGCAGGCAGAGCGAAGACGAGCGCGTGGATTTCGTGCTGGCACGCCAAAAGAAAGACGGCTCAGTACTGGCGCCCTCATCCTTGCTCATGCGTTGCGGGGATGAGCTACCCAAGAGAGCCCGCACCCTCTTCGCGGAAAGCAAGACTCCCCGCCAATTACCGGCAGCAGCCCCCTGCCCGCTGCGACGCGCAGAATGCAGTAAAGCCCCAATTGCCGAGGGCGAGCTCGAACACATCTCCATCATAGCCCCCGGCAAGCAGAATCCCTTCACCAAGTGGCATAAAGATAAACACGGCAATCTTTACCAAAAAAGCTTCTCGCCGTCTTCGCTTTCCACCTTCCTGCAGTGTCCGCTCAGCTTCTGGATTAAGAATCTGTTCAACATCGACCTCGGCAACACCTACAAAGAAAACAAAGCTGAGCTGGAGAGCAACGAATACGGCACCGTCATGCATGCTGTGCTCGATAAGCTGGTGGCGCAATTCCCCGATGAAGAAGCGCTGCACCGCGCATGCCCGGCCGCCGCCACAGACTCAACAGCAGGCATCAACCACATGATGGCAGCCTGCAGAACCATAGCAGAGGCGGAGTGGCAAGCCGTCTACAACAGCTCCACCACCAGAAACAAGCAACCGATTACCATGGAAGTGCAGCTGCAAGCCATTGATCGTACTCTGAAGTCATTCGTCACGCAGCACATGAAAGATTTGGCAGACGGCTGGTGCAATGTAGCCAGAGAATTCACCTTCACCCCCACCATGGAGCTGCCCAACAATGAAATCGCACGCTTCTCCATGAATGCGGACCGCATCGACTGCAACCGCGACGGCCGTTGGCGCATTATTGACTACAAAACCTCAAACTCCGAGAAAAAGCCTCACAAAATCCACTTCGACGAGCTGGAAGAAGGGGAGGATTCACTGTTCTACAGATTCATGAATGTGCAGGGCTATGAGTTCGGCACGGTATACTTCGGAGAGAAGATGTACCGCTTGAACGACGTGCAGCTTCCGCTCTACGCCTACGGACTGCGCCACCCATCCGCCGAAGACCGCGTGAAATTAGGCATCGCGGCAGAGGTAGACATGTCAACAGTAGTACCGGATTTGCTTTACTACAACCTGCAAAATAAGACGGAGAAGCTCGCCGTATTCCCGCTTGTCGAAGCAGGGGAAGTGAAGCAGATTTCCAGCAGAAACAAGGAAGTGCCGGAGGCGGAAGAGCTCTTCAGCTCAGCCATGAAAACGGTAAAGGCCGCCATTCGCATGATTCGCGACGGCAAATGCCTATTCTCCGCGGAATCACTGGAGTACAAGAGCAAGCCCTTCTCAGCCATCGTCAAACCGGGCACGACCGCCCCGAGATTCGGCGCGCTTACGCTGCAAAATGATCCCCGCCAATTGTTCCGTCTGCCGGCACTCCAAAAATAATCCCAAACCCTATCTGTTCATATGATGACTCAACAGAACAAACTCACCACTTCCTCCACACAGCAACACCACGTTACCAGCAACCGCATTGCAGCCTCTGCCGGTACGGGTAAAACATATCAGCTGGCCTCACGCTATATTGCCCTGCTACTGCTCGGCGCCAAACCGGAAGAAATTATCGCACTCACCTTCACCCGCAAAGCTGCGGGTGAGTTCCGCAACCGTATTCTGCACGCCTTGGCAGAGGGCGCAGATGACAAGCGAGACGCAAAAACCAAGCGCAACGAGCTCGCCGTCCGCGTGTGGGATGTCCTGAGCGGGCTCTCAGTCGTCCCCACGGAATACGGATCTTGGGATGTGGTACCGGCCTCCAACCCCGTCCCCCTGCTGCCGGTTACCGAGGCAATCGTGCGGCTGGCGGCAGAGCAGCGCCAATACCCGGAAGAGCTTTACAACGAGGACAAGACACTGCAAGCCTATTATCAAATCAAACCGGCAACTGCCGACACCTTTGCAGATTTGCTGAAGAGCATGGTCGCCGTGCTCAGCAAGCTACAGCTTTCCACCATCGATAGCTTCTTCTCCTCCTTGGTGGCAACAAACAGCTTAGAGCTTGGGATGAACAGCGTCTCCCCCCTTGACCCCACAGAAGAAGACCCCATCCGTACCGAGGATATTCTGCGCTACTTGGACAGCAAAAACGCGGATGAGCAAACACGCACGGAGTTCTTGGAAATGTTCAGCCGCATCACGGAAGGTGTGGGGAATACCACACAAGCCCGGATTGATGCTGATATTAAAGAATTCCTGCAACTTTACCGCGATTTACCCCAAACAAAATGGGGCAACGTCAATTCGTTCAACGCTCCCGCAGGCTTACGCTTGGCCACGGATGAAGAAACGGCACGCTACAACAGCGCAGCAGCGGAGCTCAAAGAGTTACTGCAGCTCCATGGGGCAGAGCTACTGAAAGCGAACGCACGCTCCCAATTCAATGAGCTCGCGAATGGAGGCTTGCGCCTCAAGCGTGATGCCGCGTCAGCCATCAAAGGTGTGGCTCGCGCCACTGACAGCAGCGATACATCGCAACCGCCCATCAGTCGCATCGCGCTGCTGGCAGACACCTTGATCAGCCTTGTTATCCCTTGCAAGCTGAGAACTGCTGCAGATCGCAGCGCAAGCCTGCAAGAACTCATTGCCGGATACGCGGAAATCTATGATACCCGCATGAAGGCGGAAGGGCGGCTCACCTTCTCGGATATTTCGCGCATGGCGCAAGAGCTCATGCTCCGCGATGAGGCGGATGAGCGATGGCTGCGCCACCACATTGCTTACCGCATGGGCGGCAAACTCTCCCACTGGATGCTTGATGAGTTCCAGGACACGTCCGAATCTCAATTCAACACACTCACGCCGCTCCTCCAACCCATTGCGGAAGAAGCAGGCGCCAACGCATTCGACTTCTCGGAAGAGCGGTGGACGGCTAACATGCCGCCGGAATTGCAGGGCAAGCTCACCCAAGGGCACAAGCACCCCGTCGCTAAGGAAAGCCTGTTCATCGTGGGTGATACAAAGCAGAGCATCTACGGCTTCCGCACCGGCAAGACAGAGGTTTTTGAACGCCTCGCCACCCAAGATCCGTGGAACACCCCGCTGCAGCCCTCCCCCTTGCAGCGCAGCTTCCGCTCCGCCCCCGTCATCATGGAGTTCACCAATGAGCTCTTCGACGCTCTCGCCAAAGTGGAGAACACCGAGAAACAAGCAAATGGCTGCATTGCAACGGATCCGGTCATCTTCTCCGATGATTTCATGAAGCACAGCTCCGCAAGAGACCTCCCGGGCTATGTGGAGATGAGATTCATCCCCCCGCCTGACAAAAACAGCGACGAGGATGACTCCAGCCAAAAGGCACGCATCTTTGACAAGGTCGTGGAGATTCTGCAGGAGTTGACCGTTAATGGAGAATCCCCCAAAAACGGCATGAGCATTGCCATCTTGGTGCGTTCCAACAGTGATGCTGATGAGGTGCAGAACCACGTGCGCAACCGCATGCCGGACCTCCCCACCGTGCTGGTGAAAGATAGCTTGGCTGCTGTGGCTTGCCCCATGGGCGAGATGATGCTCTACTTCTTCAAGTGGCTGTTACACCCGGGTGACGCCGCCGCGCTCAATGTGGCAAAAACATCTTTCCTCGGTGCTCATATCGGTTGGGAATCAGACAAATCACACGCCGAATGGTTGCAAGAGCTGCAAAACATCGGCTACCATGGTGTGGTTCGCAAGTTGTTCACCACCCTACCGGCGGAAGATGCTGAAGCCAACCGCGCCATTATCCGCTGCTGGGAAAACGAGGCGCTCGCTTTTGACACCAGCGGGGGCGCTCTGGCAGACTGGGTGCTGCACATGAAAAACCTCAGCGTGCAAGCAGCCGGCGCTGCCGGTGCCGTCCAGATTATGACCATGCACAAGAGCAAGGGGCTGGAGTTTGATGCCGTCATCCTCCCCTACCCCGCAGCCAAGGCGGTGGATGCAGAGTCGGAGCTCAAGTACTTTATTTCCGAAGACAATAAATCCCTCATCCTTCCCCCCGGCGGTAAGGATGATTGGCCTCACTACGGCAGCACCTTCACCGAGCTCGCCAGCCGCTGGCAACAGCAGCAGCGTAAAGAAGCGTACAACCTGCTGTACGTATCCGTCACCCGTGCCAAACACGCCAATTACATCATCTGCCACGGTGCGCGTCTGCTTGAAATTAAAGTAGCCAAAAGAACAGGCGAAATCACCTACGATTGGAAAGCCGCGGCCCGCTCCGTAAGCGGTCTACTCCGCCAAGCATGCGTACTGATGAACCCCGATACAAAGCTCTCACTCGACAAGATTACAGAAGAGCAAACATTCGCCCTCAAAGGTGAGGCCGATTGGTACAAAAAGCTGGATAAAAGCTCGTGTTCCGCGCAAGAAACAATGACGCGCCCCGCCCTGGGTGCAGCCATTCCTCGCCGTAAGCGGGTGAGCCCGTCCTCGATGGCAGCCGCGGAAGATAAGCAGCAGAAGGAGGCGGAGGACAAGCCTGCGCGCGCAGCCGTGTACGATGGCTCCAAGGATGGCGCGGAGTTCGGCACAAAGGTGCACGAAACGTGGGAACAAATCCTGAGGCTGGACGCTGCCGGAGAACTCCCCTTCTCCGCCCCGCAAAATGACGAGCAAGCCGTGGTTCACCATGCCTTGCAGCAACCGGAGGTGGCCGCACTCTTCACCCGCCGCCCCGGGCAAGAGGTGTACAATGAGCAAGCTGTGGAGGCCATTAACGACCAAGACGAGTGGGTCTCTGCCACCATTGACCGTCTTGTCCTCACATACGATGCAGCGGGGCAAGTGGTAGCCGCCCATATCATCGACTTCAAGACCAACAAACCCGCCCCCCGCGATGGGTACGACTCGTTTGAGCCATGGCTCCTCGCCCACTACGCCCACCAAATGCGCAGCTACCGCCAGCTCATCAGCACTGCCTTCAGCCTCCCCACTCAGGCCATCACCGTCTCCCTCATCTCCTGCCCGAAGGAGGCACCGGCCCAAGTACTCACCTACACGGAGGCTATGCTGCAGGAGCAATAAAGGCGAGACTCAACCACCATCCCCCCCGTTGACGGATATCCTCCGCAACGGGGGGGATATTTTTACCCTATCAACATCTTTTGCTAAGAATAGCTCTACACTACACACACTGCGCCAAATATCGCATTGGCACAAGCAGTACAAAAATAGCCGAAACATTGTCATTTCAGAAACGGACCATAAATCCAACATTCCCCTTTTCGCTACTTAGTGAGACACACCGTGTAGATTTCGGGTTATATTTATACAACTTTTAGCTTGTACTACCGGGCAAATTGTGCTAAAAGAGAGGGGTAATCAAATTCTTATATGAAAGCACTCCTCAATCAAGAAATTGTAAAAGTTCGCCAAGAGAAAGCTCCTCAGCTGGAGAACATGTTGAATGCAGCTAATGCACTCAAGAATACATTGCAACAGGTGTCCATTTCACCGTTGGTGCGCAAAAAGCCTCAGCAACTTGAAATCTTAATGACTCGGTTGACCGAGTTGAATGAGCAATTAAGCAATAAAGTAGCCCTGTTCAAAAACGGGCTTATTACCGTATCCGTTGCCGGTGTGGAAAAATCCGGCAAAACAACCATGCTGAAGAACTTAACCGGGATAGAGCAGCTCCCGACGGCAGACCAAAGCTGCACCTCAGTCTCATGCGAAATCCTCTACGCCCAAGGCCCGGCAGAGGAAGGTCTTGACATTATATACTACACGAGAGAGGAATTAGCCGGAGTCATCCGCCGTCAGCTTGAGCACCTGAGAAACGCCACAGACTTGTGGGAAGACGGCAGACACCTTACCTTACCGGAAACCGTAGAGAGCGTAGAATCATTTGCCGGCGCTTATCTTCCGGCCGTGGCGGATATTGCAGCGGAAAAGCGTGTGCTTTACGGAGGCGCGTTAGAGCAGCTTCGTTCCATTCAAGCCGGTGTAAGACAATATGCCTCTCGCCTGGGCACCCAAGGGAGAGATTCCCTCTCCAATTTGCATCTGTACGCCAGTCATAAAACGGTGGACAACGCCTCGGTGAGCGATTTGCAGCCGATTATCAAAAAAATCAGGGTGTATAAACAATTCAAAGGTGGCTCCCCCTGCTTGAGACTGTGCGACACCCCGGGTGTAGATGACCCTAACCCTCAGGCATTCGCTCATACTCTGCAAGCAATTAAGTCAGAGACAGATTTGCTCATCATAGCGAATCGTCCCGGCAATATGCCCAGCATGACCCACCCGCTGGCCTTGTTCTTGAGCAATCTGAAAAAGATGGATACATCTTCCCCGCTCAGAGAACGCACCATCTTCTTCGTCAACTGGCACAAAAGCATTGATCCGGAGAAGAGAAACGCAGAGATTCGCATACAAGAGGTCAGCAAAAAGAACGTATTCCCCGCAAACTCCATCTACGGGCCGTGCGACGTCATGGATACCGATGCGCTTTCTCAATTCATGGACGATGTGAATAGCCGTCTGCGTAATGACATTCCTCGCCAAGACAACGAGCTGATACAGAATTTCAGCCGCACGTGGAAGAGCCTTCAAGCTTCCGCTCGCCAGGTGCTGGATGAATTGAGAGAGCAGGCACCGCCCATGCCCGCCTCACTTCAGCGTGAATTGGACGCTAAGTTCGACATGTGGTTTGACAAACAATACGAATCCGGCTCCGAACGTAGCGAAACAGAGTATTTCATGGGTGCGCTGGTTACCCGCATGAATGAGAAAACTCAGCAGTGCCGTAACCATAAAGAATTGCAGAATTTGGCAGCACGGGTCAAGGCCATTTATGACGCTCACGAAGAACAATTGAAGAAATGGCTTAATACGGAAGCAACGGCAGAAAAATGCCGAACCACCATTGACTCCGGTAATTGCCCCAATAGAAACATTCTTCCCAAATTGGGAGCAAAGATGACCGCTTTTGTTCAGGAAATGGCTGCGGTTGCAGAGGACATTGCTCCGGTAATACAGGAGGAGGTTTATGATGTAATCGCTCAAGCACTGGGCAATGAGACTGCAGCACAGCTCTGCCCCGGCAATACGGCTTGCGAGAAGCTGTCCTCTCTCAGTCACAAATTGGAAGAAAGCGGGCGAGATACAGATGTTTTGTTCATTGCAAAGAGCCTGAAAGAAATCTCGGATATCTCCATGCAGATGCGCTGCATTATGCGCCATGAATTACGCCCGGCTTTGAACTTATTCGACCGCTTACGTTGGATTAACAATCGCCGTGACGTATTGGTGGAAGAAGTCTGTAAGAAGGTTCAACCTGAGCCTTGCAAAAAATGGCTCAAAGAGGCTAAATTGTGTTCTGCCGGACAGAACACGCCCGATGAATTTTCCATGTTCTACAAAAAACTCGTTGGCTCAGGGTTTGAGGTCGTTAAGTGCGTGCTGAGTCATCAATCCAGCAAACTTGCAGAGTTGATGGAAGACTTCATGGGTGACGCATGTCAGACGCTGGCAACCCAAGATAAGTGCCAGAATGGCTGGCGCAAAGGCCTGATGCCGTATGGCAACATCATACTTGCCGCAGAGTGGCGAGAGCAAGCAGCCATGCAAGAAAGCGCGGAGCAATTCAAAGCATTGGTGGATTCCCTGGAGTCCGTTCTTCCCTGAACTAACCTTTACGCAACAAATTAACAAACAATCATGAAAGTAAGTGAAATCGTTCAATCGGCAACCACCCTAGCGGATAAGTACTGCACCCGCTCCGTTGTAGAGAAGTTGCAAAACCTTGCGCAAAGCATGGCACAAGACAGCCTGAAAGTTGTTGTCCTCGGCGACTTCAAAGCAGGTAAGTCTACTTTGCTCAATCGTTTATTTTTGCGACGGGAGCTATTGCCGACGGACTACCAGGAGGCAACGGCTGTACCCACCTACATCAGCAACGGCTCCTCCTCCATGCGCACGTGGAAGCGAGATGAAAATGGAGCCTCTGTTTTAGTGAATGAAACACAGACTTTCACCGATTCCGACATTGCGGCAGCAGTAACAGCGGCTAATGAAGAACAACGTGCAGAGAAAGCGAAACTGTACAGCCACGTCGGTATCACCATTCCGGATATTTTACCCAACGGCATCACTGTAGTTGATACACCGGGGCTAAATACCACCAATTCTGCCATTTACACCGGCACCCTGATTGAAAGCCGATTGGCGGATGCCATTCTGTACGTAGTGAGAGCAAAACAGCTCAGCGTGAAGGAAGAAAACCTGATTGTAGATTTGGCCGGCAGCCACAAGCACAAGGTTCCCGTACATGTGGTGCTCACGCATGATGCAGCTGCGGTCATCGATTCCTCTCAGTTGGATAAAATTGCAAACGAGATTAAGGCTCAGCTCAAATTGCGCGGGGTGGATTGCGGCGTATCCGTATTCTCCTTAGATAAGCCGGAGGCACCCGCTGCTCCCATTACGGAAAAAATCGGCGTTTTGGATGACTGGAGCACGCTGTGGCTTGATGAACCGGAACCTGTACAAGAACCGGTTGCAGATGTCACCAATCATTGCATTGAGCAGGAATTGCTTCATTTCTTCAATGGCGAGGTACAACGCGGTCGCTCAGCTCGCGTGGCTCGTGAGCTCATGCCCCTTCTGTCCGCTATTCGCACAGCAGTGGAAAGCCGCTTGGCCCTATCCGGAGCAAAAGAGGCGGAAATCGAACAGATTGAAAACAGCAAGAACGAGGTACACAAAGAGTATCTGCGTCTTGTTGCAGCCTTGCTTCAGGATGTGAAGAGCCTCCAGCAACAATTTACTGCAAACATCGAATCCGACCTCGATGCTGTGCGTGACGCACACGTATATGAGCTGAATTCTCTGAATAAGGCCGGCGATATCTTGGCGCTCATTAAAACTTGGCCGCAAACAATGCCTGACGCCTTGCAATGCGCCTTGGTCAGCCGTAAAACAGAACTACTCGGCGACCTTAAAGTGCTGAGCATTAAATACCAAAAGGACCTGATCGAAGAACTGGCACTGGACACCATCAACTCGCAGATGCCGGAGGATGGCGACATGTCCAAAATGCTCAAAATGACACCGGTTTGGTTACTCCAAGTCTGTGATTATATCATTTTTGACATCATTTCTCCCCTTCCGCTGTGGATGGACCTCTTCGTACGTATGTTTGCAGAGAAGATTCCCGTTATCGGCAAGCTGCTGCCGGCCAACGTTGCGGCCAATATGGCTCGCAAGATGGCCATCTCGAAGTTGGATGAGAGCATACTTTCTATTAAGGAGCAAGTTCGCAATTCTCTGTATCAGAAGTTTGAGTCATTTAATGAGCGCTTAAACATCGCCTTGTCGGATGTAGACATTTTTGCAGAGCAAGAAGCGGCCATCGCTGCAGCTCGCGCCGGTGTGCTGTCTTCGGCGGGCAAGGCTGAGCTTGAGCGCGATCTTGAACTCATCGCACAGTGGGGTAACGAAATCTAAGCTTTTGATACACGCTCATGATACAAAATAATCTTTCCAGCATTGAGTTAGAGCAGTATAACAAACACCGCTCTGCCCTGATAGATTTGTGCACTCGCGCCGGCGCAGTGCTCAAAGAAGCAAGCTCTGAACAAAAACGAACGGAACAATACGAAACACCGGAGGAGCAGTTACGGTCAGACGCTTATACACTGGTGCTCATCGGCGAGTTTCAGAGTGGCAAATCCACCTTGTTCAACTACTTGTGCGACGGCCGAGAGCTTTCCCCGGTCGGGCCGAATGGAGGTGGCGTGCGCACCAGCGGCTGTAAAGTAACAGCTCATCCGCTCGAAGAAGGAGCTGAAGAACGTGCAGAAGTACAGTGGCGCAGCAAGGAACAATTGCTCAGTGCATTGGGTGGGCTCCTCACGGTTTATTTTGAAGAACCCACATCCACCTCGTATTTAACGGAAAAGGAAATCGACTTGGATAAGCCCGAGGACCGTGCAAAATTGGCAGATTTTGCATGGCAGCACTTTAAGGAAAACAAGAGCACGCTCAAAGACGAAGCTCGCGAATTGCTTCGCTTCACTCTGATTGTGTGCAAGTTTTACGATCGTTTTGCAGACAGATGCCGAAACGGCAAAACCGTATGTAGTCTTGAAGATGCCGTGCGCCTGACCTCTTATCCTCAGGATTGGTGCGCGCGCTGGCTGGAGATTGAAAAATCCGCAGACGAGACACTCAGCGCCTTCACCGAAGACAAAGTCAACTTCGCCTTCTGCGGTGGCGTGGAGTACTTCTTGGATTCCGGCATTCTGCGAGATTTAGGTTGCAGCATCATTGACTGCCCCGGCTTGTTCATCTCCAAATGGGATTCAGAAATTGCGGAGCGTTGCATTAAAGATGCCAATGCCATCCTCTACATGTTTGCAGGCAGCAAAGCCCTGACAGAAGGCGACTTAGGTGTACTGAACCATATCGAGCTAAAGGGAGGTAAACACAAAATTATCTTCGGTGCCAATCTACGCGTTCCTCGCGACCAATGGGACAACATTTTGACTAATGCCATTCAACCGACACTTGCATCCAAGGGATTCGAGAATCCGGTAGTTCACAATTTCCACTCAGCTTTGGCTCTGCGCTCCCGCGAGCTCATGCTTGAGGAATACGGAGAGCTTTCAAGCATCTCGACAAATGCGATCCGGCATGACATTTCCTTGAGCTCAAAAAAAGAGATGTCCGTCAATAAGTATCTCCGCAGATTGATAAACCGCTATATCAGCAATCTGACCGATGATTATGAGCTAGAGGATTACGACGATGATTGGAACAAGCTTGACGAAGAAAGCGGGGTACCCGCATTCATCAAGGAGGCCAACAAGTTCGTCGTAAAGAATCGAGCCACCAGCATCTTGGTGCGTCAGGGTACGAACAAAATCAGCGAATCTCTGCAACAGGCGATAGCGGATTTGAGTTCTAAAATCCACTTGTTGCAGGCTAATGTGGAAGACGCCAAAGCGGCCTTGGCAGACGCAACACAAAAGCTGGAAAAGCTGAACAAAGATAAGGAGCAACATGGAGAAGCTGTGAAAAACGCAGCAGAAACCGCGATTCGCAGCATTTGGGAGCACTATAAGAGCAAATTGTTCGATGCGCTCGAAGGCAAAAGAGAGGAACTGATTACCATCACGGAAAAGCATCTTCCCGGAATGTTTGCTAAAGTCTTCATGAGGTTTAACAAGACTAAACAGGACTACACAACAGCTGTCGGCGGATTGTTGAAAGATGTTCTTACCTCGGTGCGTGATGATATACGTGACGGATTGACGGGATTAGCAGACTTTAGAAAGCTGAGAGAGTCTTTCGACTGGAATCAACAGCAGATGAAGGAAAAAATAGAAGCCTTCGGCTACTTGGATGGAGTTACCTGCATCACGCCTTATCTGCCTGATAACTTCGCCGAAATCGCCGGTGGCATGACATTGGATAGAGCAGAAGAGTTGTTTGAAAAAGCCTTTAACGAAATCGGAACAGGAAAAGATTTTGTTAAGAGAATTCTTAAGTTTTTGTTTCTAAAATTCTATCCCACTAATAAAGCAAAAGCTACCGCTATTATAAAGGAGTTCATGCCGGAATATAAAAGCCACGTATCCGAATATCTGGAGAATTGCATGTTGCAAAAAGACCCGGCTGGCCCGCTTAAAGCGATTTCTAATGCGGCAGATGAGTTTGAGAACTGTTTTAAGGTCACACTTAAAAGCATGAACGCATCCCTTGAAGCGGCACGAGATTTGCTGGAAGAGCAAGAAAACCACGCGAATAAAGTGCCTACATTCAATGCTCTGAAGGAACAACTGGTAACACTTCAGGCAGAGTGCAAGGATCTGGAAACACGTATCAAACAAGATTTCTAAGCCTCATGCACCTTGGCCGGGCGGCCAATCATTCAAATGTGGCTGCCCGGCATCCCCTAGAGAGAATACGCACTATGCACCGGATTGACACAGAACTTGTGGAAAGCGCAAGAACTATTATAGGCGAAGATGTCGTTACGTACTTGAAAGAACATATCAACATCTGTGTTTCAGCGTATCAAAAAGCCGTCGAAAATCGAAAAAATCAGGTTCGCAATATCATCGATAACAATACGCCCGCTTCTATCTTTATCATATTAGGCATAAAATTTGACGCACAAAATTTTATAAACGAGTTAGGAACCTGCACCTTATTCTCTGCTCAAGAGCAAATCAGAGAATGGGAACAGTACTATGCCCCCCGAAAATTACTATTGGAACAATTATATAAAAAAGCCGGATTTACCGGAGAGTTTCCGGATTTGCCGATTTCGTATATCAGGCATAACCTACTTATGTTTCCTCTTAATACTATTGATGAAAACACAGTAAGCGATATCCGGCGTAGCACAATTGGTAAATTTTGGCCATCTTGGGACGCCCGTTTTTCTCACATAGTGAAAAATTATTTCCCCATTCTAGAGGAAGGCTTCGAAGTTCCTTCCACCTTCATCGAAACGATATTAGACCAGAGTGTTCGACTTTGGGGCAAACCGGCAAAAGATGTTTTTTGTGCAAGACGCTGGCTATTGTTGGACGTCGTACTGAAAGAATCCTTGGAAAAGATACGGCAATACGCAACGGAGGGCTACAAATATTCGCAGCAAGAGCAAGACGTGTTTCTTCAAGAATACAGCACTCTGCGTGAGCCGATATACCGAGAATTGAACAACTTAGCCGCACGTGTACCGGGACACCATGATACCTTGGGTAAATGGGCGCTGTTCAATGCAGACAAATTGAAAGATACGCAGGAGAAAATCAGCGGCGAGACATATCTTGATAAGTGGTATAGTGCATACGATGTTGAATTGGTTTGTATGAGGAATTATTTCAACAGTGTTATCTAGCTTATGTTATTAGGTTATTTTTTGAAACAGATAGGGCAAACGGAGCCGCAAGCAGTCACCCCGGAAGAGTTGCAACCGGGAAGCGTGGTTGTAGCGGTAGCCAACATGCAACAGTTGCGAGAAATCGGTTTACCGTGCGCCATGAGATTCGGCATAGTGGAGAGCGAGAAAAGCGTCATCTGCAGGTGCCCGGAATCAGAATCCATGGACACCCCGAACTTCAAAGTGAAGCGGCTGAGCATGGCTGAGTTTGCCGGAGAAGGCATGACCTTGTACAGGTGCCAGGTTGAGGGAGCTCACTCAAGAATGAAAGTTTTAATGAAAGCGCAAATGCTGGCCACTCAGGGCACGCGCTCTCGTAAGCTCTGTAGCTATCCCGGAGATGATTTTGTGGCAGACTGTATATCCAACAGTCCGGAAGCTGAACGAGTTCAGCAATTAGGCGGGATGGGGCAACATTGGTGGACACCGCTAAAGATGTCGCTCAAAGAAAGTTTGAAGTGGATAGGCATGGAATCCTGGTCCGATAAATTGCCGGAAAAAGCCAATCTGCAGGTATTCGACCAAACGCACCATGGGGTTGCCATCGAGGGCGAACAGGTCATTCACTTCTCTACAAGCAGAGTGCCGGATGGAACGAACCTCATCAAAACAGACCCCCTACCCATGTTCAGAGAGATAGGAGGCAAAACAACAGCCGGTTCACCCGTTCATTATGATGAGGAAACACCGGAACAACGCTTACTGTGCCGCAACCGCGCGGTATGGGTATTTTTCCATTCCGCCGAATGGGGGGATTACAACCTTGCCACCAATAATTGCGAACATTTCAGCCGCTATTGCCGAATAGGCAAAAAGGAATCACTGCAAGTAAACGCCGCGGGGATGAAAGCGCTCGCAGTGCTGTTGGCTATGATACCCCATATTCGCCCCTTGGCCATAGCCTTGCGAATCATTCTCAATAAGAAAACGGACGGGCTCGACACCCCCATACCGGGAGCGTTGCCCCCTGCCCCGGACGAGAACGCGCCCTTCCGCCTACCGGAAGCTCACTAATCAACATCGAGTATTCAACACTGACTCACTACGAACGGTCATAAAAGAGATGAAAATAGCAATTCAAAAGAACCATGGTTGGCAAGCCCCCGAAAGCGGGACCAGACCGATTTCTACAGAAACGCAGATGTTAGCGTTGCGCTTACACGGCAAGGATACAGAGCATTCTCTGCTGTTGGCTCAGGATCTCTTTGCCTCATGCCGATTAGTCATGCGTCTCCCCGGAAAAATGGACTGCATACTTGCAGTAGAGGAGCTTACGGAGCAAAAAGGCCGTAGCCTCGTGGTGTCCTATTTAGAGAACCGCGCGGCATTTATCGATATTGCAACAGCCATCAGCGAAGAAGTGATTGATTGGTCACGCGTGACTGCTGCCATAGAAGCCATGACTGAGCTCTCCGGAGTGGAAGCAAAAGTTCCCCCTATGAGCCCCGCTTACTTATACGGCAACTACGTTTCCACCCCGGCTTGTTTACAACGCGCAGTAGAATTCCTCCGCACACGGAGGCTGGGCGTAGGAGAGGGCGTGAAGGTTGTTATATCGGACCATGCCTATTTCAACAAAGGCGGGCAAGAAAACATCATGATCTCCGCAACGGCAAGAACGGAGGAGCCCCGGGGAGTAGACATGTTGACGGTAGCCAAG
This sequence comes from Akkermansia sp., assembly GCA_045576695.1. Classification (GTDB taxonomy): domain Bacteria; phylum Verrucomicrobiota; class Verrucomicrobiia; order Verrucomicrobiales; family Akkermansiaceae; genus Akkermansia. Next base: position 18,311 of record JAZNGY010000037.1, read on the forward strand.
GGAGCATTGGCCACAACTGCAGCACTTGCTGCAACATGGGGGGTATACAAGTTATTCAAAAGAAAGCGTTAATCCTTCATGTCAATACAGCCCCTGCGGGTCGCGCTCAGCGGAGAGTTCCAAGACGGCAAATCCACCCTGATAAACGCCTTGTGCGGAAAGCACAAGGCGGAAACGGGCTATGGATTACCGACCACTTCGCAAGTTCGGGAATACCTGATACGAGACACCAACATATACTTACTCGACACCCCCGGGTTTAATTCCACACGCACCGAGGACGACGCCCTGGCCCGCAAGGGCATAGAAATGGCGGATATCTGCATGTATATGCTCAGCCTCAAGCAATTTACGGGAGATATGTTCAACGCCATCAAAGATGCATTGCGTTTACCGAATGGTGGTTATAAGCTATTTATCCCGATTATCAATGACCGGGACAGAAACAACGCCAATATCTGCAGCGAAAGCGTTGCGCTGATGCAAAGCGTAGGCTTGCGCCCGATTCTTTTCGGTGACGAAATGCCTGTCATTCATGCACGCGCGTGGGAAAAAGGCAAACAACTCTCAGAGTATGCATTGGGCATCAAACGCCTCAAATACCTGTTCGGCATAGCCCCCAACAAGAAGGTATCTCCATTGGAACACATTTACAAACTACACAAATTGATTCATTCAGTATGATAAATCCGTTAAAATTATTTCTCCCTGACGAGTCCAGAATTAGTGCGTTGGAGCAAGCCGTGTTTCCTGAAGGAAAAGAAGAGGACAAATGGGGAATCAAAGATCACATTTTCGGAAAAAACGGTGGCAAGGGACTCTGGGCTCGATTGACGGTGCTGGAGGAGTTCGTGTATGGACACAACGGAGAAACTCCCCCCCAAAGCGCGCCTCAACACTGCCGATTGAAGGATTTGGAAGCAAGCACTGAGAAACTATGGAAAGAAAAAGCCGATGCGAATGCCATATGGAATAAAATATCCGAAATGGAGAACAAACTCCGCGACTTGGAAGCCGAAAACAAGAAGTTGAGGGAGCAACTCGACACATTGAAACGCCAAGCTCGTGAGTTTGACGATTCATTCCATAAGGCTATCAATGACATGCTGGGCAAAGTGCAATGAAAGAGCAACACAAAACTCATCGCCCGTATATTTTTGCCGGGGGACTTATGGCCGGGCCGGCTTTGTCCGGCGACAGCGCTGAGGCAGCTATGCGGATTCTGGCGGAGGTTATCAATACGCCTAATACCACGGTGTATGATAAGGCTATTGATAGCGTGTACCTGCAAACGCATGTTGGCGGCTCGCAATTACACCATTTAATTGATGGGCAGCATGATATTTTCGGCGCATTTGAAGCGGCATCTCGAGCACTGCCGAATGATTCTTTGTGGCAAGAATTGATGGGTACGGTGCACCATCTGGCAAAAGATTTATTTTCCGTATCCGGGCTTCCGGTGGTCTCACTGAAACCGGAGAGCTACCACGCAGCCACCACGTGGGTAAGCACAAACTGCCATATATCGAAGGGGTGGATAGGTGATTTGCTTCAAATTAACGCCTTAGAGTTATTCAGCGGTGTTCTCAGCGTGTGTGCGGTAGTAATAGGCTGCAAACAAGCGGATATGCAGCAGTTGGCGGAACTGAGCGCAGCTTCCGGTTTAGCCGGCTTATTGGCAGCAAATCCCATAGCCCTATGTGCCGCAGCAATTGCCTTGGTGATGGCATGGAAGCACCGTAGCAGTTCTGCGGACCTGGGTAAAAGTCTGCTGGTGGGCGCAGGAACGGCAGGGGTAACGCTGGGGATAGGAAGCGCCTTGGCTGCTATGGGAATCAGCCTTGGCTTATTGCCCGCTTTGGGAGCCATCCTGTTAAGCGCCGTGCTCGGCTTTTATGTGCGCAGATTTTTAGTCGCAAAACTATATGGAAAGAAGCAGAACAAACCGGATAAGGCTACATCCCCTGCCCCAACTATACCTCAAAAGCCCCTGATGACGTGGAGTGCCACGGCCGAGCCGCCGCTGCGCACCAGCCCGGAAATCCGTGCTTGGCTTCATAAAGCTCTCAGCTCGCATTAATCTCAGCCCCGTAATCGAGGCAAAAGCAACGGCTACGGGGGGCGGGAGGAAGCTTCAGCGGTGGCGCCGTGGCTTGGGGGAAGTTTTGCGCGGTGTCAGATAAAAAGAACGCAAGGGGGCATAGCCTTTGGCCTCCATTAACTTGTCCCAATTATCCGGTAATTCCACACGTACGGAGCCATAGCCACCGCCGGGCAAACACATGATTTTGTTGCGGTCGGCATCGCCGGTGACGATGATGGCCGTTTTCCCTGCCTGCATAACGGGAACCGTTTGCAGGGTTTCTGCACCACACCACGCCAACCACGGAGGCACAGGCGTTTGGGCAGCCCCCTCAGCCTGCGCGATTTTCTTTGCATGGCGAAAGAGGCTGTATGTATCAGGATCAAACGAGCTGCCGGGATTCGCCCAATAATTCGCATAGGCTCGCTCTGCAAGCGGGCGGCGCGCCGTGCGGATAAGCGCCGCCTCCAACTTATTCTTGGTGCGATACCCGTGAGCCAGAATCCGCGCTACAGGCGGGGTCATGACATAGGTGCGGTAGACAAAGGGAGTGCCGGAGCCAAGGGCAAACTGCTCATTTTGCGTGGCATCCCAAGCCATCAACTCCATGATTTTGGTGGCATCCGTCGTTGCGGGGGACATGTTGTTGCCCCACTCGAGGGCGGAGGCCGCCGTAAGCACGTTTTCATTAAGCCCATAGCCCAGCTGCACATGGTAGGGGTCCCAGCCAAGCTCGTGCGTAGCGGCATCATCCTCAGCCATGCACCAGGGCATAAGATAGCCGAAGCTTCCCATGCGGTTGATAGCAGGGTAATAGCCACCCAGATTACGCATGGCGAGGTTCATAAAGCGCCCGATGGCGGCATTTGCCGGGGAGCTGATTTCCCCCGCGCCACACTCAATGCCCAACTGGCGCGCGAGGGGGCCATTCAGCCAGCAATAAGGATTCCACGCATGGGTGCTGCTCAGCGTGCGACGGAAGTATCCATTCCCCATGGCTTGAGTAAAAGCAACCAGCACCGGCATGTGCTCCGGCTTGCAACCGGCCATCACGCCATTAATGGCTACGTGGCGTGTTGTCACGGCACGGTTTGCAATGGGCAATACTGCCAGTTGCTCATTAGGGGCATAGGGTGTGTAGCGCAAAAAATCCGCAATCCGCTCTTGCGTCGGGGGGATGATGGGCAGCCCGTCCGTCCACCCCTGCTCTGCATAGTAGGCATTCACTGCCTCCAAGCTCCCGGTGAACACCACCTCATTTCCGCGAGCGGCAGAAGGAGCGTTTTGCTTGGCTTCATCCTTACCTATGGGTGCCGTGAGAGCCTTTTTGATTTGCGGCCAAAGGCTTTCTCGCGTATGTTTCAGGAGCTCATCTTGCGTGTGCGTTGCAAATGCCCCGGGGTAAATCGCCACACGCAACACCGGCACGCCGGAGGCCATCGCCGTACGCTTAGCCTGCTCCGCAAAGGCGGGGGCGGCAATCATGACCGCCGGCAGCCCCATGTGTTCCGCCACACTGCAGTTCCCCGTCTCCTTGGGGCAGCATAAGCCACACCCTCCATTGCCGGATACCACGGCATCCACCCCCAGCTCTTTCAACCTACGTTCAAAAGCCTCGCGCCTCTCGCTGCGCATCCCGGGTCCGGGGAAAGGTCCGGCACTCCCCACCTCGCTGAGCACATACACCTTCGCTGTAGGGAACTCCTTTAAGATAAGTCGCTTCAACTCAGGGTGCGTTACCTTTGCCATAAAGCTACCACCCACCAGCGCAATCGTTTTGCCCGCCAGAGAATCCAGTCGCGGGGCTTGCTGTATCATCTTTACATCCTCCGGTGGCACGGGTGAATACACGCTATACCCAGCCCCCACCTCGCCGATGGCGCAGACTTCCGCACACTCATCGGCTCCGGCAACTACGGGACTCAGCAAACACACCAAGCTCAGTAATAAACACTTTTTCATCCTATGCTCACTTATTTTCAGACGATTTTCAAGCACCTCCCATCCACGGCGTGCCCTCTATTCTAAGTGTAGCTTTTTCAACGTTCGTTGTCAAGTTCTAATAGAAACAAAACAGCAGAATAACATAAAGCTATAATCAATCCATCCCGTATGAGTCCTGCACATGGGTGTGGGGGAGGAAAAGCGCCAACGCAGACGGTAGCCCGGGCGGCATTCGGGCCTGAAGTTCCGAATCTTCCCCCTGCCGGCAGGCAGGGGCGTTCCCGATTATCGGCTTGAAACCTAACCCGAACCCTCTTTATACACGCGTCTTTTTTAACGCAGTGGTTCAGTTTGATTTTGCTCTTCTTTTTTTCCGAAATTTGCTTGACTGAAATATAAAATTATGATAGAAGCAAAAGCGTACGGGGCATGAGCCCTGCACGTCTGTCTATCAAAAACCAAAAACTGTTTATCATCGTTATGAATACTACTACCATTGCGGCTGTAGCCGCACGCTACCGATACTACCTAAGCACGCCCATTCTGCGCCGTTATCGTACCGCATAAAGCTTGATTACAAGTCTATAACATCAACCCTTCCTGCGTGAGCTGTGTCCGTATAACGGCTTACACTCGGGTAGAAATCAAGATTTTATCGGCCGGTAACACACCCCGGCACCCCCAGCCCCAACTGCCACTGTCCAAGTGGCGGCAAGAGCCCTATTTTAACATCATATTATCATCATAATACACCTATCATTCACCGCATGAAACAAAACACGCAACAAGAACAAATGGTCATATACTTAGGCAGCGAAATCGGACTCCCCTTCCGGGTGTGGCACGCAGAGAAACAAGAGTGGATTAAGTGCGAATCCACCGACCCGATACGCGACCGCGATGTGCCACGCCCCACCTACCGCACGGTGCTGGTACACGTGCCCAATAAAGGCACCCGCAGCGAGCGCATACCGATTCCGCCGGAATCTCCCGTGGTGCGTAGTGTGGAGCATTTGCAAAACCTGCTGAGCAGCCACCGCCGCGACGGCTTGCTGTTGGCGGTAGAAGATGCCGAGAGCGGCGAGCCCGTGCGCATTGTTGCCATACGCAGCATCAACAAGCAGCAGCCCGCCTACATTCCCACCGTGTACGAGCATGACACCACCGCCGCCACAGCAGAAGAGCTAGAGGATTACCGCCGCAGGATATCTGCCAGCCCGGGCGTGAGCGATGATTTCCCTTGGTACGCCGGCACGTACTGGAATGACTTTGTGGGCGGCAGCACAGAGCTGTGGCTGCCGAAGCAACAGCAGTGGCTGCGCGCGGATGCGCTGGAGTACCCGCGCAGCCTGCCCCACGGCGACAACTACCTGACCACGGAGCGCGAGCACGGCTACGGCGGCCATGTGCGCCTAGCAGACGGCAGCTTGCTGTTCGACTGGTTCCCCGTACTTTACGAAGTAGTGACAGAGCGCCCCTGCACCATCAGCATACAGGCCGGGTACCGCAACAAGCTCCACCGCTTCACCGTAAGAGGGCAAGCCCGCCCCGCCGCAACCACCACAAACGCCCCTACCCACTAATCCACCAACCCAACTAACACCATGAATACAGAAAACCACACCCCAACCGAGCCCGAGAAAATGCAGATACGCCTCAGCATAGAGCTGCACATGCCCATTATTCTGTGCCCCAAGGATGAGCCCCCGCACAAAGGCGAGCTCAAACACATGAGCATTTACGAGCTAAGGGAATTTTTCAAACATGTGCGTTCCTTCTTCGATTTTTACGTACAAGATGCAGAAAACGGCGCCCCCGTGCGCATTCTCTCCTGCTACTACGAGGCCCCCACCCCCGAGAAAGAAACATACTACCTCCCCGTGCGCATGCAGCACGGCGAGCCGCTCCCCCACGTGGAGGCAGATTCACCCGCTGCACAATATGTGTTGCACGCAGACACGCTCATCCAACACCCACACCGCGAAGAATGGCTACCGGTTTCCGCCATTACGGAGGAATCCCCCATCCCCTTCGGCGCCGGGCAACTGGTCATGCAAAAAAGCCCGGCCTGCACGCAAAAATTCCGCCAACCGGTGTGGAGATTCCCCCGCATACCACTCCCCAACACATGCCTGCTCACCTTCGAGCGCCACTGCACCCTGCACTTCTTGGTTGCATCAGGGCAAGCAGAACAATACTCCCTGCTGTTACGCGGGCATAGCGCACCCCCACCCCAACCTGCCCCCGAGCCCAACAAAAAGAAAAAAGAAATATTCAAGAAAACAAAACGCCTCAAGAAAAAACGCAAAGCCCTGCCGCATCTGCCGCTACCGAATAGTTGTCACCCCCCAAGCAGCCCATGGACTTGGGAGGAAAAGCAAGAATACCTGTATGAGCTGTTTCTAACCGGCGATTCTCCGGCCTGCCTATTCTATGACTCCTTGTACGCTCACTTGTGCCCCACATTAGCAAAACTCGTTAACTACCCCACCCAACACTAACCATGACCACAAAAAACCAACAAGAATACCAAGGCTACCGCATGCTGACGGTCATCATACCGCTCAACTCACACCACAGCGCGCCGGGCCGCCAACGCAACTTAAAGCTGCACTACCTGCTGCGCCTGCGCTCATACCAGCTGCGCTGCTATTACTACCGCAAGGACCCGCAAAGTAATACCGCTTTGCAATACGGGGCGCTGTGCTTCAGGTTAAAGCGCCAATTTAAAAAAGAAGCCCTGCTCGAGCAAAAGTGGCTCACGTGGTTGCAAGCATCCCTGCAAGAAGAAGAGCTCTGCCCCTGCCTCTTCGTGTACGATGACAGCGGTGTGGGCAACGCCACGCACCTCGCCACCATCCCCATCGCCACCAACTCCCCCCTGCCCGCCGCCCCAACATTCCGCGCAGACGAGATTAAAAACGGTGATAGCATGCACCCACGCCGGCATATCCCCATCTTCGCCGTCCAAGGTATCGTCAAACCGGCTAAAACGCCCCTGCAAGACATCCACCCCACCCCGGAAAACTATAACAAATTCATATTCAGTGTGGAGCTTACCTTTGAGGAATGTCCACAGCCGGTACAATGCAGCTTAATCAGCGGTATTTCGGACGGGGAATGGCATGAGGCAGAGTGGACTCCGGGTACAGGGGACGCGGGTGGCATGAATCCCGGTCCCACCGGGGTATTTCTGAAGCCCATAGACTTAGAGCCGGTGCCGGGTAAGGAGGCAGAGGAGCAGGTGCCTGTACTGGTTTATGTTCGTACCACCCAGTCCATAGAGTGGCTGAAGGAGATGTTTGAGGTAGAGCTGGGTATCCTGAATGCGGCAGACAGTGAATACGTCATAGAAGACAGCGTGGCTACCCTGCAGCTGCCCAAGGGAGTATCCCTGGCAGCAACCAAAGCCGGACAGAGCCTGATACAGTCCATGGGAGATATCCGCGGACAGGAGAGAAAGAGTGCTTCATGGGTGGTGAAGGGAGATGAAAGCGGCAGTTACAAGCTTTCCGCTACCTTTGAAGGAAACCTGATGCCCTTT
>JAZNGY010000038.1:0-4887 GCA_045576695.1 Akkermansia sp.
CGCAAAGAGGACTTTTTCTGAAAGTAATTTCAAAAATAACCTTATTTACTCTTCTTCAGTATGTAAACTATCAAGAAAAGCGTTCGTTGTGCCAACTCCGCTATACTCTATCCGCGTAACCTCTAATTATGCCAACGCGTAATAATTGCGCTTTCTCTTTTCCAGGAGTTTCTTTCCATCGATAGCGAATGTCTGTTTTTTGAAACGATGCAATCTTTTCTCCCAGACCTTGCCCTTCGCATGGGCTCCCGTCGAAATTATAATGCCCGCCGCCATCATCTGGCTTATCATATCGAACAAATCAGGGCTCGCATTATCAAGAGCATTCCCGATGATGAATCAGGCTCTATCAGACTGATTGATTCAATGCCTATTGAGGTTTGTAGATATTCAAGAGCAAAGAGTTGTCGTATATTAAAGGATAATGAACAGTGTGCTCCGACATTTGGTTATTGCGCGACTCAGCAACAGCACTATTTCGGCTATAAATTACACTGCGTCTGTTCTGCAAGCGGTATCATTCATCGTTATGATTTAAGCCAGGCACATCATCATGACATCAACTATCTACACGATGTAAAAGATGAGTTTTCTAACTGTGTTCTCATAGGGGACAAAGGCTATCGCAGTAATCCCTGGCGGCTTACCTTGTTCGAGTATGCCGGAATCGAATTAGCTACCCCCTGCCGAAAGAACGAGCTTATTCAATACTCAATGCCCGAGGATTATCAGCGTCTCCGTAAGCGGGTGGAAGTGGTCTTTTCTCAATTGGTGGATCAGTTTTCCATTCGCAAGAGTTATGCAAAATCGCAAAGAGGACTTTTTCTGAAAGTAATTTCAAAAATAACCTTATTTACTCTTCTTCAGTATGTAAACTATCAAGAAAAGCGTTCGTTGTGCCAACTCCGCTATACTCTATCCGCGTAACCTCTAATTATGCCAACGCGTCATATACTTGAGATTTATGATTGACATACGGTTTATGAATGGGTATGCTGACGATTAATGGGAAAAGGAGCGAGTCGCTCTAAACAACGCCCCTCACCTTACATGGTATGATAATAAATATCAGTTTTTACATACGCATCATGAAACATTATCACCTCTTCACGCTGCTTACTGCTGCGGGCATTCTGTTGCCAGCACAACAAGCTACCGCCATCACCTCACCCCTTGCGGATGGCATCTCCCTTGCCACTAAAATGAATAAAAAAGGCAAGAAGAGTAAGAAAAAAAGCAAGCAAAAGGCAGATAAAAAGAACACAGACAAGACAGCAGCACTCGCAAAACAAATTTTTAACCCCACAGAAGAGCAAAAGAAAAAGGCGACAGAATACCTACAACAAGTAGACCTGCCCACAGGCGAGGAGGCGTATGTCTCCTATATCAGGAGAGCCATGGATAAGGAACAAGACAAGATTGTCTACGCATTACTCATGACCGGAATGAATCCGACAGAAGCCCTTGAGGAGGCAATCTTGGCAGAAAAAGTAAATTACATAAAACTCCTTCTGCGAGCACCGGGGATAGACATAAAGCCTGCACTGCACACGGCAGCAAGCTATGGCAATTCGGAGATTGTAAAACTTATTTTGGCAGAACCCAGCGTAGACGTGAGCGCGTTTTCATCGTTGGAATTAGCAATACTGAAAGGTGACGCTAAAGAAGTGAAGCGGCTCCTGACCAATCAGAGCTCTGACATCAATAAAAAGAGCGTAGTAGGCGACACACCCCTCATTTGTGCAAGCAAACTGAACCACACTGAAATTGTTGAAATGCTTTTATCCGCACCTGAAATTGATGTAAATGCCACAAATGAGCAAGGAAACACCGCCCTCGGTGAGGCTGCTGCAGAAGGCAACATGGATGCAGTAAAGCTGCTTCTTAAAACACCCGGAATCGACATCAACAAAGGTGCTACTCCCCCCATCAACGGAGCAGCATTCAGAGACCGAACAGAAATCCTGAAGCTGCTGCTGAATACAGAAGGCATACAGACCGACGTCAACACCCTGTTCCGCATTGCCGTCCAGTTCAACAGCCCGAAAGCGGTAAAATTCTTGCTGGATACTACCGACATTGATCCAAACGGAGCAAGCCAGTATGGCTACACCCATTTAGCACTAGCAGCCTCTAAAGGAAGTGCAGCAGTGGTAAAAGTACTTCTTTCCACTCCGGGGGTAGATGTCAATAAGAGCGCTGATGAAAGTAAATGGGGACCGCCTCTTTCCATGGCAATATCATACCTCCTTGAAGACGGAGGTGCAGATCCGGAGGTCTTAAAAGTTCTGCTAGCCGCCCCGGGAATTGACGCCAACAAAACTTGTCCCTTGCACTCTGTAGCATGGAAATGCAGAGTGGACTTGGTAAAAATTTTAGTAAGCGCACCCGTCGTCAACGTCAATCAAGTGGATTCATACAAAAGAACAGCACTACATGAAGCAGCGCGCAATAATTGGGCATCTAAGATGAGCTTCATTAACACCATCAAAACACTCATTGAGGCAGGTATCGATGTCAACATAAAAGATGACAATGGGAAAACCGCTCTAATTTTGGTGGAAGAAAGTGAACGCTCCGATGAAAACGGACGAAAGGAGGCGATAAAGCTTCTCCGAGACGCGGGCGCAAAATAATTAGCACGACGCTGATATTTTTGAGCAAGGAGCCGCGTTAGCGGGTACATATGGCTTCCATTTGCTTGGGAGATGGAGCGGCGTTAAGGCGGAGCTCCGGCTCAACACAAAGGGCGCGGCGGGTAAGGAAGCGGTTAATCTCCCGCTCGCGCTCTCGGTGTCATTTGATTACGAGGCTGGAAGGTCGGCAAAACGAGCAAACGCAGTTATTCGTCTTGTTCACTATCTGGCTGCCCTTACCGAAGCTACGCACAAATGTTTCCTCCAAATCATGCTCGAGCACGCCGAGCGCTTTCATGCACTTGGTGAGCTCGTTGCGTTTTTGAGGAGAAACCGGCATTAGAGTGAAACCACGCCGCTCAGGAGTTCGCCGGGGTCAAAGCGATGAGCCGAGTGACGAGCAACTCAGAACACCCGACAAACTCCAATTAAGCTGTCAAAGTAGTCCATTGCCTTTAATTGTTCCAACGCGTTATTATTAAATAACAACGCATGATAAAAAATGAATAAACAATACTTATGGGGGGATGCTACCCTGCTGTCGGCCTCAGCAGCTGCGCTGCTTCGGGCTCCGAGATTCTTTTCTACCACTACCACGGGTTCCGCTGCTGACGCAGCTACACCACGTGGCTACCGGTCCGTCGCCCCGCTATCACGGGGCTCTTAAATTTGGTTCGCTTCGCTCACATCAAACACCCCGTTAAATTACAATTTATCGGGCTACCACATCTACAAACTGTAAACGCGTGGACATAATGAGAAACATGAACACTAAATCGGAGTTTGTCGGGCAGATGGCCTCAGTTGCGTTTTGGGTGAGAAGCATCCTATATTTGCATTAAAGGGCATGACATAGAATCAACTTGCTGGAAACATATATCAGGATTATGCTCATAGCAACATGGACACCGCGGTAGCAAGCAAAATGGGCGCAAAAGAAACATTGAAGCGCGAAAACTATTTCGGGTTATATTGTTTAAAAGCATTATGTGCTTTATTTGTGGTCATTTACCATGTGCCCGTGGCATATGGGCATTACTCTATTCCTATTGCCGGAATCGCGGTTCCGTGTTTTTTTATGATAAGCGGTTTTTTATTATATTCCAACTCTAAAGAGAAGGAAATAAAAACGGCTTGGAAATGGATAAAGAAGATTATATTAACAAGCGTTCTTTTACAGATTTTTTATTTTTTTGTTAATTATGAAGATATAATCGGCCAGTTTCGAAACCAAGCGGACTGGTATTTACCCCTATTGTTTCAAGGTGGGGTATTATGTGGAGCACTGTGGTATCTGACTGCATTTTGGGAAGCCTTATTGTGTTTTATCGTGGTGAGATACTTCTTGGGTAATAAATTATTATATATTGCGCCGGTATTAGTTATATTGGGATTGTATGCGGGCAGGTACGGTTTTGTGGTAGGCAGCCCCGTTTTCAGGCCTTGGTTATTTCAAAGTTTTTTGGCTGCGGCTATTCCCTACATGAGCCTTGGGTACTTGGTGCATAAACATAAGGAGCATTTCACCGGCGCAGCAAGGTGGCTCATTTGCGCTGTTGTATTTGCTGTTTTAATATATTTGGAGCGCTATTTCTTAAAAGACTTATATACAGTGACTAATGAGGGTACGTTCTACATTTTTACAATGCCGCTGGCGTTCAGCTTTTTCATACTGGCTCTCAATTGGAATAAAAATATTCGGGGCATCGTGGAGGTAGGGAAGTACCATAGTTCGAACATATATTATTTCCATTTATTCATTGCAGCTGTTCTGCATTATTTGCTTGCACCCAATATGATTTCATTGTACCGAAACTTCGGTGCCGTAATGGTTTACTTTTTGTGCATACTGATGTCTATGTTGCTTATTCGGATAAAAAAACATTTTCGGGCGGCACATTAACAACATTCAAGTTTTCTGCTGCAACTGCGCCCGGAGCATCATCAAAATTTATTACAACGCAAACACTCCGCCCCCACCGCTAAACTCCGATTTATCAACCGAAAAGTTTAACAGACGTATTGCCTCAAAAAAAACAGTCACCGAAAAGTGGATGCCTCAAAATTGCGGTCAAGTCGGATCGTAGCCATGTCGTTCTGTGAGCCAAGGAGTTGATTTATGACATTGTCTTCCTAAGACCGCTTGGCCTCCGACTTCCGCTAAACTCCGATTTATCAACCGAAAAGTTTAACAGACGTATTGCCTCAAAAAAAACAGTCACCGAAAAGTGGATGCCTCAAAATTGCGGTC
>JAZNGY010000039.1:0-51376 GCA_045576695.1 Akkermansia sp.
ATCCTGTCTGTGTTTCGCCTCCGGCTTCCTTCCCACCCCACATTACTGTGACGCAGTTGCCTTTGGCTATTTGATTCCGCCCTGTCAGCGGCTCATTGGGGACTCTCACCCCAGTTACGTGTCATGCCTGACGTACAAAAATGCACGGGCTCTTTAACAGAGCCCGTGAGAAGGTAAGATGATGATTTAACTTATTTACTCCGTAGGCGGAATGTAAGGAACATCGCCGCCGAGTTGCTGCGGCAGTTCTTCTGTTTCCGCTTCTTCAGGCGCAGCCTCCTTGTTGTTGCCATTTTCCGGTTTTGTTTGCGGATTGTCGTTGGGCACATCTCCGGGCGCTTTTTGGCGGACAATGGCGGCGCAAGCAGTTAAGCCTGCGCAAAGCAAGCCTACTGTGTAGAGCCATTTTTGCTTTGCGGTGATAGGTGCGATTTTCATTTTTATGAATGTATTTTAGATTGTAGCCTCAACGGTGCGCCGCTGATAACAGAGCTCCCGGTCTGTCAACAGGATTTAGCAAGCCGTAGAGAAAAGCACAAATCCGGCTTTCAACCATTGTAATAAACTTGTTTGGTCAGAATTAATCGCGCTGGCGGGAGGGATGGTTCGCCGGAACAATCTTTGCCGCTTCGGTGGCAATATTGTCGAGGGTGCGGTTTGCCATTTCAATGCGCTTAAGCACACGCGCCCGCAAGGAGGTCGTTGCCTCGTGCTTGCAGTTATTCACATATTTGGTATTATCTGCCAGATAATCCGGAAGTCCCATCAGCAGGTCGTCCTTTTCCAGCAAAGCGGCAAGCCCGTTCGGAATTGCTTTCTGGACGGCCTCCTTGAAATCAATATCCTCCTTGACAAGTGTTTCACCGGCAAGCTCATCGAGTTTGTGGAAAGTCGCATGCCCGATTGCATCGTGCAACTGGTCAAAAGCTCGCTTCCCCCATTCGTACACATCGTCCAAGCGCTGCTCATTCCAGCGCTGGAAGGTGTTGATGTAAGAAGACAGTTCGCTGGCAGGCTCTGTCGCAGCCAGGCGGGGTTTTGTGCCGTGAATATCGATATACCAGTACACCTGCTTACCGGTACTGAGGGTGATTTCGTTTCTCAGACTCAGAATAGGCCCATCGTAACTGTATCGAATCGAACGCCCCATCAGCACAAAGTTCAGCCATTTCTCACGCTCCTGATCGCTGATGCGATTGTGGAAATAATTGTAGAATACATATGCCTGCTGCTTGTTGTAGCCAAAGCTGCGCGATGCGGTCGTGGCTCGGCTCGGCACATCGTTACTGTCAAAATACATAATCAGGGCTCTGTAAGCCACGTCTGCCGACTTGAACTCATCCGTCTTGGTGTATTCAATAAAGCGTGCCACGCGCTGCACTTCCTTCTGGAAATCGTGGTTGTGTATGGCGCAGGCAAGGCGGAACGGACCGACGAACCACTGCATCATGGTCTCAGCGCGGGTAATCATGTGCTCGATGCGGGGCACCTGGTCTGCGGTCATGTTGGACTTGGCCTTGCTCAGCATTGCCCGGCTCAGTACACCCTCCGTAAACTGACCGGAGGACACATCAAAAGGATAATTTGCCAAGAGATGGGCAAGCGCCTCCTTGTGCAGCGTGTCCGCATCCGGATAATTGGAGCAATCCACCAAATCCTTGTGCCCCTTGAGCTGGTTGCAGCACCGGCAATGGAGTTCACTACAATGGCGTATGCTTCGTGGGCGGCTGCTTCATACTTGGCGGCATTGCCGATAAGGGCCTGCAGTTCCTGTTGTTTGGCAAATTGTGCATCTGCGGCGGTATCTTCATCGGAGAAGTCGAAGCCGACGCTATTTTGTGCCGTTGCTGTCAGTCCACACAGGAGCAGGGAAAATAAGAAATGTTGAGTTTTCATTGTGCGTTAAAATTGTTTGTTGTGAATGAGGGAAGTCATTAATTGCGACTGCAAGATGGATGCGATTCCTGCACGACTCGGGCAGCTTGTTCTCGCATATCCATTACTTGCGGTTAGATGGATTTATCTCATTTTTTAATAACACTTTTGGCTTTCGTCCTCGACAGCATCAGAAACGGATTTCATAGTCATCCACATACCAACGCCCATTGCCCTTGCGGATGAGTTTGTGGACGTTCTTGCCGCCTACCTGTTTGCCGTTCTCGTCGAATGCTTGGCTCTTCACGGTAGCATGTTCCACTTTTTCACCCTGCATCTTGATGAGTTGGTCACGCTGAGCATCGTCGAGGAAGAAGTTTTCGAGGTCGTTCTTGTCATCGTGTCCTTTGACCACTACGATCTTGGTGTCGCTGAAAGTGGCATGTACATATTCACCATGCAGGCGCTGCTGGTGGAGGTCCCAGTGGTAGCGCAACAGGGATTCTGCTGTTTCAGTTGCATAGCGCTCGGGGTTGATGCACTTGAGGTAAAGCTCATAATTCTTTTCCTTGATAGCGGCAAGGAAGATTTCCATCACACGTTCCGGCGTGGCATCCTGCGGTACATCCTTCTCGGTATACCAACCTTCTTTAATGCCGGCGACCTTGTCTTCTTCTACGAATGAACCACTCCTATCGTGGTTGGCATCGAAAGTGGCCACAACGTGTCCATCGATGTAGAGCGCCTCGGGCTCTACAACCCAACCCCAAGCCATTGCGGTGTGGCGATTGCCGGGGATTTCAAAAGCCGGACCTGTTATTTTACCCAACACGGTGAAATTAAGACTCTCTCCAAGCGAGCTATCAACCTCTCGGCGGAAGCGTTTGATAGCTTCGTACGGCCCGAGCCATTCTCGGCCGCTGATGTTTACGAAATAGAAGCCGGTGGAGGGTTTGCCCACGACAATATATTCGCCGGAAGCACCCACGAACTGGTTATCCGGGTATTTGACATCCGGCAGCACGATTGTTTTTTCCGTGGGGTCTGTTTCGGGGGTGTTCTTCAGCGGGTCGACAGAGGGGAATACCTTGGTGATAAGTTCGCGCCTTTGTTGCAACTCCTGCCATTTGGCTGCACTGAGTTGCGCGTATTTCTCGCGCAGTTGTCTTTCATTGTTGAGATAGGCCACCATAGCAGGGGTAATTTGCTGATAATTACCCTTGCTCATCATGAGGGCTGTGCGCGCGCGCTCGTAGAGAGCCAGCACGGCAGGGTCCTCGGGGTAGGCTTTCATGAGAGTCTGAATGCGGTTGAGGGCCTCGTTCTTGTTGCGGAACAAGGTGTTGGCATTGCCCTGAGCTCGTTTCACTTCTGCCTCAAACTCCTTCAGGTAATAATTGGCAAAGTCTACATCTTTTTTGGGTGCCGCTTGCGGAGCTGCCTCAGCATTGAAACTTAGTGCCAGTAACGAAAGTAATAACAGAATGGATTTCTTCATTGTATTATGTTGTGATATTGTGTTGAAAATGATTTAACTGCGAGAGCCCTTCATGAGAGAACTCTGCTTGTCGTCGGTCTGATGATAATTTTTTACTAAATGATGGAATGCTTATTTTGTGTTGCGAGCCTTGCGCAGAAGGGCGCGTATGGCATTGGCGTTAGGTCCGCCAACGCAGTCTTCTACTCCGGCTCCTTTAGCTGTTTTTGCATAGACATTTGCACCGTGTTCAACCAGCCATTGAACGAGCTCTACATGGCTGAGCCCGCATGCATTATGAAGCGCTGTGGTGCCGTTGGCGTTTGCGATGACGGTGTCAACGGGGGCTCCTTCCATAATTTGCGGCAAGATGGTGAGCAATCTCTTTTGGTACAGGCGTTCTACGGCGCTTTTGTAGGTGCGTTTTTCCAAGTCTCGTACAATATCTCCCAGCCCATCGTCTACGCTTTGTACGGCACCGTCAGATTCTTCCTCCCGGGGCATGGCAACGTAACCCGATTTGACGGTGGCTGAGTTTATATGGAATGTGGCGCCTTTCACATACCAAGAACCGCCCTCTTCATGCCATGCTATATCTGCATTGCCACTTGTGGCAGCGGAGAATGTAAGCTGTATATCCACATGCATGTCATTACCGGTAATGGTAATGGCCGAGTTTTGTGGATGATAAGTTACCACAACGGGTGGCCATGGGCTGTCTTCCGCAGATTTATATAATTGATAACTGTATGTGTTGTTTGCGTTGGCCGGGAAATGGAGATAAAGCGAGCTGTGTTTGCACTCGGCCCAATCTGTTGGAGCTTCATCCATTTCGGCAAAAGCCTGTTGCCCGTTGCGTACACAAACTTCAAGAATCTTGCCGTCCAGGGTAGCGGGTGTAGCCCATACCGGGGCTATTATCGCTGCCGTTGTTAAGATGGTGAAAAATGTTCTTCTCATAATCTGGCATCAGTTTCCAAAAAAACTATCTGCTGCGCGTTGCACTTTATCACCAAACCATTTTGATATATCTTCCGAGTAATGTAATAAGGTGTAGCCGAAGGCAATGAGTGCCAGCGCGCAAAGTATTTCTTTGATGTAATATGTTATAAATTGAAAGGTGGTAGGTTCTTTATTTCCTTTGTTTTCAGCCATTCTTTAGGTTATTTAAGTGAAAAAGTTCCCGTGTGTTGTGTTTGTTCTGTATATTTTGTTTCTTTGGTACAGGTTGCAGTACCCCCTGACTGTGAGGTAAATTTCAGCTCGAAGATGTAGAGCGACCAGTCGGATGCGTATTCGCCACCGGGTGCCCATTCTGAGTCTCGTTTTACTGTTGCAGTATAAATTCCTGTTTTGGTGTATGTAACCTCTATAATATTCCAATCTTCGTTTTGTTTAACTTTCCCGCTTTGTTCTGCGTTGCTTTTCTCCCACGTTATGGTGATTGGTGTATCAAAATCCGGGCTGGTAAAGGTGAATGTTTTACCTGCTACACTTTGCGGCGAATCCGTAAAGTTATTTTTAATACCGAGAATACTCTGTACCCGATGGAGATTTGGCGTATTGGCGGGCAGGGTGGTGGGCGCGCCTTGCTCATTAAGTAATCTGCGGTCTGCGCCGTGGTCAATCAACCACTGCAGAAGCTCTACATTGCCCTCGCACGCTGCGCGATACACGGCCGTGGCTCCATCTGTTGTCATGCCTTCATCCTCACGGCTTAGTATCATGTGGGGCAATCTTGCCAATGTCATGCCGGCGCCTCGCCATTCTACTTGCTTGCAGCGCCGTATTTGTTTTAAATCTCGCAGTATCCACTCTACGAACATATCTTCACTTACCTTGGCGTTTCTGACGCGTATAAGATGCTGCCCGGTTGTGTCTGTGACGGATACCCCGAGACTTGCAAGCCCGTTGTCAGATTTGATATAACGATATACAAGCCGCGCACACTGTTCTGCCTTTTGCTCATCTATCAGCACATCGTGCGCCGGGTTTTCTAAGTCTATACCGGAGAACTCTACCTCCAGCCAAGCTGCGGCTTCTTTAGCTGTTGCTGCATCAATTTCCGGTCCTTGGTACGGGGTGTCTCTCCAAGCTCTGGCTTCTGCGAGCATCGCTTTGATTTGTTTGGCGTTTTTACCGCTGATGCAGGCATCTATGGTGGCGCCTTTGTCTGTGACGCTTTCTAAATCGGCGCCATGCTCAATCAACCAGCGTACTAATTCTACATGGCTTAAACCGCAGGCGTAGTGCAGGGCCGTATTGCCTTTATAATCAGGAGATGTCCAAGAGGCATCCTGCAACACCATGACTATAGGAAGAAGTGATACCAGTCTCTTTTGGTAGAGCTTATCGGTAGCCGTGCGGTAATTTGCTGTTTCTATGGAGCTGATAATATCTTGCAGACCGTCATTCCACCCCTCGGGGCTGGTTGAGATAATTTCCTCGGGTAGCTCAACTCGGGCGGCTACATCAAAATCGTTCTGAACGGTGAAGTGGATATTGCGAATGTGGCGCGTATCTCCGGCTTGGTGCCATGCTATGGTTGCAGTGCCTTCTGTGTTGCTTGTGTATGTAAGTTCCACTTGCACGCAGAAATCTGTGCTCTCCAGCTTGACGTATGCCTTATTTTGTGCTGTATCAGGTGTATAACTCACTTGCACATTGCTTTTGAGGAAATACTCTGCGGTAGTGGTGAATGTGGCGGTCTCGGGAAAATCAATCACGAAATCCGTAACCTCATCTAACCAATACCATGGAGCTTCCGGTGCTTGGTTAATATCAGAACGCGCGATAAGCGCATCACTCATGCTGATGCGTATCGTTTTGTTGGCTATATCCTCCGGCCCCAACGCCCAAAGAGCCGGGGCCCCTACCAATGCCAGGATGGACAGTTTCATACCTTATTCTATGGTTACATCAATATTGCTTGTGTTTGAGTAGTTTACACTTTCTTTACCATCCATGAAAATCATGATGGAACGAGCCCCGTCCATATCTATTGCCTCGCCTGTATCAGACGGTTGAGCACTAACCGTCGACATAAGATAGGTGTTAGTGGCCACGGTGTATACCGCATCGGGGTCTATGGGGGTGCCATTTTCCAAGGTCGCTTCTGTTATGCGCATGGGTTGGAGTTCTGCAGCCGGTTTTACGGCTTTATACCGCATGCCGGATACACAGGGCGCGCCGTGGTGGTCGGTAGCAGGCACCGCGTTCAGGAAGTCAATCAATTCTCGCCCTGTAGCGCGGAACACTACTGTTTGATTGCAGAAGGGATCCAGCCGGTAGCAATCTTCTACAGTGAAGGGGCCTGCAGGAAATTCCGATAAACGCACATTACCGAAGTTGACAATGGCAACATCTGTTTTAGTATAAGCGCGCAATGCATCGGCCATCAGGCAGCCCAAACTCTCCCTGCGTGTAATGTCTGTAGTGATGGTGGTCAGCACGCGGCGCATGTATGGGTTGTCTTTCGTTTTATCAACTGCCGCCAGCATGTCTGCGTCTTTGGGGTAATTGTTGAGGGAAACTAACTCTGATTTTTTGCCGGTTACCAGACCGTTTTCTACCTCAAAGGTGAGACGCGTGATGTATTTTACCTTGTTTTCTGCTTGGGTGATGAGAACCCCGTTCTCGACATGCCCATTCTCAACGCGGGTGTGCGTGTGGCCACCGATAATGGCATCTGCCTCCGGGAATATACGAGCTAATTTTACATCTGCCTCAAAGCCCAGGTGAGATAAAATGATGAGTACCTCGCATTCTTTTCGTAAGTAGGCATAGTCGCGCACAACCGCCATCGGGTCTCGGAAGATAAGCCCCTTACAGTTGTCCGGGTGAACATCCGGTATGCCGTTAGCGCCTATTTGTACCAAACCTAATACGCCGATTCGTATTCCGTTGCGTTCAAAGATATGGTAGGGCGCTATGTTAAGTGTTTCTCCACCATCTGCCAGAACATTGGCACAGACAAAAGGAAAGTTCGCGGCGTGGATGGCCATTTGCAGTCCGTTTCTCCCGGTGTCAAACTCATGGTTCCCTAGGGTAGAGAGGTCAAATCCTATCATGTTCATGAGTTGAATCATGGGTACACCGGGTTGTTCTCCGTTGTCGACATAGGGATTTCCCGTGCGATTGTCACCGGCAGACAGCAGCAGAACGTGCGGGGTAGTATCTCGCTCGCTTTTCACGAATGAGGCAAGCTGAGGTAAATCATCTATGTTAGCGTGCATGTCATTGATGCCTAACACTGTAACTTGCTCGCCGTACAGTGATGAGATTAGTACGAAAGGAGAAAGGATAGCGCGTTTCATGATTGTGGGTTTATTGAAGATTTTATAGTGAAGATATGCCGCCCCTCCGTCATAGGACTGTCATTTGCAATCACATTGCCGAAGATATCGTACAACTCTGTATAAGAAATATCTACTGCCAGATTCGATGCTAAACGACGCACGGCATCTGCAGCGGTGCAGCCGTTGAAAATTTTTACTTCTTGATTGTCTACGTATACCAACATTATTTGCTTGGTACGTTGAGTTCAAATGTCAACGGGAAAATCTCGAGAGCTCCGTGGGTTGTATCAATGATTGTGCCACCGATTCTTCCGGAGTAGTTATTTCCATTCTGTGCCTCGAACAAAATGGTTCCATTGAAGATAAGAGAACCACTGCGGAATCCCAGTTCTGCCATATTAGCACTCACCGGTTTATAATACATGACGGAGAAGGGGGATGCCCCATTCTCGCCGAAGACCATGGTGCATATATCACCGGATCCGGAATGTTCTCCCTTGAATATGAGCTTACATCCACGATGAAGTGTGGCAGGTATGTTGATGCCCGATGGTGTCTGTGCATCTTGCAATATCTCTGCTGCTGTCTCATGTCCGAGCTCAGCTGCTTTTTTGAGCAGGGTATAGCCCAACATCTCATTTTGAGTAACACCCTCTGCCCCCCAATAATAAAGCATACCGAGGTTAGCAATAGCGTTGATGTGGCCTTTTTCCGCAGCCAATTTTTGCCAGAAGTGGCTCATGTCTCGTAAAGGTTCCAAGCCGCCTATCCAATTCACCATGGGGTTTACATCACTTCCTTCTCCGGAGTTGTAGAGTAACCCTATCTCGTAGCAGGCATCGGCATTGCCTGAAAGGGCTTTTTTATAAGTATCTTTTGCCTTTTTGGTGACAAGCTCACATGGAATACCTGTACTTAACAGCAGTTTGAGATGTGGCTCTTCTGCCAAATCTGCCGCAGTTTTTCCGTCCTTGTTCTTTACTGTTAAATTTGCACCACACGCAATAAGTCTTAATGCGATGGCATAGTCTTGGCTCTTTGCTGCCAAATGCAGGGGTGTATTGCCGGTAGCTTCTTCTGCTATATGAACATTTGCTCCGGCCAATAGTATGGTGCCGATATCCTCTGCGTTGCATAAACCTAAATCCGGCGTGCTCAGGGCATATACCGGCAAAGTATCACCGTTACACACCTTCGAGTTAATTCCATCCCATTGCATATCTTGCAGATAGCTGTATATCTCTGCCCAATGGGGAGAGTTGATATGCTTGGATGCAAGGGTGGCTGCTAACTCTTGTACCCGGGTGGTAGTCTTTATTTCTACTGCGTTGAGGGTAATTGCTGCCAATGGAGCTGCGAGTATGAGGGTGGAAAGGTTCATGGGCTTATATCGGGTAATCTCGGGGTGCTTATGTACACCCCGAGATTTTGTTAATTGATTTTAAACGGTTGTTGTTTCGGTTGGCTTTTCTGCATCTTGCTTTTTCTTGCGTGTTTTGCACCAGTAGATGAGCGCAATTGCCACAACAATAAGCGGTATGGAAATCAACGGACGGTAGAACAGCCATGCTATCGCTATAGTGGTAAGGGCGACCACCGTTGCCACAACGAAAGCGATAATCTTGGTGCCGAATTCGATGATGGTGCCGATAATGGCAACAACGTCAGCCAGTACGGACAAGGGTTTCAAAACCATTGTAATGCCAATGTACATGGCGAACCAGCCACCGAAGCGGAGGAGCCATGTTATCATGCTGTTTGCATCTAACGCGTTGGCAAACATGAGGTCGGCCGATTGTTCCCCCATTTCAAGCAGGTTGATGGATCTGTCATTATCCTTATCATAGTAAGGCACAAAAGTATCATTGCTCTGCTGCGCTACAATACTGATTGTTTGCTCAGGGGCAATCAATGACCACTGGATACGTACATCACCGATTTGCGGGTTACCGGGGTCTACGGTGACATATGCCGGTGTGGTTTGGGGCTGAACGGTGGGTTGTTGTACAGTGTTGGTTTGTACTGTGGCTCCGGGTTGATTGGGGCAGAGTCCCACGGCATATTCTTTTGCATTGTAGCTGATGTAATAGGTGCCGTTTTCTCTTGTGCTGATTCGAGTCAGATTCCCATCCGGCGTTTTGATAAAATAGGTGCCCTCAAGAGCAATGACGGTAAAGGGGGCCGTTTGAAGCTCGGGAACCAGTACGTGTGTGGTATTGGTAATATCTTGAGCCTGCTGTGCAGTAGCCTGCGGTTGCTGCTGCGGCGTTACCGTTTGAGCTTGGGTGTTGCTTTGCGGTTGCGCAACCGTGAATTGTGGCCCGTATGCCGTGGGAGCTCCTATGTATATATATTTGCCCTTGGCAACAGCTCGCCCCTGCAACTCTGCCGGTATAGTAAGCTCAGTGGCTTTGATGGGCGTTTCCCCGCTTATCTTTTTGATTTGTGTGTCGCTGAGGCGGAAGGCGCCGAAGCTTACGTTCTTGGCGTAAACACTGACACTATCAGCTTTAAAAGAAGGTTCCGGGTTTTCGTGCCCGGCCATTTGGTGGAAAGAAGATGAGCTTACGGGAGCCGAACACCATCGTTTTTTGTAGGTGTAGGTTGTTGTTTCCCTTTCACCGCCACCAATGGCGTCTTTTTCAGTGGAGGTGTGGCTTTCTTCCACCCACTGGTAGTATTCGACTTTGCGCTGAAGTTTAATACCTTTTTTCGAGAAGGCAAAGACGTCATCGGTTAGCTCGTCTTCTGTAACGGTTTTGCCGGACATGTGTACCAACTTGTTGTTGTAGGCACTGTCTATGTCTTCATTAGACGGGAGAGATGCGCATATTTCTTGCCCTTTTTCCAATGTTTTTTTGACTTTTACGTAATTGCCCTCATTCCAAAACAGCAAGATAATACCTGCTATGAACAGAATAAAGCCGGCAATGACACCTTTGAGGGAACTCCCCAAACGGCTGGTCCAGCTGATTTTTGTTGTTACTGTGTTTGACATGTTATTGCTAATGTTTAATATTGTGGTTTATTTGATGACAAAGTCACCGATATAGATAATGGCTTTTGCTCCGATGACATCGGCTACATCTGTTACTTTAGCTCGGAATGTTCCGCTTGTGGGTGTAAGAAACTGAAGTTCAAAATGCTTGGTGTATTGCACCCGGCCATTTAGTGTATAATCTTCCGTTATATCAGCCGTGTTTTTGCTTAATGCTGCAAATCGTGTATCTGTTCGGCTGTTATCTTTTATACGAATATCTCTGTGGGTATTACCCCATTGTATAGTAATCGTGTCGCCGGATTGTAAGTGCTCTACTACGAGCTGAGGTTGAATGAGCGTGGCTTCTTCAATGGTAAATACAATCGTGCGATTTGTAAGCGTTGTGGGTGTGAGGTGTTTCATGGCATCGTATGCCGCCTCATCACCTTGCAGTGCCGCTTTGCTGAACCAGAAATTGGCCTGTTGCTCA
Organism: Akkermansia sp.; assembly: GCA_045576695.1. Lineage (GTDB taxonomy): Bacteria > Verrucomicrobiota > Verrucomicrobiia > Verrucomicrobiales > Akkermansiaceae > Akkermansia. The sequence continues at coordinate 11,121 of JAZNGY010000039.1, forward strand.
TTTTTTTTAACACCTCTGCCTTGGCGGTAACGCCAGCCCATCCAGCGCTGGGCGGTAGAATCACCCTTAGTTGCTGCTTGCAGATAGAGTTCAATGGCTTTTTGCTCGTCTTTCGGGTAGCCATTTTTGCCTTCTGCATAGCAAACTCCTTCTTCTCGAATCTCTTCCGGTGTGCGGTCGTCATCTTCGAGCGGGGCTCCCTCCATGCGTGCTGTTATTTTGGGCTTGTTGCCGGCATTGTCAACAGCATTGATATCTGCCCCGGCTTCTACTAATATGTGGTATACAACATCTATACCGCACAGGTGCAGAGGCGTGCGCCCTTGTTTATCTTTTGCGTTTACATCTGCCCCCATTCGTATGAGAAATTCTGCCATTTCTTCATGGCTGCAGAAGTGCGGTACTTGGTCTGAAAGCTGATATTCTTCTGAGAGAAGAACACAAATCATGGGGGCCGGCTCTTGCCCCGGCAACAAGGCTATCTGCGTATGTACGGAAACACCGCCTTTTATCAGTTTTTCCAGCTCTTCTAATCCACAGCCTTTGAGGATGGCATTTTGCAGTACTTCCGCATCTTGCGCTATTGATACGCAAGGTATTAATCCCAGAAAAACAGATGCTGTCGTATATGTGAGTTTCATTGTCGGGTATGTATAGAAGAACTGCTATCCCCGGAAAGCCCGGAAATTGCGCGTTTCGACAATTTCCGGGCCATTGTGTTTTAAGTTTTAGTTCATCTGGATGCTTTCCAATGCCTCCATGAAGGACGGATCGTATGAGCCAAGGTTGGTTGCATTTGCTTCAAACCATGCCTCCAAGCGTGCCTTTACGGCTGCTGCACGGCTGGCTACATCGGGAGAGGGCTGAGCATCAGGCCCTTTTTCAGCTACTTTGGCAAAGAGTTCGGGCATTTTGGCTGCAATTTCTTTGAGCTTCTTAGCCTGTTCTGCCGAGTTTTCCGGCGTCGTGGCTTCAAGCGTGGTGGCAAGTTGTTCCATGGTTTCAGTTAAGGCAACAAAGGGATCCGCTGTTGTTACGGTGGCGGCGGGGGCTGCTGTTGCTTCCTTTTCGCCACAAGAAATAAGGCCTAAAACAGGGAGCGTGGAAAGTGCGATAAATGCGATTTTCTTCATTGTTCGAAATTGGTTTATATGTTCGTGATAAAAGACAGAGTTAAATCTGCCATCAAACACCGTATTATATCATTTTACATGAGAATGCAAGCAAAAAAATAATAACTTGCTGAAAATAGAAGGCTTTAATATTATCTAACCGGTAGATGTGCTTGATGGCGTTTTTGTATACGAAATGGTTTTATGTTTATAGTCTGAGAAATAGATGTTATCTCATTTAAATGAGATAGACATCTCTACTTGAGTTATCCCCGCCCAATCTTTATAATTGGGCGGGGTGAAAGTGGTAGTAGCTATATTTATTTGCTGAGCAGTTTTTCAAGCAGCGCTTGAGAGTTATCTGCCAGCGTAGCCGGGTCTTCCAGCATACCGGCGCGGAGCAGGGCGGTATTGACCAGTTGCCCGGCCAGTAGTGTAGCCAGTTCCTCGTTTTCGGTTTGCAGTTCTGCCAGCTTTTGAACAATGGGGCTGTGCGGGTTGAATGCAATTTCCGGGTGATTCTCGGGCACGGGTTGACCCATTGCCTTGAGGTAGGCGCGTACCTCGGGTGAAACATCGTTTTCGCCCTGCAATGCGATAGCGGGGGCAGAGGTGACGCGGTCGCTGACGCTTACCTTGCTGAATGTATCTGCAAAGGTGGCAGATACCCAATCTGTGAGCTTGGTTGCCTGTTCATCATCCAGACCGGGTTGGTCAGGTTGATTCTCCAGGGGGGGGAGCTCGAGGTTGGCTCGGTCAATGGATTTAACCTCTTTATCATCCACCTTGTTGATGCTGTCAATCACGAACTGGTCACCGCCATCCGTGAAGAAGCACACCTCAAAACCGCGGGCCTTGAGGGCATCCAGATACGGGCTATGCTCCAGCTGGGCACGGGATGCGCCGAAGAGCACATAAATATCTTTCTGGTTTTCCTTCATGCGGCTGATGTAGTCAGCAAAAGAAGTGAGCTTACCAGGTTCTGTGAAGGTAGATTCAAAGCGCAGCAACTTGGCTAGGGCATCTTTGTGCTCCCAAGAGGTAACGATACCTTCCTTGATGAAGCGGCTGAACTGCAACCAGAATTGCTCGTATTTATCTGCATCATCTTTGGCAAGGCCTTCCAAATGCTTGATGAAGCGCTTGGTGATAATGCCGGAGATACGGCGCAGCAGGGAGTTATCCTGCAACATTTCGCGAGAGATGTTGAGGGGCAGGTCCTCGCTGTCTACCACACCGGTCAGGAAGCGCAGCCACTCGGGCAGCAAATTAGCGGGCTTGCTGTCAATGAGTATCTTGTGGCAGTACAGCGAGACATTGGGCTCGCAACGGCCAAAGCCCATGGCCTCGGGGCTTTCTTCGGGCACAAAGAGAACGGAGTTGAGCACAATGGGGGCATCTGCGCTGAAGTGCATCCAGGTGAGCGGTGCGCTGTCCGTATGGCCGATGAACTTGTAGAACTCCTCGTACTGCTCGGTAGTGACATCTTTTTTATTCTTCATCCAGATGGCCTGCACGGTGTTAATGTGCTCGCCATTGCAGTCTATGGGGAAACCCACGAAGTTGCTGTACTTGCCGACAATGTAGCGCAAGGTATTGATTTGGGAGAAGTTTTGAGCGTCTTCCTTAAGTTTGATTAGAATGCTGGTACCGCGCGGTGTATCTGCCGGGGCGTCTTCGAGCGTGTAGCCTTCTTGACCGTCGCTGGTCCACTTAACGGGAGCCGCCTCGGGCTGCCAGGAGCGGGTGGTTACTTCTACCTCTGTAGCAGCCATAAAGGCGCTGTAGAAACCTACACCGAACTGGCCGATGAGGTCTTGCGGGCCACTTTGAGACTCTTTCATGGCCTCCAAGAATTTCTTGGTGCCGGAGTGAGCAATGGTGCCGAGGTATTCTACCACTTCCTCACGGGTCATGCCGATACCGGAGTCCGCAATGGTGAGGGTGTGGTTTTCTTCATCTGCGGTAATGGTGATACGCAGGTCGCGCTCGGGGTCGGCAACAGTGGTGCCGGTGAGTTGTTTGAGACGCAGTTTTTCCAGTGCGTCAGAGGCATTGGAAACAAGCTCACGCACAAAGACCTCGCGGTCGCTGTAGAACGCGTGAATCACAATGTCGAGCAGCTGGCGTACTTCTGTTTGAAATTGGTGTGTATTGTGTGACATAGAAAAGTGATATTGCCGAATATTTTACATGTAATCATGCAGAGGTCAATCTTCTTTCATGGCATAAAGCAGCGGTTATTCGGGCCAATTAAAGAAACGAGCAGCAGCTTGAGAAGTCAGGCCTCGCAGGTTGAGGTAACGCGTGCGCAGCAACATGCTGTCTCGGTGGCCCATTTCTTCCTGCAAGAGGTAGATGTTGTGGAAACGCTTGAGGTGCATACTGGCAAAGGTATGGCGCATAGCATCTTTTTGCCATTTTCTCATACCGGCTCGAGAGCGCAGTTTTCTCCAAATACGGGCCCAATCGCGCGGGGCTATATAGTCATTAAGTTTACCCTTATACTGTTTGAGGTACAAAGCGCTACCCCTTAAGGGAACCGCGCGGGCCCCGCCTGTTTTGCTGGTTTGTCCGTCTATGTATACCACATTTTCTCGAAAATCTACGTCTTTCCACCGTAGGCGTTGCACTTCACCCGGTCTGATGCCACACCACAGCATGAGGCGTACCGAAGCTTGCATGCATTGAAAATCTTTGGCTTTCAATGCTTTCATGAATCCGTTTATTTGCTTAAGGGTGAGTATGTTCGTTTTTTCTTCTCTGATGGGAATGCCATCTATGCCGTACACCGGGTTCTTATCACAGCATTCTCGGCGTATGGCGTAGTTGAATATGCTGTACAGTATTGCTTTTGCTTTGCTGAATACATGGCCGCTTTTGCTGAAATGGGTGTTGAGTAAGGTCCTGCAGTCTCGTTGACTGATGGTGCGAATATCGCGGTCTGCCCAATGGACATACTTCAGAATGCGGTTAATGTATGAGCGCAGGTCTTTTACGGTGCTCGGGCGGCGGCATAGTCGCATCTCGAGGCTATTCAACGCGGCTTCTCTGAAGGTGAGAGTCTCTGCCTTCGGTGAATCAAGATACAGCAATCCTGTTTGCAGGATTTTTCTCAATAGTAATGTCAAGTCTGAGTTGTGAGCGGAAGTTGCGGTATTGCATTCTGCAAACTCAATAAATTGGCGGAGGGTATCCGCCAATTGTTCCGTTGATTCGGTAGTCTGTGTAGTCATGGTATATGTTCATACCATGACTACACGCAATGATTCAAGATTGAATATAGGCGGCTTCTTCCCACTCGGGCAACTGTGTTTCGATAAGCCAAGGAGTGTATTCCGGCGGTATGGGGGATTGGATGGCAACGCGGTGTCCGTCTGCCGGATGATTGAATGCCAGACGCCATGCATGCAGCATGAGCCGCCCCGGCTTGGCTTTTTGCTTCTGGGGGTGTGCGTAGATGGGGTCACCGATGAGCGGGTGTCCCAAGTGCAGCATGTGTACGCGGATTTGATGGGTACGGCCGGTATGCAAGGTGCACATTACCAAACTGGAATTGGTTGAGGCATCGTGGTGCAGTACCTTGTAGTCTGTAATGGCCGGTTTGCCGGCACCGGGGTTAACAACTGCCATTTTGAGGCGGTTAACGGGGTGACGCCCAATGTTGGTAAAGACGGTGCCTTCCGTCTCTTTGGGGCAGCCTTGAACTACGGCAAGGTAGATTTTGCCGGTGTCTCTCTCTGCAAATTGAGTTGTAAGAGAGAGATGCGCGCGGTCATTTTTTGCTACCACAATGCAGCCGCTGGTGTCTTTATCTAAGCGGTGTACAATACCGGGGCGTTCTACGCCGCCTATGCCCGACAAATCACCGCAATGAAATAACACTGCATTTACCAGTGTGCCATCAGGGTTGCCGGCGGCGGGGTGCACTACCATGCCGCTTTCTTTATCGATGACGATGACATCGCGGTCTTCATAGAGAACGGACAGCGGTATATCTTGCGGTTGTGCTTCGGTGGGTTCCGGTTCCGGTATATTTACCTCAATTCGCATGCCCCGTTCAATGGGTGTTTTGGCCTTGGTTGATTTGCCGTTGACGGTAATTTCACCGGACTTGATGAGGGCCTGAATGCGGGCGCGTGACAACTCGGGCAGTTGCCCTGCCAAAAATTGGTCGAGCCGTGCGCCGATGGAGTCTTCTGCGATGATGAGCATGGTTACATTCCCGTAGGATTATCAATGAAAACGGTGGGTAGGCCGAATTGTTCTTCTATGAGTTTACCTAAAGCTTTGACACCGAAAGTCTCTGTGGCGTAATGGCCTGCAAAGAGAATGTTGATGCCCATGTCTTGCGCGGCATTAACTACCCAGTGGTTTTCCTCACCCGTCAGGTAAGTGGTGTAGCCCTTATCGTGCATTTGGTAGATGACATCGCCTGCACCACCGGAGCATACAGCCACGCGGCCTGCCGGGGCATTGGCCTCTTGCACGTAACCCGTTATGGCGCTGCCTGTGATTTGCGCAAATTTCTCGCGGAGCTCTGCCACGGTGCCGTCAAAATGCCCCGCTACGCCGATAAGTGTGCCGTGGTAGTCTACCTCGGGGCTGCAGTCGGTGAGGCCAAGCTCGTGGGCTATGCCCGCATTGTTACCCAGCTGCGGGTGCAAATCCAGCGGTAAGTGTGCGCCATACACGGCCAAGTTGTGCTCAAGGCAGCTTTGAATCTTCTTTTTGAACCAACCGGTCATCGGGCGCAGCCCGCACCAGTAGATGCCGTGGTGCAAAATAAGTAAATCTGCACCGGCGGCAATGGCATCATCTATTGTTTTTTGAGAGCCGTCTACTGCCAGTGCTACCTTGGTAACGTTGCCGTTATTTTCTACCTGCAAGCCATTGAGGGCAACAGAGGCATCTTTAATTTCTCTTATGCGCAGGGTGGAGTCCAGCAGCTCGGTAATGTTTTGAAGTGGTGTCATGGGGAAACTTAGTCTCTGGGTGTGTGGATGCTCATGCTGGTACGCATGGCAATTTCTTTGTGCAGTCGTTTGTTGAACTCGCCCGCCATGTCATAGCCGCTTTCTCTCAGGTAGTGGCCCAAGGCTGCAACTTCCACAAGTCGGGTCATGTCACGACCGGGGGCAACGGGTAGGTTAAGGCGCTCTACATCTACACCCAGAATGGTGGTCTTTTTGCGCTCAATGCCCAGGCGCTCCATTTCCGTCATCTGGCCGTTGGTGAGGTTGATAACCAGGTCTATATTCTTTTGGCGACGGTATGCTTTGAGCCCGAATAGGTTTGTTACATTAATAATGCCGATGCCCCTAATCTCGATGAACCCGCTGCTGAGCTTGGGGGAGGTTGCAATAAGCTCTCCACCGATGTTGCGCACACGCACCATGTCATCTGCCACGAGCGAGGCGCCGCGCTCCACCAAACCGAGTGAGATTTCGCTCTTGCCGATACCGCTGTCGCCGGTGAGCAGTACGCCAACGCCGTTGACGTCTACCATGCAGCCGTGTAGTGTGGTGCTTTCGGCAAACTCGTTATCCAAGATAATGGTGGCACGGTTGACGAGTTTTACCGTGGGCAGGGGTGATACGAAGACGGATACCGAGTATTCGTCTGCCAGCTCAAGCACATCTCGCGGTATATCGACACCGCGAGTGAAGATGAGGCAGGGCACATTCTCCGCAAAAAGCCTGCGTATGCGCTCCTCGCGGGGTATGCCCTCCATGGTGGACATGTAGGCCATTTCTGCCGCTCCGAATACTTGGATGCGCTCGTGCGCAAAGTAGCTGAAATACCCGGCCAAGGCTAAACCGGGGCGGTTGAGCGTGGGCTGCAATATTTTGCGAGACATGCCCAACGGGCTGTTGCACAGTTGCAGCTCAAGTGTGCCGCCGTAATTCTCGTAGAATCGGGCAACCGATACAGAATCAACTTTTTTGATGGTCGGGGCTTTCATGCTTGGTGCTTATTTGTCGCTTTTTTTGCGGGTTGTCTTAGCCGGCTTTTTGGCCGTGGTTGTGGCCGGCTTTTTCTTGCGGGGGGCTGGTTTCTTCTCTTCCTTTGCGGGCTGAGGGGCCGTGTGCTCAAAGCCGATTTGGTTTGTATCTGTATTTTTAATGGCTTGAGAGCAGATGCCGGCTGCCAAATCGCCACGCAGAATGGCCTCGGCGATGGGGTCCTCGAGCAGTCGCTCGATAGCACGGCGCATGGGGCGGGCACCGTATTGCGGGTCATACCCCTTGTCTACCAGCATGCTGATGACCTCGGGCGAGAGCGTGAGGGTTATCTGCTTGTCTGCCAAGCGCTTGATGAGTTTCTGCGCTTCAAGCAATACAATTTGTTCCAAGTCCTTACGCTCCAGCATGCGGAAGACGATAAGCTCATCGAAACGGTTGATGAACTCGGGGCGGAAGTGTTGTTTTGCCGCCTCACCGATGCGCTCCTTCATGGTTTCGTAGTCTGCCTCGGTATCAGTCATGGCGCCGAAGCCCATGCGTCCTTGGCGGGTAGCCAAACTGGCACCTACGTTGGAGGTGAGGATGATGATGGTGTTGCTGAAGCTTACCTTGCGGCCGAGGGAGTCTGTAAGGCTACCCTCCTCAAGCACTTGCAGCAGTAAGTTCATGACATCGGGGTGGGCTTTCTCCACCTCGTCAAAGAGAATGACTGAGTACGGGCGGCGGCGCACCTGCTCGGTAAGTTGGCCGCCTTCATCGTGCCCTACGTATCCGGGGGGCGATCCTATCATGCGGCTGGTGCTGTGCTTCTCCATGTACTCGCTCATATCTACTTGGATGAGTGCCTCTGCCGTGCCGAACATTATCTCTGCCAGGTTGCGGGCAAGGTAGGTTTTACCGACACCGGTGGGCCCCATGAAAAGGAAGGACCCGATGGGGCGGCGCGGGTCTTTAATGTCTGCGCGGCTGCGGCGCAGGGCTCGCGAGATGGCAGAGCATGCTTCGTCTTGGCCTATAACCTTGCTCTTGAGCTCTTCCTCCATGCGCAGAAGTTTTTCGGCCTCTTTCTCTTCCATGCGAGAGAGCGGAATGCCCGTCCATTTGGAAATGACGGTCATAATATCCTCTTCGCTGACCTCTTGGCTGTTGTTGTGCATGGATTCTTTCCACGCATCTACTGCATTTTCCAGTTCGCGGTTGAGCTCTGCCATGCGGTCGCGAAGCTTGGCCGCCTGTTCAAAGTCTTGTTCTTTAACGGCTTTTTGTTTTTGCTCTTCGAGCTCGCGGCGTGTTTTCTCGTTATCTTTGAGCTCTTGCGGGCGGGTCATGCGTGCCACGCACAGGCGAGAGCCCGCTTCATCTATCACGTCAATTGCTTTATCGGGCAAGAATCTGCCGTGCAGGTAACGCTTGGCCAGTTGGGCTGCGGCTTCCAATGCTTTTTCTGTGTAATGCACATGGTGGTGCTCCTCGTAGCGAGATGCAATCCCCTTGAGTATCAGAATGGTATCTTCTAAGGAGGGCTCCGGTACCTGCACTTGTTGGAAACGGCGCTCAAATGCACCATCCTTCTCAATGTGTTTGCGGTACTCATTGAGCGTGGTTGCACCAATGGCCTGCATTTCACCGCGAGAAAGCGCCGGTTTGATGATGTTGGAGGCATCCATGGTACCCTCTGCAGAGCCTGCACCAATGAGGGTGTGCATCTCGTCAATGAAGAGAATTACCTTTTTCTCGCGCTGTATCTCATCCATGATGGCCTTGAGTCGCTCTTCAAATTGACCGCGATACTTTGTGCCCGCTAACATGAGCGCTAAGTCAAGCGAGACAATCTTTTTGCCACGCAAGAACTCCGGTACATCGCCCGCAACAATCATTTGCGCCAAGCCCTCTACTATGGCGGTTTTGCCTACACCGGCTTCGCCCAGCAATACGGGGTTATTCTTGGTGCGGCGGCACAGAATTTGGATGACTCGCTCAATTTCTGCACGGCGGCCGATGACGGGATCCAGCTCTCCGGCGGCGGCACGGGCCGTTAAATCACGCCCGAACGCGTTGAGCGCCGGGGTGTCACCGGTTTCCTGCTGCTTGCGGGGGGCTCGGCGGTTGTGTAAAAAGGCGTTGGCATCTTCTTCCTCCTCCTCGGGGCGGCCGGGGCGGTCGTTTTGGGGGCCGTCTGCCGTAGCTTCGGTGTTGAAATTGGGGCCAAGCTCGCGCATGATGCTCTCTTTAGTCGCTTTGTACTGAATACCCAGAGTGGTGAGTGCATCTTTTGCCAAACCTCCATCATCTTTCAAAATAGCTAACAATATATGCTCTGTGCCCACGTAGGTGTGGCGCATGTCTCGCGCCTCGCTCCCGGCGGTGGAGAGCATTCTCTTCACTCTCGGTGTATAGGGGAGTGACCCCTCATTGCCGGCAGCTGTGCCGGGTATCAGCGCGGCTTCTATCTTGCTGATGAGTTCCGGGATGTTGACGCCGGCGTTTTCGATGACGGTAACCGCTACACCGTGGCCGAGTTTGAGCATACCGAGCAAGACATGCTCAGCTCCTATATAGTTGTGGTGAAAACGGTCTGCCTCTCGGCGGGCCAAGTTCAAAACTTGTTGGGCTCTGGGGGTAAAGTTGTTCATGGAATTAGGTCGTTAAAGGAAGAGCTCAGAATATATCCGTTGTGAGCTCCAATTTTTCAATAAGTTGTTTACAGAAAAGCGCACGTGCCATCTCGACAGACGTTTCTGAGCAATCCGGGGAAAGATATTGCATGCTGTAAGGAGCTGTTGCTAAGTAGAATGATGCAATAACACTTAATACGCCGGACAATTCTGCGTCTTCTGCTTCAATGTAGCCGGCTATGAGCCCCAAGCGTAACATGCAAAGCGCATTGAGACATTCTGCATACTCTAAGCGTAAACCGTAGCGAAGCAACCCGTAGGCGCGGGATATGGCGTCTTGCATGACTCCCATGGTTTTTTCGCTGTTTACAAGGAGGCTGCGCACCTCGTGCTCTCTCTCGGCTATGGTCAGGACAATGTCGTACAGGTGATTGGCAATCTCTTCTTCCCCTCCTTTGAGAATGGGGGCTGTGTATATCACAAACAGGTTGGCGGCATCGTCCCCCAGATGCGAGTAGAAGGGGGCTATGTTGAGCATCAGTTTTTCCAACCCGCGGTGTATTTGCGGCATCATGTCGGCCATCACCATTGCAGGTAACTGCATGATGGTGTATAGCTGAATACCGCTGCCTGCTTCCGCCGGCAAGCTGGTAAGCTGCTCTCCTGCGGCGTTCTCGGCAAACTTGAGTTCCTTGCTGAGCGTCTCACATATTTTCTTTGCGCGCTGAATCAGCGGTTGATGCTTCGCTTCGCTTGAGAAGAGGTGTATGGCCAAATGCTCCTCTTCATTGATCATGAATGTTGTGTCTTGTTTGCCGTTGATAACGATGTGGCAACCGCTTTGGCGCGCAGCCATGCATTGACTCATCAGCTTGCGCTCAAGCAAAACGCGGCGCTGTGTGTAGTCAAGCTCCGTCATCTCGGCATAATACGCGGCGGTCTTATTGCCGGGCAACTTCTGAATTGCCGGCAATATTTTTGCCGCCACTGCTTTTCTTCCTTCTTCCGTGCTCCAACCGGGGTATGCATGGCCCGCCAGGTTGCGTACCACTCTTGCCATGGTGCCGATAATGACATCTGCCTCTGACCCGGGTATGTAGAACCACGGGGGAAGCTTCTTCATGAGGGTGTTAAAAGATTTGGCCATGTGCGGTGTCAGCTTAATTCGCGGATGCGGTCGCGCAGTTCTGCGGCCTTTTCGTAATCTTCTCGGTCAATTGCTTCTTGCAGCTCTTGCTCCAGTTTTTTGAGTGTGAGTGCAGGGGATTCTTCCGTTACTTTTGAGGTAGCGGTTGCCTCCTCTTTAGGTGCCTCCTTGTCCAATTCTCGGGCAAATACGCTGTAACAGTCCGGGCAGCCCAAGCGTCCGGTGCGGCGGTATGCGTCAAGTGTGAAATCACACACAGGGCAGCGTGCCAAGGTATCTGCCCCCATGGGGGCAAAGTCATTCATGCGCTCATCACTTAACAATTTGCTGTCAGCCAGCTCTTTAATCAGGTCTTCTACCTTCTTCTTGAACTCTTCCGGGAAAAACTTTTCTGCAAAAGAAAGAGATTGAGGGTCAAACAACCCCTTATTACGGGCACAGCTCTCGCACAGAATCAGCTCTGTTACCTGCCCATTCACTATTTGCGTCAATTGCATGGACGCGCGTTTACCACATATTTGGCACTTCTTCACGAAAACGCATTATACTTCGGATTTGCGCCGGATTCCAGCCTGCAACGTGTCTTTTTGTGTCAGTCTTGACCATTATTTTTACGATGGATTGTTGGGCGTGTTTTGTGAGATATTACAAAAAATCGTGATTTTAGGCTGGAAATTTACCAAAAAAGGCGTATAATGCGCGCGCTATGTCAGAAGAACAAACTGTTAATACCGCTCCGGGTTCCTCCGAGGAGGAGCTGATTGCCGTACGCCGCGAGAAGGTTGACAAGATTCGCGCCTTGGGGGTAAACCCCTATGGTTGCCGTTTCGATGTCTCAACTGACCCCGGTACACTTAAGGCCGAGTTTGAGGAGGGTAAACAGGTGAAAATTTTGGGCCGTATTACCGCCTTGCGCGATATGGGGCGTACTCAGTTCTTTACCATCAGTGATGTGAAGGGCGGGATTCAATGCATGCTTACCAAGAAATCTTGCACGGAAGAGACTTGGACCTTGTGGAAGTTGTTAGAGCGCGGCGACTGGATTGGTGTAGAGGGTGAAACCTTTATTACCCGCACCGGTGAGCCCTCTGTAAGAGTTGATGCCTTCACCGTGCTTTCAAAGGCTTTGCGCCCCATGCCGGACAAGTTCCACGGCTTGGCTGATATGGATTTGCGTTATCGCCGCCGCCATTTGGACCTGATGAGCAATGCGGAGAGTGCTGACCGTTTCGTGAAACGCTCTCTGATTATTCAAGAGATTCGCAAGTACTTGACAGACCGCGGTTTCTTAGAGGTAGAGACCCCGATGCTTCAAGATATAGCCGGTGGTGCAGCCGCTAAGCCCTTTGAATCGTACTACAATGCGCTCAAGAAGGCAGTAACCTTGCGTATTGCACCCGAGTTGTTCCTGAAGCGTTTGATGGTAGGTGGTTTCCCGAAGGTATTCGAGCTGAACCGCAATTTCCGCAATGAAGGTGTAGACCGCCGCCACAACCCTGAGTTCACGGTGTTGGAAGTGTACGAAGCCGGTGGTGATTACGAGACCATGGCTGCCATGATGGAAGAGATGATTTGCACCGTGGCAGAGAAGGTGTTTGGTACGCTTAAGTTTGACCAATATGATGAAAATGGCAATGTGCGTTGGACGGTGGATTTGACTCGCCCGTGGCGCCGTGCCGATTATAATGATTTGGTGAAGGAAGCTGCCGGTGCTGATTGGTTTGACCTTACACCTGAGCAACGCCGCAACCGTGCGGAGAATGAACTGCACCTGCAAATTGGCGAAGACCTTGATGATACGGCTGTTACCCAGCAGGTTTACGAGAAACTCGTGGAAGAGAAGCAGGCCAACCCCCTCTTTGTATGCCACGTAGCACGCGACCTCGTGCCCTTGGCCAAAGCCAACCCCGAAAACCCCGAGGTTGTGGACGTGTTTGAGCTTGTGATGAACGGCCAAGAGCTGTGCCCCGGTTACTCTGAGCAGAACGACCCCATTGAGCAGCTGGAGCGCCTTAAGCACCAGGCCGGTGAAGAAACCCAGAAGATTGACTACGATTTCGTGGAAACTCTCGAAAGCGGTATGCCCAGTGCCGGTGGTATCGGTATCGGTATAGACCGCCTTTGCATGTTGCTCACCGGTGCATGTTCCATCCGCGATATTATTCTGTTCCCGCAGCTTAAGAATCGCAGCTGATAGCAGCTTTTCCATTTGCCCCCACCCTAAGCCGGTAGCTTGAGGTGGGGGCTTTTCTTTGCACTGATTGCAGGTTCTGTTCTATATTACTTAAATGTTTTACGCTATGTTTAAAAGTGCAAAAGTTTTTGCTTGCTTTTACGAGAATCTTGTGGTAATGAATGGAAAGCGTGAATGCCGTTATATCACAGTGGATAGGTAAGAGAGAGCACCAGGAGGATGCCTACTTTGTGCAGCATTATCCTGAAGGGACTCTTGCTGTGGTGTGTGATGGTATGGGTGGTCATCAGTTCGGTGATTTGGCTTCTAAGACGGCGGTCAAGGCATTTGTCTCTGCATTTGGTGAGCAGCGCGATTGCCCGGCATCAGTGCGGTTAGAATACGCCTTAGACGCAGCAAATGACGCCGTGGGAGATGCCTTTCATGAAGCAGGCGCTTTTGGCGGCACAACCTTGCTTGCTGCTTTTGTAGGCGGTGGTGTGTTGTGGTGGATCAGCGTTGGCGACTCGCCCTTGTACTTATGGCGCAAGGGCAGATTGTTGCGTTTGAATGAAGACCATTCGATGCGCGCGGTATATATGCAATATGTGAGAGAAGGCTGCTTGACATTTGAAGAAGCTCTTAATAAGGGGCATTCTCTTCGCTCTGCATTAACCGGCAAAGAACTGACGATGGTGGATGCCCCGGTAACTCCGTATCCCTTACTACCGGGAGATCGTTTGTTGTTGACCTCTGATGGCACGGATGACTTGCTCTATACACCGATTTTGACCGATAATGTCAAGGAAGTGATGGAGGATAGAAGCGGTAATTTGTCTGCACGTGTCGTGGAGGCCTGCCGTGCGTTGGGGCTGCCGTATGCTGATAATGTAACCGTGGTGAGCTTGGATTGGGACGCTTGATTATAGCAATTATTGAAGAATAATGTGCGTGGGGGTGTCTCAACTGCATGAACAGTATATGTCTTACACACGGATATGCTGATGGTCACTATGTGCTGCCTCCTTTGCCTTATGGCGTGAGAGAGTTGGAGCCATTGGTGGGGTCAGAAACAATGTTGTTGCACCACGATAAACACCATGCTGCTTATGTGGCCGGTGCCAATGAGGCTGCTGATGCGCTGAAAAAAATCAATAATGGTACTCTTTCTACCGATAATGCTGCCGGGCTTGCCCAAAAATTGGCTTTTAATTTGGGAGGACACCTTTTACATACCCTTTATTGGCATAATCTTATCGGTGCGCCGCGTGGATTACCCCAAGGAGAGCTGGCTGTTGCCATAGAGCACAGTTTCGGCGGTTTTGATTCATTTTGCAGACTGTTTTCAACGGTGGCAGAGACAGTACCCGGCAGCGGCTGGGCCGTGATGGGGATAGACCCCGTAAGCCGTTTGTTGATAGTATGCGGTATCAAACGGCATGAGGATGCGTTGGTGCCGGGCTTTGTTCCCCTACTGGCGTGCGATGTGTGGGAGCATGCTTATTATCTGAATTGGAAGAACAATCGTAAAGGGTATGTTGAGTCATTTATGCAGCATATCAATTGGGAGAACGTAGAAGAACTTTTTGAAACATCTTATTCTCATGAGTGCTGAACGCTGTATGAAACGTTGGGTAGGGAATGCTTGGTTGGCTGCAATATTAGCTATGCTTGAGCTTATATTGGGGTTTGTGATGCTTAGTTTTCCCTTGCTTTTAGGGGCTGCCGGGGTTTGGGTTGCCGGGGTTGCATTTATTGTTATCGGTATTGTTCATTTATGGAACTCATTAATACGCGCAGGACACCGCATTTGGAACCTCATATCCGGCGTGCTATATATAATCGCGGGTTTGGCGATGGTTTTGTTCCCCTTTATATCCTTATCAATCATTACGTTAGTGATAGGTTTGGCCCTGTTGGTTGGTGGCATTTTACGCTTGATAGTTGCTGTTACAATGCGTCGAGAGTTGGGGAGTGCATGGCGATTCTTTAATGCTGTTGTTTCACTGATATTGGGTGCCATGGTGGTATGGAGTTGGCCTGCATCATCCTTGTGGTTGCTGGGTACTATCATTGCCATTGAAATGATATTCTCCGGTTGGTCATTGCTCTTCATATCTTTAGCGCCTAAAGAAAAATCTTGATGGCTCATATAAAAAAGCAGCGCCGTTTCCAATAGTGCGGAAACGGCGCTACTGCGTTTTAAATGTGCTTAATCAGTCATTGAGTCGGTGGTGCGTAGGGTATACTTTCCGCTCGCTCTCTTTATCTACATGCAAAACAGCCGGTGCTTGTGTGCGTTTTTGTGCAGACGCAATAATTCTGCGTTGTACCATGCGTATGTCATCTTCTTTGAAGGGGCATACGTAGTCATGCAGCAAAGCACCGGCGCTGATGTTATTGTCTGCCAGCTCATGAATGATGCGGTCTTGTTCGGGGTGGGCAGGCTCTTTCAGTGTGCCGAACAAAGTGGCATACTTCTCGCTGAAGTATTTACTCAGCAAGTAAGTATCCATCTCGTACATATTGCCTAAGGGGGCAAGGTAGCCGCCGGTGTTGCCGTAGAGCACAAAATGATTCATCATCAGGTCATGCCGTGTTATGGCGCTCAGCGGCATGAGCCCGAGCTGGTCGGCATATGTTGTCATCACTGCTGTTTTCAATCGGGCTTTGAGAATATCTTGTGCAGAAATCTCTGCACCGGCGGTAAGCTCCGTTGATATATTGTCTATGTTAATAGATTTAACCTTAATGTTGAGAATATCTGCGCAGTTTGTATTGTTGCTGAAAGTTACGCCGTGTACGTTTGCAGCCCCGAGTGCTTCTGCACAAAGTGCCGCCAGCAGGCAAGATTGAGGCTCATCCAGCATAATACAGGCGCCAACGTAACCGTTGTGAAGCACCGTATCTCGTATGCCTCTTTCTATTGCTTGAGCAAGCAGCTCTTCGTCTTGGGGTAATGCTTTGGCCTTGCTTGCTGCGCAAAGGGCAATGCTTTGGGCTGCTGTTTCGAAGA
Organism: Akkermansia sp.; assembly: GCA_045576695.1. GTDB lineage: Bacteria > Verrucomicrobiota > Verrucomicrobiia > Verrucomicrobiales > Akkermansiaceae > Akkermansia. The sequence continues at coordinate 27,150 of JAZNGY010000039.1, forward strand.
AGGGGAGTCTGGCGTGTGTTTTTTTGCCGGGCAGATAGATGCCGGAACCACCGCCGTATATTGACCCGTTAGCGGTGCCGACGTGCCGAGCGCAAACAACGGGCACACCGTTGGTGTCTGCCTCCCATTGTCTGTTTGCTTCATCTTCTTTTGCTGCATTGGCATGCCATGATTTTGTAGCCAGATGCACAATCAGGTTCGGCTCCATGTCATCAATGACTACTTCTTCATCATTAACATCGATGTATACCGCAAGTCCGTTAATGTCTACCGTTTCCCCGTTTTCAAGCTCGGTAACGCTGTCATTTTCCATTAAATACGGAACCAAGATGCCGTGTTGGTTGGCTCCCGTGGGGGTATCTTCATCATCGTCATCATAACCAGCCGGGAAGAGACCGGGAAGGGGGGCGTAGGCTCCGAGAATGAGAGGCGTGTTGCCCAACTCTTGAGCCAAGGCTTCAAGCGCGGCCTCCGTTTGTTGCAAAAAGGAGGTACGGTCTGCTAAATCGAGCAACCCGGCGCCACAGAGCGAATATGCTGTTGCTATGATGATATCTGCGCCGTGGTCTAAACATTCGCGGTATCCCTGCACAATCTGCCTGAGATTGAGCGAAAGGTCGGCTGTGAGGGGGGCGTTTTGTATGATGCCGATTTTGATGTTTGGAGTCATATTGCTCATTGTATGTGTAACGGGCGCAATGCTGGCCTATTTCTGGAAAATTTGCAAGTTAAATTTATATATTATCGTGTAAAAATAGTGTCAACTGTGGTCACGATGCCGTATGGGTACAGATATTGTCGCATAAAAAGCCGCGCCCCGGTAAAGGAGCGCGGCAGTAAAGTGTAGCGATGTTGTTGATTACTTAAGAATCATCTTGAAGTCTACAACAACGGCGCGGTCAGCTGTCACGAGGACAGGGTTGCCGTCGATAGCGGTAATCTCGGGAATCTCGAGAACGAGCTTCTGCACCTTGGCAAGTGTATCTGCCAGCGGGCCTACAGCCTTGGGAGCCTCGCCACGTACACCATTGAGGATGGTGCCTACCTTGGTCTCCTTAATCATCTCGGAGAAGTCATCGGCGGGCAGAATGCGCATGGTGGTGTCGCGCATTACCTCGGTGTAGATACCACCGGTACCGAATACCATCACGCGGCCGAAGTTCTTATCGCTGTTCACACCGATAATCGTCTCGGTTGCCTTGGTGATCATCTCTTGGATGAGCACGGAAGCGCCCTTGAGGTTGAACTTGGTGATGGAGCCCCACAGACCTTCCCAAGCCTCAGTGAAGGATGCCTCGTCATTGATGTTGAGGTAAATACCCTTCATTTCAGTCTTGTGCAGAGCATCGGGAGCAGAGAGCTTAAGTACTACGGCGTTCGGGAAGATGGTCTTGCAGAATGCCAAAGCTTCTTCCTTATCGGTGAAGTTGCCACACTTCGGATAATCGATGCCGTAGTGGTCCATGAGCATGTTCACGGTCTCTTGGGGAAGCGAAGCCAAACCGGCTTCCTTGGCGGAAGTTACGGCAGCCTTAATCTCTGCGGGTACTTCACCGGTCTCGCAGGTGGCAAGCTTCTTGCCGCGGAATGCCATCTGGGCTTTCAGCAGGCCAAGCAGGCGCACGATATCTGCGGGATACTCGTAGTTGAGGATCTTGGCTTTGTCGAGCAGAACGCGGCCTTCATCCACACGGGCGCCACCCACGAAAGAGCAGTAGATGTTAACATTGGGGTACTGAGGAGCCAGCTTGATAACGGCCTCTGCAGTGCCGGGGCAATCCGTTACACGCTGCGGGGTGAGCAGCACGAGGATGTTCTTGTACTCGCCGCTCTCGCAAAGTACCTTGAGGGCGGCCTCATAGCGGTCTGCCTTGGCGTCGCCTACTACGTCGATGGGGTTGCCCAAGGAAGCCTCGGGGGTAAGTACGGCGCGCAGGGCTTCAATGGTCTTCTCGCTGGGGCGGGCAAGGTCCAAACCTGCCTCTTCGCAAAGGTCGGAGGTGAGCACACCTACGCCACCGGCGTTGGTCAACACGGCTACCTGGCCGTCAAACTCGTTGTGGTTGCAGTATTGCAGTACCTCAAGCAGGCCGAAGAGCTCGCGGTCGTTATAGGCCTGAATGGCACCTGCACCCTGAAGAGCCATCTCAAGCACGCGATAGTTGGGTGCAAGAGAGCCGGTGTGAGAAAGCGATGCAGCCTGAGCCTTGGCGCTCTTGCCGGGCTCCATGATGACGCAGGGCTTGGTGTCGGATACCTGCTTAATGACTTTGAGGAACTCTTTGCCGTTCTTGAGAGACTCAAGATAGAACACGAAAGCGTTGGTGTTGGGGTCATCCTTAAGAGCTGCAAGCAGTGCGTCTTCACCCATTACTGCTTTGTTACCGATGGAAATGAAGTGGGAGAAACCAATGCCCTTGCCGGCTGCCCAGTCCATAATGGCGGAGCAATATGCACCGGACTGAGAAACGAAGGCAACATTACCGCGGGCAGGGAAACCGTCTGCGAAAGAGGCGTTCACGTTGTCGAACGTGGAGATGTGACCAAGGCAGTTCGGGCCGAGCAGGTTGATGCCATTGTCCAAGCACTTCTGGGCAATTCTCTTTTCAAGCTCTTTCTCACCTACCTCTGCGAAACCTGCGGTGATGATGGAGATGTTCTTGGTGCCATTGGCAATGCAGGCGTCCACAACGGGTTCTGTGAAACGTGCGGGTACGAGAATAACTACCAAATCCATCGGCTCAGGCAGCGCGTCAACGCTGGCGTAGCAGGGCTTGCCGCACAGCTCTTGACCGGCCATTTTCGGGTTTACACCGTAAAGATTGCCTTTGTAGTCAGCTGCAATAATGTTGTTGAATACAACTGCGCCCAGCTTGGAGGAGTCTGCAGATACGCCGACTACTGCAATGCTCTTCGGATTGAAGAATGATTCGAGTGACATAGTATAATTACGTTGTGAAATTGGTGCCTATATTGGCTCTGCGGGTATTCTAGCACTTTCTGCTCTTGTTTTCAAGTATCTTTCGCTTATTTATCAAGAAAAATCTCCGACAAAACGTGTTTGTCGGAGATAGAGTTGACTCTACGTGGCGGTATTTTACTTGATACCGCTCAGCAGAAGCTCTGCATTGTTTTGCGTGCGCTTGATGTTTTTGAGGAGAGCCTCCAGCGCCTCCCAACCGGGCATGTTGGCCAACTGACGACGCAGCTGTTGAATGCGCGTGAATTCGTCCGGATGGTAGAGACGGTCGTCATTACGCGTACCACTTTGCGAGATAGAGATAGCCGGGTAAATGCGGCGCTCTGAAAGCTCTCTGTCCAAGCGTATTTCCATATTGCCTGTGCCCTTGAATTCCTCGAAGATGATTTCATCCATGCGTGATTCTGTGTCGACCAGGCAAGTTGCAATAATGGTGAGGCTGCCGCCTTCTTCCACATTGCGGGCTGCACCGAAGAACTTACGCGGTTTTTCCAGCGCATTGGCGCCAAGACCACCGGACATGACACGGCCTCCGATTTGGTTCGCGTTGTACCCGCGTGCAAGGCGTGTAAGAGAATCCAGCATGATGATGACATTTTTGCCTTGTTCTACCAAGCGGCGTGCTCGCTCGAGCACAAAATCACTGAGTTGCGCATGGCGTCTGGATGGCTCATCAAAGGTGGAAGCGTAGACCGGGGCATCAACAGATTCTTCAAAATCAGTGACTTCTTCCGGGCGCTCATCCAACAAGAGAATCAATAATTCTGCATCCGGATAATTGACGCGAATGGATTTTGCCATGCTCTTGAGCAATACCGTCTTGCCACCGCGGGGCGGTGCCACGATGAGGGCGCGCTGCCCCATGCCCATGGGGGTTATCAAGTCGAGCACGCGCAACGAAGGGATTTTAAGCTCGGCAGACTCGAGGATGATGCGCTCTCTGGGGAAGAGGGGGGTAAGTTGTTCAAAATCTTTGAATTGTGAAAATTCTTTGGCGGGAATGCCTTCAATCTCAACAATTTCTGAGGCTTTGAGGTTGCGGTTTGCTTTGTTGCTTTGTTCTTGAGCCAAGCGAACCTTAATTTTGTTGCCGGGGCGTAGTTGATAACGCTTGATTGCCTCGGGCATAATTAAAATATCGTCAACGGCATGGCGGAAACTGCGCTGCTCGTCACGTAAAAGTACATTGCCGTCTCTTGTAAAATCAAGAACGCCTGTTACAAAAACCTGATTGCCGAGTCTTGTGTAGGCTTTGCCGAGTCCGTGGATGATTTCCGGACGCGTAAGACCGGATGCACCTTGCTTGAGAGTCTCTACTGCAATTTTTTGCAATTCGTTAAGGGGCAGGGCTCTGAGCTGGTTAATATCAATGATGGTGGTGTGGGCTTGCACAGCCTCTGCATCTTTTGCCAGCTCTGCGGTGAAAAAGTACTGAACTTGAGCACGCAAGATTTCCTTGGAGCCTTCATTCCAGAATACCGTAGCAGATTTGTCAATCTTTTCTTGCAACGGCATTTGTGCGGCAATCATAGCCTCTGCTTCCTCTCGGGTAAAGCCATCTCGCTGCATAGCGCGGCGTATTTGTGTCTCCGGGGTGGTGGCTGTTAAACACACGCGGTCTGCTTTGAACTCTACCGGGCTTTCGAAGAACAGGGGGATATCTATAATAAAGGTATGTACCGCTTCGCTGTTGCGGGCTGCTACCTGTGCTTCTTGGCACATTTGTTGAATTTTTGGGTGTACCACCTCATTGAGTTTTTGGCGACCTTCGGGGTCATTGCGTACGATGTCTCTCAATAAGTCTTTATTGACGGCGCCGCTTTCCGTAAGCGCATTTTCGCCGAATGCGGTGACCAGATCGCGGGAGAGTTTGCCGCTTTCTTGCAATATTTCTACTGCTTTATCACAGTCAAACACTTCTACACCTCTGCCGCCGATTTCAGCGAGCATCTCAACAACGGTGGATTTGCCTGAGGCTATACCTCCTGTTACAACAATTACCTTCACGAGCGCAGATACTACCAGCTTTGTGCCGCGGTTTCAAGCTCAAAGCGTGTACGCGGCTCATTTTTGATGTGTTGAGTGTGCCGTTCGGGTTCTGTAAGCCAGATTCTGTCCACCCTTGCGGGCTGTGTGGCCATTTTTCTCACGCTTTTTACGGCGTGCCCTGCGTTTATAGCAGGGTGCAACTAATACCCGGGGATTATGAGCGGGCAGGCTACCCTTCCCCTGTTCGTCTTGCATCGCGCGGGGTTTTCCGTGCCTCCGTTGTTACCTTCGGAGCGGTGGGCTCTTACCCCACCTTTTCACCCTTACCCTTGCGGGCGGTTTGTTTTCTGTGGCACTTTCCGTCCACCCGGCATTGGCTCCGGGTGTCTCCCCCTTTCAGAGGACACGCTGCCTTGTGATGTCCGGACTTTCCTCTATATATAAAATACAGCGGCCACCCGAACCCGAACGGCTGCAAAACTCTACACTAAAGCTGCCACTTTTGCAAGCCTAAACTGTGCGTGTAGTATTAGGGCTTGCAAATTGAAGCGATATGAGGTAGAGTAGTGTTAGCATGAGTAGAAAACGTGTTGTCATTCTTGGGTCTACCGGCAGTATCGGTACAAGTGCGCTGAAAGTGGCGCGCGATATTCCTGACCGTATGGAGATTGTGGGGCTTGCAGCCCACAGTAATGTCGAATCTCTGGCGGCGCAAGTGAATGAATTCGGGGTAAAAGATGTATGCTTATTTGATTCTGCAGGGTATGCCCGTCTTAAAGAACTTGTGCCGGCCGATACGCGTATAGTATGTGGTTTGGATGGCTTGTGTGAGTTGGCGACATTGGAACAAGCAGACATGGTGTTGGTATCCATTATCGGCACAGCCGGTCTTAAGCCCACCTTACAAGCTATTGAGGCCGGAAAGGACTTGGCAATAGCCTCTAAAGAGATATTGGTGATGGCCGGTGAAGTGGTAATGGACCGAGCTGCGGCAAAAGGGGTGAATGTGTTGCCCGTAGATAGTGAACATAATGCGATTTTTCAATGCCTTCAAGGTAATCATGGTGGCCCGGAACAGGTAAGCCGTCTTATTTTGACGGCGAGCGGCGGCCCCTTCCGTTCAACTCCGGTTGAACAGTTGGAGAATGTTACGCTTGAACAAGCGCTCAAGCACCCTACTTGGAGCATGGGACGCAAGATTACGATAGATTCCGCTACGCTCTTTAATAAAGGCCTGGAGATGATTGAAGCCCGCTGGTTGTTCGGTATCCCCATGGAGCAAGTAGATGTGATTGTTCATCCTCAAAGTATTGTTCACTCCTTGGTTGAATTTCGCGATGGGTCTATCTTAGCTCAATTGAGCAGCAGTGACATGTGCTTCCCGATTCAATATGCCGTAACTTGGCCGGAGCGTACGCTCAATTCTCTCAAACGCCTTAATTTGGCAGAAATTGCATCTTTGCATTTTGAGGCGCCCCGCTGGGCTGATTTCCCGGCGCTGTCATTAGCCCGAAACTGTGGGCTTATCGGGGGAACGGCACCTGCTATGTACAATGCAGCCAATGAAGTTGCCGTGCAGGCTTTTGTTGAGGGCCGACTTTCATTCCCCGGCATATGGCGAACGGTAGAAAAAGCCTTGGCAGCTTTATCTCCTCGTGATTACAAGGGGAACTTGGATGTTATTTTAGAAGATGACGCCTTGGCGCGTGATGTTGCTGCACGTTTTATCAATGGCTGACGCTGCGCTTGCGTAAAAAGTGCTTGATTGTTGCTGTTGTAACTATGTATAATAGTGGTATGAAGATTTTTTCTTATTTGCTGCTTGCAGTTGCGTCTGCCTCTGTTTGTGCTGTGCATGCTGCGCCGTCTGCCCCTACCATTGCTGATGCTCAACTTCAGCAGAAGCTGGTGGAGATTCTCAGAAATATGGTGAAAATCGGCAGTGATGACTTTTATGATGCTGCGGTTTTGGTGCTGAATGCCACCGGCGATGAGAGTGCCTTATGGCCTATGATGGAAAAGGCCGCTGCTGCCGGTAGTTCTGCTGCGCAGTATTGGTTGGCTGTGCAGAAATTGCCTTTCACGGAATCCGGCTCAAAAGAATACGATGAGGCGATGCTCATGCTTAATAAAGCAGTAAAAGGCAAATATTCGCCCGCGTTGATATTATCTGCTCAAGTAAAAGCACAGGTCGGTGATACGAATGGCGCTCTTGCTGATTTGATGGAGGCTTGCCGTTTGGGGAATCCCAAGGCGCGTGCTATTTATCTTATGCAAACCGGGCGTCTTCAGCCCGGTAATCTTGAATTGCCGGAGATTGCATCTGAGCTTAAGAAAAAGAATCACTATCTTGAAGAATTGATAGCAGGCATGCAAACCACAGAGCAGGGGGCATATGAGTGGATGATTCGTGCTAAAGAGCATGGTAGCCCCACCGCTCCCTGTATTCTTTCTCAAATCCCCGAAAGAACAGCAGAAGAAGCGCTTCCTGATTTGAAATTGGCCGCAGAACGCCATAATATTATGGCTCTTTATATGTATGGCTTAATTCATTATCAAGGCTCTGCACTGATTGCCGATTTTAAAGATAATCCGGCAGAAGCTAAACGTTTTTTACAATTAGCAGCCATGCTCGGTTCTCCGGAGGCGTCTGCTTTATTGGCAGAGTTCTATGCCATCGGCCATTTTTCAGGAGCTACACCGGAGCGCACGTACAAGTTGTTTGCGTATGCTGCCCGCTATGGTTTGCCTAATGGCATTGCCGGGGTGGGGGTGTGTAAGGTTTTGGGGGCAGGTTGCAAAGCGGATGTGGATTTGGGGCTTAAGTTGATGAATTCTGCTCGTGATAAAGGCGGACTGTGGGTCAATAAGGCCTTAGCCAGTATATATTTCAACGGGTGTGCCGGGATTAAACCTGACCTCCGTAAGGCATTGGATTTTCTCAGCGAAGATGCTGTTCGTGGTGGTGTCCTTTCCTACTCTCTTGCTGCAGGTATTGCTGCGTTGGGTACCTCAGAAAATCCTGCAGATGCATCTATGTCTGAGTATTATCTTGATGCTGCTACGAGCATTCCGGAATTGGCCGAAGAGGCTCGCCGCATGTACAATATTATCGTTACCAAAAAAGAATGGTACTTTATGCCCGTATTAGAAAAGTCCATAAAATAATTCTGCCCGGGTGCAATTTCTCTTGATTGGTGAACGAAAGAGATATAAAATAGGCTTATGCAGGATACTAGTACCTACCGTGCGTGGGCAGAGGTTGATACCGATGCCATGAGGCATAATCTTAATGTGGTGCGGCGTGTGATGCCAAATCATAGCCGCATGGCCATTGTCAAGGCCGAAGCCTACGGCCATGGTATTGAAGGTGTGGTAAAAGCGCTTGATGATGCGGATGTTCGCTTCTTCGGGGTGGCTACCGTGAGTGAGGCTGCACGTATACAGGCCGTAGGTTGCCATACATGCCCTTTCATATTGGGACCGTGTTTCCCCGCTGAACGCGAGGCTATTGTGCAAAATGGCTGGCGTGCTGCGCTTTCGGGTATTGAGGAGGCAGAGCATTTTAATTCCCTCGGTAAGTTGTACAACAAAAAGGTTAATTTGCATATTAATGTGGATACCGGAATGGGTAGAGCCGGATTCTTGCCGCATGATATGCCGGGTTTAGGAGATAAACTGCGACAGTTTGAGTTCCTTAATATTGAGGGTGTGTATTCTCATCTCTCAGCTGCGTCTCAAGATATTTCCTTTACGCACAAACAGATACGAGCTTACTCTGAGGCCGTCAGAGAACTGACGGTTAGCCTTGATTTGCCGTACCGCCATTTGTGCAGCAGTGCTGCCGTGTTTAATTACAAGGCGCCCGGTACCAATATGGTGCGTTTGGGCCGCATTTTGTACGGATTCTCTCCCATGCCGTCTCCGTATAACAAGGAGCTGCGTAACACGCTTACGCTGTACAGCCGTGTAACTCTTTTGAGAGAGTTGCCTGATAATCACGGTGTTTCGTATGACCACACGTATATCACTCACGGCCCCACCAAAGTGGCTACTATCGGTATAGGGTTCGGGGATGGTTACTTGCATTACTTGTCTAATACCGGTGCTCGTGTTTATCTTAATGGTGAATATTGCCCGATTCTCGGACGCATAACAATGGACCAGATTATGGTGGACGTGTCTCATATGGACGGTGTTAAATCCGGTGATGTGGCAGAGATTATGGGGCCTCATGTCCCGTGGGCTGAGCTAACGTCCAGGGCTAACACGATTCCCAGCAATATAATTACCAGCATTTCTTCTCGAGTTCCCAGAGTGTATAAGCCCTGAGACGCATGCTGTGATGACATGCTCAAGATGTAAAAAACACATGCTGCATCAAAGTCCTGCTTGACAAGCGGGGAAAGAGGTGGTATAAATACCCCGTTAAAACCATGTTACAGGAATATTTTTCAGCTTTGATTCAGTTGGTCGCCGGCTTTGGTTTCGCCGGTATGATCATTGTGCTCAGTGTGATTTTCGGGCGTCGTGCACGCTTGCGTCCCGCTCAGGATGTGCCGTATGAATGCGGTAACGTGCCCGAAGGCGATGGCGCCCCTGCGTTCTTCTCCATTAAGTATTACATGGTTGCCATCTTGTTCTTGGTCTTTGACTTGGAGGTGATTTTCCTGTATCCTTGGGCACTCGGGTTTAAAGATTTTGTGGTGAATAATGCTGAGGCATTCGGCGCCATGGCTGCCTTTATCGGTGTTTTGATGGTTGCTTACTTGTATGCGCTGGGTAAAGGCGTTATCGTATGGCACCGCAATCCCAAACCCCGCGATTAATTCAGCGAGAGTCGCTCAGTGGTATGATATAAAAGCTTTTATGGCGGCTTCTGCATGAAGCCGCCTTTTTGTTTAAGAGAGAATTACAAAAATGAGTACGGCAGAGTCAAGAAGAGAATATTTGGTGCAAGAAATGCAGCATCGCATCTTAATGTTGGATGGCGCGCAGGGTACCATGATTCAGAAACACAAGCTTGAGGAGGGCGATTACCGAGGCTCTCTGTTTGCAGACCATGAGTCCTACCCGCAAGACCTTAAAAACAATAACGATGTGTTGGTGCTCACTCGGCCCGATATCATACGCGATATGTGCGACCAATACCTTGCAGCAGGTTCAGATATTATCAGTACCTGCACATTCTCTGCCACGAGCATTGGTCAACACGAGTTTTTTCACCTTTCTTCCCCCTGCAAGCACGACCAAAATTATTATGACCGCGTGTTGGCAGATGCCTCACTTGCCTCGCTTGTGAGAGAAATGAACTTGAGCGCATGCCGTATAGCTCGCGAGGCGGCAGATGCCGCAGAAGTGGCGGATGGACGGCCACGCCTGGTAGCCGGTTCCATTGGCCCGATGGCTGTTACCGCTTCTCTGTCTCCGGATGTTAACGACCCCGGCTACCGTGCCGTTAACTTTGACCAACTTCGCCGAGCCTACCGTGAGCAAGTGGTTGCTTTGACGGATGGTGGTGTGGATATTCTTTTATTGGAAACCATCTTTGATACCCTCAACGCTAAAGCTTGCTTGTACGCTATTGATGAGTTGAGAGAGGAACGGGGGCTGCCCCCGGTTATGATCAGCTTCACCATTACAGACCGCGCCGGTCGTACTCTGAGCGGGCAGACGGTGGAGGCATTCTGGCACTCTGTTCGCCATGCAAAACCGCTGGTCATTGGTATTAACTGCGCATTGGGTGCAGATTTGATGTTGCCATTTGCTCAAGAATTGAGCCGTTTGGCAGATTGTGCCATCAGCATGTATCCTAATGCCGGTTTGCCGGACCCGTTAAGCCCGAGCGGCTATGCGCATAGCGCAGAGCATATGGCAGGTATTCTTAAGGATTATGCTCAACAGGGACTCTTAAACTTTGTTGGTGGTTGCTGCGGTACTACGCCTGAATATATTGCGGCAATAAAAGATGCCGTGCAGGGGTATGCCCCGCGTAAAATCGTTTCTAAAGAGACTGATGGTGCATTGCATCTTTCCGGGTTAGAGCTTTGTAGTCACCACCGCGATAGTGGCATTTTGTTTATTGGTGAACGCTGCAATGTTGCCGGTTCACCCAAATTTGCCCGCTTAATCCGCGAGGGGAATTATGAAGAAGCATTGGAAATTGCCCGAACGCAGGTGCAGAAAGGCGCTAAGGTGTTGGATTTCTGCTTCGATGACGGCATGATTGATGGCCCGGCAGCCATGACTCGCTTCCTGAACTTGGTTGCGGCAGAGCCCGATATTGCGCGTGTTCCCTGCATGATTGACTCTTCCAAATGGGAGGTGATAGAAGCCGGCTTGCGCTGTGTGCAGGGTAAAGGCATTGTTAATTCCATTTCTCTGAAAAACGGGGAGGAAGAGTTCTTGCGGCAGGCTCGCATTATTCGCCGCTATGGTGCGGCGGTTGTGGTGATGGGCTTTGATGAAAAGGGACAGGCATGTGGTTATGACGACCGCGTATCCATTGCTCACCGTGCCTACGAGCTCTTGACTCAGAAAGTCGGTTTCCCTGCGGAAGATATTATTTTCGACCCCAATGTGCTCACGGTAGGCACCGGCATTGCAGAGCATGCCAACCATGCGCTGCATTTCTTCCAAGCTGCTGCAGAGATTACCCGTTGTCACCCGCTGTGTCATATCTCCGGCGGTATCTCTAACGTGTCTTTCTCATTCCGGGGCAATAACCCGGTGAGAGAAGCCATGCACAGCGCCTTTTTGCACCATGCCGCGCTTGGTGGGTTGGATATGTGCATTGTAAATGCTGCATTGATGACGGATTACGACACTATTCCGGCGCACCGCCGTAAATTGGTTGAAGATGTTCTCCTTAACAGTTGCGATGATGCCACCGAGTGCCTGATTGCTTATGCTCAAGAGCTGGCAGAGGCTAAAGCTGCGCTGAAAGCAGCCGGTGCAGGTGCTCCCGCTCCGGTAGAAAAGAAACAGGCTGATTGGCGCTCCTTGAGTGTGCAAGAACGCCTGGCGCATGCGTTGGTGAATGGTATTACCGAGCATATTGAAGCAGATACCCGTGAAGCCTTGGCTCTTTACGGTGCCCCCTTGCATGTTATTGAAGGCCCGCTCATGGATGGTATGAAGCAGGTGGGTGACTTGTTCGGCAGCGGTAAAATGTTTTTGCCGCAAGTTGTGAAAAGCGCTCGCGTTATGAAGCAGAGTGTGGCTGTTCTTACCCCTTTGTTAGAAGCAGAAAAAGCCGGTCAAAACTCTGCTGCCACGGTTGTGATTGCCACTGTGAAGGGCGATGTGCATGATATCGGTAAAAATATTGTCAGTGTGGTGCTTTCCTGCAATGGCTTCCGTGTAATTGATTTGGGAGTAATGGTGCCCAAAGAGACTATTATTGAGACGGCGTTGCGCGAGAATGCTGATTTGGTTGCGTTGTCCGGCCTTATTACTCCCTCTTTGGATGAGATGGCCGCTGTCGCCGCGGCTATGCAAGAGGCCGGTATGACAACACCTCTGTTGGTGGGTGGTGCTACTACAAGCCCACTGCATACGGCTCTTAAACTGGCCCCTCATTATCCGGCCGGTGTTGTCGTGCAAACGGCAGACGCTTCTACCATTGTTCCTGTAGCATCTGCTCTTATCGGCTCTGCCCGAGGTGCGTTTATTGAAGAACATCGTGCAGAGCAAGCACGCCTGTGTGCTGAGTTTGAGCAAAAAGATATCCCCTTGCTTTCTCTTGCGGAGGCTCGCGCTCAAGCTCTCAACAGTACCGCCGACCAGCCGCAACCCACGCGTACAGGCGTGTTCACCGTGGGTGTGCCGTATGGCTGTCCCTGCCATACGCCACAGCCGGATTTCCCCCTCAGCTGGGAGCAACTGCTTGCCAAGGCTGATTGGAGCATTACGTTGCGCACTTTCGGCATGAATGCCGCTAAAACGGAAGATAAAAAGCGCGAGGCTGAAAAATTGAAAACCGATGCTGAGGCTCTTTTGCAACGTGCTTTGCAAGAAAACAGATTGCAGGCTCGTTCCTGTTTCGGTATATGGCCGGCCAATCGCCAAGGGGACGACATGGTAGTGCAGGGCGGTTCTGTGCTTTACAGCTTGCGCCAACAAAAAATCAGTGATAAACCTCGCATTGCTCTTGCAGATTTTGTGCCCTCGCAGAATGGGTATGTTGGCGCTATGCAGTTAGCCATTACCGGGGCAGATGAGTGGAGCTCAGAACTGAACGCAGCCAATGATCCCTATAATGCTCTGCTGATTGCGGCTATTGCCAATATGCTTGCCGAGGCTTTGGCGGAGTGTACCCAAGACTGCATTGAGCAAGTGTGGCCGGTTGAGGGCTCTTCCATGGTGCGTCCTGCTTGCGGTTATCCCTCCCAGCCCGACCACCGCGAAAAAATCACCGTGTTCTCTCTGCTTAATGCAACTGAGCGCACCGGTACCACGCTTACCGAAACATGCATGATGCAACCGGCCTCTGCCATTTGCGCTCTCGTTTTCAATCACCCGCACGCACGTTATTTTGCTGTCGGGCCTATAGGTGATGACCAGCGTACAGATTATGAAAACCGCAGTGGTCACAAGTTGAACATGTAACGGCTCGCTCAGAAATGGTGAGATGGCTGATGGGGTATCCATCGATTTTAGCGAACAAAGTGTACGCTAATTTGGAGCTTCGTCTGCTTTAGATGCAGCAAAAAGTCGAGGCTACAAAGAAATAGTCACCATATCTGAGGAAGCCGCCGGAAAATCTGCAAGGGGCTATTGATTACCATACGTCACAAAACAAGTAAAATCGTAAAAGCGTGCCTTAACTACGCTTTTTTTCTTGCCAAGGTAACAATGAACAGGTAGAATAAGCATGTACCGATAGTACTACGTATTTATTATGAAACCTACACTTCTTGTTCTCGCAGCCGGTATGGGCAGCCGTTACGGTGGCCTTAAGCAGTTGGACCCGATGGGCCCCAATGGTGAAGTTATTCTCGATTACTCTGTTTACGATGCCATTCGCGCCGGTTTCGGTAAGGTGGTATTCATCATCCGTAAGGACTTCGAGGAGGCTTTCAAGAGCCAGGTCGGCGCACGTTTTGCCGATAAGATTGAGGTAGACTACGCCTTCCAGTGCTTGGATGACCTGCCCGAAGGGTACAGCGTGCCTGAAGGCCGTGTGAAGCCTTGGGGTACTGCCCATGCTTTGCTGGCAGCCCGCAATGTTGTAAAAGAGCCGTTCGGTGTGGTAAATGCTGACGATTTCTACGGTGCAGACGCCTTTGTTAAGGCTGCTGAGTTCCTCACCGCAGAGCCCGGCTGCCCCTGCAAGGAGCACTATGGCATGATTGGTTACCCCCTTAAGAATACTCTCAGTGACCATGGTGATGTAAACCGCGGTATCTGCGGTATTAAGGATGGTTACCTTGACAGCGTTGAAGAGTACACCAAGATTAAGATGGAAGAAGACGGCGTATGCCGTGGCGATAGCCTCAGTGGCGAGCGCAAGCCCGTTGACCCCGAGGAACTCGTTTCCATGAACTTCTGGGTATTCCCCGCCAGCTTCATTACCCGTATTAACGAGCACTTCACTCACTTCATGGCAGAGCACGGCTCAGAGCTGAAGAGCGAGTGCTACATCCCCACCGTTGTTGACGAGCTTATCCACAACGGCAAGGCTGATTGCAGCGTTATCAAGACAACCGCTAACTGGTTGGGTGTAACCTACCCGAGCGACAAACCCGCTGTGGTTGAGAGCATTGCCAAGCTTGTTGAGGATGGCGTATATCCTGCTAAACTCGGTTAAAATTTCTCGATTATGTACGATATTAAAGCAATTGCCGAAATGTTTGACCTCCGCGGCGACTTTGTCTGCGGTGCTTCTTACGGTTCCGGTCACATTAATGACACCTTCCGCATTATTGTAGACCAGGCAGGTCTGCGTGTAAGCTATATTTTGCAGCGCATCAACAGCAACGTTTTTAAACAGCCCATCCCGCTGATGGAGAACGTAAAGCGCGTAACCGATGAGGCTTTGCGCGTGTTGCTCGAAGAAGGTTGCAAAGAGGCATACCGCCGTACGCTTACCATCGTATGCGCAAAGGACGGTAAGCCCTATGCTCAGGATACCGATGGCAATATCTGGCGCGTATATCCTTTCATTGACCGTGCTCGCACGTATGATATGATTGAGAATCCCGGCCAGTGCATTGAGGTTGCCCGCGCTTTCGGTAACTTCCAGAAGTTGGGTGCCAATCTTCCCGGTGCTCCTCTCTTTGAGACCATTCCCGATTTCCACAACACAACCAAGCGCTTCAAGAACTTCCAGGCTGCTTTGGCGTCCGACACCTTGGGCCGCGCCGCTTCTGTGCGTAAGGAGATTGATTGGTTCTTGGCTCGCGAAGCTGATTGCCACAAGGTTGTTAACTACCTTGCCAGCGGTGAGCTGCCCCTGCGTGTAACTCACAATGACACCAAGCTCAACAACGTGATGCTTGATGATGTGACCGGTGAGGGTATCTGCGTAATCGACCTTGATACCACCATGCCGGGCTCCTCCCTGTATGACTTCGGTGATATGATTCGCACTTCTACCTCCCCCGCCGCTGAGGACGAGAAGAACACCTCTCTTGTTACCATGCGTATGGAGTACTTCGAGGCTCTGGCCAAGGGGTATTGCGAGGCTGCTACTTTCCTCACTCCGTTGGAGAAGGAACTGCTTCCGTTCTCCGGTAAGTTGCTCACCATGGAGTGCGGCATGCGCTTCCTGACCGACTACTTGGAGGGTGATACCTACTTCAAGATTAAGCGCCCCGAACACAACCTGGATCGCTGCCGTACCCAGATTGCACTCGTAGAGTCTATCGAGGCTCAGATGGACGCTATGATGAAGGTTGTGGAGAAATACTGATTCTCTTTATTTTCATACTGATACTTCAAAACCCCGTCAGAGTTTTTACTTTGACGGGGTTTTAGCATCCTACAAGACTCAATGAAAGAAATTACATTCATTTGTATAGGCTGTATCTTTCTCTCTGTCGGGGGATTCATTGCCTTGTTGAATTGGTATCATATTATTGTTTGGACTTGGAGGAGAAGAAACAAACCAAACTACAAAAAACACGATTCGGTAATTCCTTTTATAGGTGGAATAATACTTGCCGTTGGTATGATTTTTCTTCTCTCCGGTCTACCGCATGAGGTCGTTAAGGGAAAATTGTGGCTGGCGTACTTGCCATGGATTGTTGACTATGGCTCATTTCCATCAATTGTTATTTCTCTTTTATTGGGAATACTGCTTAGTAACAAGCGCAAAGTTGCTTCAAATAAAAAAGGATGAGTTAGCAACTCATCCCCATTTATTATTTTATCGGCGTTGGAAAAACTGTTTACCTAAGCCATGCGAGGAACTCTCGGTTGCCGTCCATCCCTTTGATTGGAGAATCTGCTACCCCCATCCATTCGCGTTTAAGATTGTTAACGACAAAATCGCGAATCTTATCAACGGCACGTTGATGAAGCGCCGGGTTGCGCACAATGCCACCGGGGCCGATATCTTCCGGTTGTAATTCAAATTGGGGTTTTACCAATACCAGCATATCGCCACCCTCTGCCAAGCATTCGTAGGCCGGGGGTAATATGTGTGTAAGCGAAATAAAAGAAACATCGCTCACTATCAGTTGCACCTTCTCGCCAAGGTCTGTGGGCGTCATGTAGCGGGCATTGAAATGCTCTTTAACCATCACTCGGGGATCATTACGTAATTTGTCAACCAATTGATCTACGCCAACATCAATTGCATGAACACGAATGGCACCGTGTTGCAACAGGCAATCCGTAAAGCCGCCGGTAGAGGCTCCTATGTCAAGGCAAACTTTTCCCTCCGGGGTAACGGGAAAGGCGTTGAGCGCACCTTCCAGTTTCAGCCCGCCACGGCTCACGTAGCGTGGCTTATTATGCACCTCAATTTCGGCACTGTCCTCAATTTTTGTGCCGGGTTTGTTAATGACGTTGCCATCTACGGTAACGTCACCGCTGAGGATGAGTCTGCGCGCTTGCTCGCGAGAGTCGCATAACCCTCGCGAGGCAACAATGACATCAAGCCGTTGTTTTGCCATAATTAACGGCGACGTTTGAGTGCACGGTTTTGCCCGGGCATAACGGGGAATTTTTCCTTTTGAGCTTGGGTCATAACAGGGCGGGGGGCGCTGCTCTGTTGCTTGGGTTGATTAAAGGTGGGCTGCACCTGTGTGTTGGGAAGTGCGGTTTCTGCTATGGAAATTTTCTTCTGTTCCTCCTTAACCGTGGTGGGTACAGGCTTGGGTGCCGGTGCAACAACCACTGGCTCAGGCTTCGTTTCGAGTTGGGGGTGTTGTACGGGTTTTGCTGCCGGGGCGGTTACGGGCTCCGGCTTCTTAAACTCGGGCTGTATTTGGTATACAGGCTTGGGGGCGGGTGCCGCTACGGGCTCCGGTGCTTTCACTGCGGGCTTGGGGGCGACTACCGGTTCCGGAGCTTTCAGCTCGGGCTTGGGGGCCGGTGTAGCTATAGGCTCGGGTTTCTTGAATTCGGGTTGAACTTGGTGAGCCGGAGCAGGGGCCTTGGGCTTTTCAAATTTTGGTTGTACCTGTGAGCTGCTCGAGGTTTCCTGCACGTTTTTTACGGGCTGCGGTTTATTATTGCGCACTACATTAGGCATCTTCCAGTCCGAGTACGGCGATTTGCATGCAGCTAATGCAAGGACAGATGCTGTTAAAATAAGGGCTTTTTTATTCATGAATATAAGTGGTTGTTTAAGAATTGCAGATTTGAGCGCCATATGCACCCATTGTAGTAAATGCGTATACTACGGTGAGTATGCACATCATACAAAAAATTAAATCTTTGGAGGGTGATATCTTTTTGTCTTTTTTATGCTCCGGTTTCAGACTCAGTATAATTGTTGCCACAAATGCTACCCAGCACACTACATATATATTTTGCCAAACATAGTGGTGCAATAATTCTGTTTCCATTGCCATTGCTGCAAAGTAGATGCTTTGCGGTAATATAGACAGAATTGCGAATTCCGGTCGCAAAATCGGTTTCCCGTCATTGTATAACCGCATCCAAACGATGCCCCAAGTTAAAAGGATGATTGGAATAATGATAATAAGAAGCAGCGGCCCTGTGCCCAGCAAATCTGTGAGCATTCTGCCACAGCTGAGCAGTACCATGAGCGGTGTAAGCCAATAAAGATATGTCAACCTGTTCATGCTGAAGTCTTAGCCAAGCCAGTTCCATGTAATGGGAACCTCGATTTCCGGGTGAAGACTGAGCATGGCCGGGCTGCCCAACACACACTGCTCAAGTGCGGCTTTGTGAGGATTATCTGCCGGTAAGGGTAGTGTGATGGTGGTTTCAATTTTTGCAATGCGGCGCGGGTTTGCACTCATCTCTTTGGCTACCTCAATAGTGCAACCGGTGATATCAAGCCCCTCTTTCTCTGCATATATACCCATAATGGTGGCCATGCAGGCAGCCATTGCTGAGCACATCAGGTCTGTTGGCGAGAATGATTCGCCTTTGCCGTGGTTATCAACAGGTGCATCAGTGTAAATTGTTGCTCCGCTCGGCCCATGCTGAAGCTGACAGTGCAGCCCGCCCTGATATGTCATGTTGCATTTTACCATGCCGTCTATTTTACACTCGCAGGGCTGTGGCGTCAAGGTGGAAAAGAAGTCAGTCTGAATTTTTTAGCTGGAAAATGGTTTTGTTTTATGATATAATACGCGCGCTATGTTATCAGACCGTACAAAACTCGGTATAGAACGTGCGCCGCATCGCAGTTTGATGCGTGCCACGGGTATGAGTGATGAGGATATTCGTAAGCCTTTCATCGCTATCTGTAACTCATTTAATGAGGTGATACCCGGCCATGTGCACCTGAACAAGGTGGCTGAATTGATTAAGGCCGAGGTGCGAAAAGCCGGTGGTACCCCGATAGAGTTCAATCTCATCGGTGTGTGCGATGGTATTGCCATGGCTCATCATGGTATGAAATTCTCTCTTGCCAGTCGTGAGTTGATTGCTGACAGCGTGGAAACAATGCTGAGTGCCCACGCTTTCGATGCATGCATTTGTATACCCAACTGTGATAAGATTGTGCCCGGTATGGTAATGGGTGCGCTGCGTTGCAATATACCCACTATTTTCTGCTCCGGTGGTCCCATGGCCGTGGGTAAAGGGCGCAATGGTGAAGATTTGGACCTCAATAGCGTGTTTGAGGCCGTTGCCGCATGCACCGCAGGTAAGATTACTGAAGAGGAGTTGCACCATGTAGAATGCAATGCCTGCCCCGGTGCCGGTTCTTGCTCCGGCATGTTTACAGCCAACTCCATGAATTGCTTGTGCGAGGTCTTAGGCTTGGCTTTGCCGGGTAATGGTACGCTCCTTGCTCTTTCTGAGGAGCGCAAGGAGCTTTGGCGTGCCGCTGCACGCCGTGCTGTTGAAATGGCATTGCAGGGGGGGCCGTTGCCGCGCGACCTTATCACCGAGAAAGCCATTGATAACGTGTTTACTTGCGATATGGCTATGGGCGGCTCTTCCAATACCGTATTGCATACGCTTGCGTTTGCGGCAGAGGCAGGGCTTGATTATGATTTGCGCCGTATTGATGCGATTTCTCGCCGTACGCCCAATATTTGCAAAGTGGCGCCCAGCTCTCGCTTCCATATGCACGATGTTTTGCGTGCCGGCGGTATCATGACTATTCTGGCAGAAATTAACAAGATTCCCGGTGCTCTCCACACTGAGCTGCCCACTGTGAGCGGTAAAACGCTTGGTGAGCAAATGGAGGGGCTCTCAACTCAAGACCCCGTGGTTATCCGCACTATTGAAAACGCCTACTCTCCGGATGGTGGTCTCGCCGTGCTCTTCGGCAATCTTGCAGAGCAGGGTTCCATCGTCAAAAAAGCCGGTGTATTGCCTGAAATGATGGTACACCGTGGCCCCGCCGTTATCTTTGAAAGCCAAGAGGATGCCTGCGCCGGCATTTTGGCGGATAAAGTAAAACCCGGTGATGTAGTTGTCATTCGCAACGAAGGCCCCAAGGGTGGCCCCGGCATGCAAGAAATGCTTGCTCCCACCAGCTACATTATGGGCAAAGGCTTGGGTAACTGCGTTGCCCTTATTACGGATGGACGCTTCTCGGGTGCTACACACGGTGCATGCATCGGTCATGTATCCCCCGAGGCTGCAGAAGGTGGCCTTATCGGTCTCTTGAAGGATGGCGATATGATCTCCATCGACATTCCCAACCGCTCCATCGTCGCTGAACTCAGCGATGATGAAATTGCCGCTCGTCGCGCTTCTTGGCAGCCTACCATGCAAGAAGTTGCCGGTAAGTGGCTCAAGCGTTATCGTAAATTAGCAACCAACGCCAGTAAAGGTGCGGTGCTTTCCTGATTTTTTCCCACTAAACCAACAAAACACACTCAGAATTACATATTATGAGCGCTGATAAAAAACAAAACCCAATCGCCAAGTACTTCTCGGAGTTCAAGGTGCTGCGTGATTGCAGTAAGGACTTCTGGTACACCAACTTCATCCAGTTCTTCGATGGTCTGTCGTACTTCACGCTGATTATCGTCTTCACACTGTTCTTGAAGGACTATTGCGGCTTCAATGATGCCGACGCCCCCTACTGGGTGGGTATGTACACCCTGTTCTTGTCCATGTTTGTTTTTGCCGTGGGCACCATCTGCGACATTATCGGTTTGAAAAAGACCTACCTGATAGGTTTCTCTCTGCTTATCGGCGGGCGCCTTATCATGGGCTTGGGCTCAGACTTCGGTATGCACGTATGCGGCCTTTCGCAAGAGCAATCTAAGTACTTTGTGATTGCCGGTATTGCCATTCTTTCTTTCGGCACGGCGTTCATGAGCCCCTGTATCTCTACGTCAATACGCCGTTTCACTACGTTGAGAGCTCGCCCCACGGGCTTCAATTTCTATTACCTGTTTATGAATATCGGCGCATTCTTGGCCGGTATTGCCATTGTGGACCCCCTGCGCTCCGCATTCGGCCCCATTAACAGCTTGTGGTGGGTGGTAAACATCGGTACTGCGTGCAACGTAATTGCCTTCATCTTCACGCGTCTGATTGATGAAGATAACTATGCCGTGCCCGAAGAGCGTATCGCCAAGAATGAGGCCGCTAAGCGTCGTCCTCTTCAGCTTATTTGCGAGGTCGCAAAGGAAAAGCCTTTCCAAAAGCTTATCGTTTTCCTGGTGCTTACCTTGGGTGTACGTTTGGTATTCACCTTGCAATTCTTGGTGATGCCCCAGTATTACACACGCGCCATCGGTGATGACTTCTCGCTCGGTTTGGTTAACTCCTTCAACCCCTTCATCATCATAACGGGTCTTATCTTAATTATCCCGATTCTCAACCGTTTCTCAACAGTTAAGCTTATGATTTCAGGCATGACGATATCTGCCTGTTCCATGATTCTGCTTGCTATCCCGCCGGAGTGGTACTTCATCATCCCCGGTATCGAAACAATCGGGCAGGCTTACTTCGTAGCAATCGTGGCTCAAATTATCGTATTCGCCTCGGGTGAGTTGTTGTTCAGCCCCCGTTTCTCTGAGTACGTTGCACGTGTGGCACCCAAAGACAAAGTTGCGTCGTACATGTCGCTCTCTGCATTGCCCATGTTCATTGCCAAGCCGATCAACGGTGTGGTAGGTGGTTTGTTGGTATCTTACTACTGCTACGACGGCATTGCCGCCAAGATGGATACCGGCCATATCGACTTCTGGAGCTCTCCTGAGTTCATGTGGACCATCTACATGATTATGGCCTTCATTTCCCCCATTGCCATCATTCTCACCAAAGACAGCTTTGTGTCTGATAAGCCAGAGGAAGATTCCGGCGATGTTGCAAAATCCGATGATTCTGATGCCTCTGAGGAAGAGGCTGCACCCCAGAATGCCTGATTCTACTAACTTCTGAATTTTTATTATCATGTCTCGTAAGAATTACAAGAAGAAGTCCGCATCAAAAAAACAGCCGCAAAACACTACGGCTGCAGCTCCTGTGTCAGAGGTTGAAAACATGGAGACTCCGGTAGAGAATACCGAGGTGTCTCATGCCGCAGATACTGTGAAAACTACCTCCGAGCAGAACGAGCAAAAAACGGAATGGAAACCCATTATCAAAGACTTTTTCATTCTTTTGGTAATCATGGGTATCCTCGGTTATGCCTGTAATCTGTTGAAAGATGCCTTTGCTCACAAATCACCCACAGACTCTTTGGTCTCGCTTATCCGCAAGGGCGACGTCAAGGATGTCAACGGTGAGGAAAAAGACGAGCCTTTCCTTAAGGAAATTGAAGAAGGTATCAAAGAGAATGCAGATTTCGTCAACACCCGCGATGCCAACCAGCGCACACCCCTCATGTGGGCAGCATACGCTAACTTCAATGACCCGGAGAAGGCAGAAGAAACTGACATCAGCCGTATTTACTATATCGATGTTCTCTTCCAAAAACATGCCAACATTCATGCTGTTGATGAAGATGGCTTCAATGCTCTTCACTGGGCCGCATGGAGCGGTATGCGTTTCACCGCATACAAGCTTTATGAACAAGGTGTAGATATCAACCAACCCGAGAATAATGGGTATACGCCACTTATGCTTGCCGCCATGCGTGGTAACGATAGTGTTGTAGACCTTCTCCTCAAGTTGGGCGCCAACCCCAATGCTCAGAATAAGGATGGCCTTACCGCCGCCCAACTTGCTACCAATGCTGCCACTGCTTATTCAAAGCGTAATTCTTGGATTTATGGTCCGGTTTATGCAGAGAATCGAGAGAAATCATACGCCAAAACTTGTCAATTGCTTGCTGACAGTAAGGGTGAGTTGTCTTTGGATGAACGCAAGAAATTGCAGGTTGAATTGGAAATTGAGATGAATCAATCGGTTGCTGCTGCTCGTGCAGAGCGTAAAATTGCTGCGCTCGCCAAGAAAGACGAAAGCCGCGCTACCATTTCTCTTATTCCCTTGGTTTCCCTCAAAGAAAGCGACTACTCGCTTCATCATCGTGTGAAAGCTGAGGCAGAGGCCATCAAGGCTATTGAAAAAGAGTATGCCATGGAGCAATCCCCCCTCAACAAGACTGATGATGCCGGCAACACCGCCTTGCATATTGCAGCACGCGATGGCAAGCCCTATTGCTGCTATCACTTGGTAAATGTTGGGCTCGATGTATGCAAAAAGAATAGTGCCGGCAAGACCCCGCTGATGCTTGCCGTTGCCAATGGCCATCTTGCCGTTGTTGAGGTGCTCGCAAAGGTTGACAAAGCTGAGCTTAAGGCTGCTGCTGAAGATGCTCTCAAGATGCTTGAAACTATGCCTAATGTTGCCAATGCTGAAGCTATGGCCGGCTTGCTTAAAACCTGCAGCCCGATGGTGTCCACACTTAAGGACGCCGAGTTCGAGCACTTGCGTGAGGCTAAGGACCCTGAATATGCCAAAGCTAAGGCTGCCGCCGCAGCTAAGGCCAAGGCTGAGGAAGAGGCCCGCATCAAGGCCGAAGAAGAGGCACGCGCCAAAGCTGCCGCAGAGGCTAAAGCCCGTGAGGAAGCTCTCGCTCTTGCTGAGAAAACTGCAGCAGAGAAGATTGTAGAGGCTGAGCAAGCAACGAAGAAAGCTAATGACAACTGCGTAATGGCAGTACAAGCTATGACTGCAGCTGATAAAGCCCGCAAGGAAGCTGAACTGGCAAAGGCTGATGCCGTTTCCGCCAAGGCTGAATATGATGCAGCCACATCAGCAGCAACCTCTGCCAAGGCCGAAGCGCTTGCTGCTACTGAGGCTGCACAAAATGCAAAGGCCGAGGCAGAAGCTGCCACCGCTGCTGCAAATGCCGCTAAGACAGAAGCTGAATCTGCCAAGACCGCAGCCGAGCAGGCTAAGGCTGAAGCCGAGTCCGCCAAACAAGAGTACGAAGCTGCTAAGGCTGCTCTTGAGGCTCCCTCTGCTCCTGTCGAAGTGCAACCTGCAGCGTAATTGCTGACGCTTCAATTTAAATAAACCAAGGGCGAATCGATGTCATGTCGGTTCGCCTTTCTTGGTACGACCGACGCGATATGCGCACTGCGGTGAAAGTCCGCGCGGAGCCGCGATGATGCGGAACCCCAGACCTGAAGAACAACTGCGGGGAGGTAACGAACCGTGGAAAAGGAAGTTCGAGGGGAAATCCCGACTGTAC
>JAZNGY010000040.1:0-8010 GCA_045576695.1 Akkermansia sp.
GAGCCCGATTTCCTCCATCTTGGCTGCTGCTACAATCAATTTTTCGCACTTCTTTGCCAAGAAGAATTGCTGGTCCTCGATGTTGGCATGGGCGCAGTCACGCTCGAACTCAAAATCCTTAGCAAGGTATGCTGCGCTTTCATTATCCAGCTGGCTCATAAGCCCTTTGGTTAATTCCTCGCGTTTATCGATGGCTTCCAACTGGCTTATGTATTCATTCAGCTTGTCCATCCCTTTTAAGAAGCTTACGAAGTGGTACCTGTAGTTGGAGAGGACGCTGGACTTCAGGTTGCTGTCGGCGGTGTTGTTAGCGGTGTTGCTCATGGTTATTTAATGTGTTAAGCGTTAGTCTTTTATCTATGGTGAAAGTATAGCAGATTGCGCACAATATGCAAGGACTTTTTTACTTTTTCTTTCACTTTTTTGCATTTATTTTCAACAACTTACACACTTATCGCCAGCAGCTTTACTCTGTGTGTTTTGTAATACTCAGCCTCATAGTTCCAAGCATGTTTTGGCCACTTGTATGTTCCTACATCATCACCAGGGTTAAAATCCACCAAGACCACCTCCGAATCAGGAAAATCATCAGTCAAAATCTTGTACGCAATCCAGCCTGTTGATGGGAATGATCCATCGGTTTCATTCCTGTACACTCGATACCACAAGCGTTCCTGAGCCAAGGCATTATCGCTTAGCAACAATACATCGTCATACATAGAAAACACGGATTTCTCCAATCCCCACGGTAGAAACCATTCACCCTTACGGTCTGCATTACCACGAGCAATAAGAACCTTTCTATTAGGCATTTTGCGCAACGAAGCATCGTCAACGGCTCGATTCAAAAGAACCAAGACATCATCCGGCTGTATACGTAGACACGCAATATCCTTGTCGGGCGAATTGGAAAAGACAAGGAAGCGAGAAGCTCCGCTTAATGCTATCTTGGTTAGATTGTTCATCTTGGGAAAACGCTCAGTAATACACAACGCACGAGAGGCATACGATTCCGGTAAACGGTATGGGCGAAGCGCTGCCCAATGAGAATAGTATCCATTGTCATTATGCTGAACAAACAGCGGAGAGAAAAACAAGCCATAGGCATGTAAGGAAGAGAACGAGCTTATGCGAGAAATAGCCAAATCTGTTACGCCGTTGTTAATGATTGCTTGAGCAAAAGGCATATAGGCATCGCGAAATACAACAAGGGCATGGCTACCTTTATTCTCTGCAATCCCCGGAATCAATCGTGTATAGGGCTCGGTACAATCTTCCAATAATAACGTTTGCTTGCCTCGGTAAATGCTGACACCGTTAATATCCCCAAGGCATAAAATACCACAATCTGCCGGTAATGGATGAGTCTCCAGAATAGCATCTAATTCCACTTGCGGATTCCCGCAAGGATAAGCATCATCCTCAAATATGACGATATACGGAAGCACCTGCGCATGAGCCTCAAATAATAGCTCCAAAAAATTGAGGGCGAGAGCAGAATACGCCTTTGGCTCATTTGCTCTGGTAGCTACTGATACTTGAATGGGATTGCGCAATTTAGGATATACCAAGCCCCTATCCGCAAAGGCTCGCTTCATCACAAATTGACGCCATAGCGATACCGAAAAACAGAAACTGTATTGATTCAAATCTATCTTCATGTGGAGTGGATGTTGTATTGTAGTTGAATCTTCAAGGTATCATTGGCAAAGTTCATACTAGCCGAGGTTTCCAATGTATGTCGTTGCGTCTTCTCTGCATCATACCACCATTGAGAGGGTGAATAATAGGCATCCCTATTATGGTGAGGAATACTGCCACATGCAGCTAGAATTGAAGCGTGAAGTTTCAGTCGGATAAGCTTTTTAAGCGTATCCTTATTCAGGCTAACATAAAGGGTTGTAGGAGTACATGACATATCAGTACGAAAGGGTTGAGTCTACACTTATCGAATCTAGGGTCTGTTCAGCCGACGTGTTTACCTTAAGTGCTCCATACGCATTGCTTTCCAAAATACCGGAAGCATGAACCTCAACCTTGATTTCATCCACCACTTCCTGCACCAATGAATTGATGGCTTCTTCGTTAAAAGTTACCGTACTGCCGTTGATGGTAAACCATGTTGGGTCAAACTGATAATTGACACAACCACAAGAACTGCCACTTACCGAACCACTACCGGAACCTCCACCATTGGAGCCTATCGGTACAGTTAAATACAAGATTCCTCGCTCAATTCGATTGTTGGCAGAAGAAAACGTTGAAAGAGGCTCGTATGAAACATTTACACCGGCCAGCGCACCAATGGCATTCTTTACCGTATCTGCATAGGGCAATAATGCGTGGCCATTGCTAAGGTGTGGTAGATGATGTGTGTCTGTAAGAGAAAAATCCTCAATACCTCCCAGCTGCTTGTTGCCACCATCCATATCGGCGCGTTCCAGTTCAATAGAGATAGCTGCTCCATCCTGCATAGCAATTCCCTTGCCGGGCTGCAACATTTTGAAGACAAGTAAATTATCCCGGCGTTCCAAAAAAATATTCAGTCCGGAAGAGGAGTCCTCACAGTGTTGTTTAGAATCAACCTGAACCATCTGTAACTCGATAGCCCCCTGCTGCTGCTGGCAGATATAAAAATGGTTCTGCTCTTCCACCTTTTCCATGTAGGCGGTACCAATGAGAACAGACATCAGCCCGGAACCATCAGACAAGTTATCGCTTGAACCGGCACCCCAAGGAGCGTACGCTTGTTCATCCAAAGCAAAATCGGCATACTCAACCTTTCCGGTCTCACTTTGCTTGATAACACAGTATACGTTGGTGGGCGTTGTCGAAAAAGTAGCTAAGTCAATCCATTCCGGATTTTCTACAGATCCCGCTGATGAGCCATCACTACTGCCGGCTTGTTCTACATACGGAACAAGATAGGAATGCCCTGAATAGTCACTTATATAGCCACGGCGCACCTGTAAAATCTTCGGGTAACCGTCTTCCGTTTCATCGCACAAATGCTTAGGCTTAAGCCTCAGTTCAAAACCATATTCCACAAAAACCGGCATTGCAGAATCCCCCATCTCTCGATACTTCGATATGTGATTCATGCCTGATGCGTAAGATATAGATGCGGTCGAGTATCTGTCCGAACCACATTTTTTATCCAATGAAGCGAGACAATCAATGACTTGGTTAAGCCAACGCGCCGATAACTTTTCCCCGGCACGAACTTTATCCGGTAGTTTCATAAACTCAATTCCCATATAAATGTGTATTCCATCCACCAAGCCCGGACAACAACCAGGTACTTTCTACTGCATACGTTTTGCCATCATCATTGAGCGATACCATGCGTGCCACCAATAGCCAGTTCTTGCCCGGAAAAGGAGGTGCATTCGGAGGGGTGTCAATTTTGCCAACCTTTGACACATCAATCTGATTGGCTTTGGTATTGTAAGATGTGTTGTAGGTTGCCGTAATATCCTTGTAGGTAGTTACACCCTTTAGGATTAACTGTACACCTATGCTATTTTTATTGAGAAGACTACCAAGTGCTCGTTTGATGGGTTGACCATCTTTATCAAGCTTAGGTTTCCCGTTGTTGTCAACCACCGGCACCAGTTCCCACATGCGAGCTCCATCCATGAGTGCTTTCAGGTATTCCAATTCAGCCCCGGAAAAACCGGACATCTTAGGATGGGTTAACAGAGGTTCATCTACGACTGTAACATCCAAAGAACTATGAAAATTACTCATTTTCTCTTCCTTTTCATCGTCGTCAGAATCGGAACCATCATCGTCACCGGATTCTTCATCATCCTCAACTAAAGGCTTAGTGTATGTGAGTTTCACGGAAGTCATACCACCTACGCCCGGTGTGACCACGGCTTTCGATAGCTCCACATTACCAAGAACGTCAATCTTACTCCCCATGGCAGGAAGCGAATTCATTGCTCGGTGTTCCGGCACTTCGTATGTAATATCTACCGTATTGCCGGTGTCACTTCCCCTATTCTTCTCGATAGTCAGATTGGTAACGGTGTACTCACAGTTACCAATGGTGACATATCGTCCTTTTGCTCCGAATCCAGTTTTCAACATAATGAGAGGAGCATTGTCAAAAGTACTTAATCTGAAATGACAGCCGCAACATTCCCACTCACCTGAATGACAGGCTTACGTTTGAGTGACGTATCCATCTGCCCCAGTAGCTTGGTTTGCTTTTTGGCTTCCGACAACATCGGGCCACCAATCAACACGGAGCGACCACCGCCACCGGCAGCGGCTGTTGAGGAAGATATGCGGTTACCGGATTCTCGATTGCGCCCTATATTACGAGCGCGTTCTCTCTGCTGCCGTTTCTCTTCTGCTTGTCTCTCCAGTTGCACCATACGCCGAGCTTGCATTTCCGGGTCGCTAAAGCCCTTTCGTTCATATTCTCGGGTAAGCTGAATAACGCGCTGTTCTTCTTTAAGAAGTGCCAATTTTCTTTGATGACCATTAATTTCTGCCTCCAAAATGGACATGGTCATTTGGTAATCTTCGTATTGACGCTGAGTTTCACGATTTTCTTCCCATATTCGGTCATTCAATCGTTTATGCTCAGCCTCGGCATCTCTCGCTTCCTTTTGGATTCTTTCCTGCAACTCCACAATTTTGTTGTAGGAAGTAATCAATCGTTCCAGCCTTACATCGTCTCCGAGTTGAGCGTCATATGCTGTTGAAGATAAGCGCTGAATTTCATCATACAAAGCCTCCGCAGATTTGAAACCACCGGCATCCGATAAAATCAATCGGATTTGCGTTTCCGGTGCGAATTGGCTGATGTACTTATTGCGTTCCAACTCATACTGCCGATTCGCCATATCAGCCATACGCTTGCTGACTTCTTCGATTTTACGAGCAAGCTCTTCCGCTTGTTCATTTTGTTTCCGGAGGGCTTCTGCGGCGCGTTCGGCGGCAATGGCTGCTTCTACTTGTTTGGGCAAGGTATCTTCGTAATATCGTTTACGTTCTTTCAGCCGGTCAATCTGCTGATTGAGCAAGTCGATAACCTCTTCATCCTCATCTTTAGCGATGGCCATATCGCGCTGATCTCGCAAGTCATCTATACGAGATTCCAGATTTTCAATGAATGATTCGTATTGGTCGTGCGTTTTAACTCTTGAAGCTTGCTTTTCCAAATCCTTGAGTGCGCGATTAAATTGCCTAGCCGATTCTGCTGCTTGTTCAGCGGCTTCCGAATTGCCCATAAACCAGCTGTACAGCGCGCCCAAAGCTTCACCAATACCTACGATAATCAAACCTATGCCGGTGCTGACAATAGCGGCTTTAACGGCAACCATGGCCGCTCTTGTTACGGTTGCCATGGTTGTCCACGCCGTAGACCATGCCAATTTGAGACCGGCAAGCGTGGAACTCATGGCGGTTCGGATACCGCCCATCGCTGATTTGAACATCCCGGTAAAGGAGGTCAGATTGAAACTGCGGAATACGCCCATCAGTCCGCTCGCCTGCGTTTTTAATGCAGCAGTACTTGTTATGGCAGCTCGGGTATTTCCGACATACATCAATATACCGGCAGCTACGGCAGCAATGACGGTCTTTGCTCCACCCAACATGCTAACCAGTTCACCAATTCCGCTGACAATCGGAGATATGATACCAACTGCAGATTCAAAGGCTGAGGCCAGCCCTTGCCCAAACGCCTGTATGGTGGGGGTAAGTGTTTCCATATAACTGCTCAGCTCTTGCATTACCGGCAGGATAGCAGCATTGAGAGGTGTTCCCAGTTCAACCGCCAATGCACTGAAATTGTCTGTCAAGGTACTTAACGCACCGGAAAAGGTTTGTGATTGGAGTTTGGTCATATTCTCCAACAAGCCACCCGGTCCGGTCAGCTTTTCCAAGGCTGCATCCAGATCACTGACATCAAATTGGCGCTTAGAGATTCCTTGGAATACTTCCTCAAACGAAATCCCTTTCATCTCTGCCAGCAACCGGCGAATCGGCACTCCTTGCATTTCCAAAGATTCGGCCACTTCGTTGGTTAATCCGGCGTTCTGCACCTTTGCATAGAGGAAAGCCAAATCCTTAAGGGGCTTACCGGACACAGAGGCGATGTCACCCAATTTACGGATGACTTCTACGCTCTTCTCTGCTTCCGTACCCATAGCAAGCAGCGTTTTAGCAGCATCGGATATATCCCCGAACTCAAAGGGTGTTTCAGCTGCATACCTCCTGAGTTTGGCTACATACTCTGCAGCAGTTGCAGCATCTCGCATCATTACCTTGAATGCGAGTCCGGTTTGTTCCATCTTGGCAGCTTCTTCTGAGATGGAGCCTAAGGTGCTAAAGGCGCTACGCACCGAGGCGATGGCAGCCTTAACAGCAGCAAAAGCAACAACAAAACGCCCGGCGAGACTATCCACCGAGCTTTTTACTTTGCCTACTTCTCCCTTGATTTCATCAAGGGCTTGCCTTAAGGAAGAAGCATCTCCGGTAAACTCAAAGCTTACATCAGCCATGTCGAGTCAGATATTTCAATCGTTGATATAAGGCGTGTTCTTCTGCTTCACCTTCCCCTGATTGATGGCGCCACGTTGTTTTGATACCCTCACTAACCCATGCTGCATGCAAGTATTGCAGCGTTCGTTTTAATGGCATCCAAATGATCGTATCTTCACTCCACCCCGTCGCTCTTGCAATAGTGAATATCACACCGGCGTTGAGCGAGGGGCTTGCGCATTTGGGGATTCGTCATCATCTTCGGATTGCGGAATTGTTCCGGCCATCTCAACGGAAGCAGAATCTGCAACCAGCGAGTTTATGATGGTGCTGAGTTCGTTTGGCTTGATGTTCATACAAAACAACGCTACCTTTTTAGGCACTTGCGAGGGGGTATTGTAGACGGCATCGACCACATTCTCAATCGGAGCGGCGTGCACCCAAATGTATTCAGTAAGAACGCGAATGTCGGTTTCTACGGCTTCCGTTACTCCAGAGCACAAGGGGTTGCCAAGCTGGCGTAATATCTCCAAGGAACCAAGGGAAATCGGTCGCAATACCAGCCCATTTTTCAAGCGTGTATCAGGCTTGATGATGGAGCGATTGTTTTCATCCTCTCGCGTTTGTATATTGATGTGAGGCATAACTGTGTATGGGGTTAATTGTGTGTAAACTTGCGAATAAGAAGCCCTAGTTGGGATTCCGGGGTTCCCTCTGGAATGACGAGTGTTTTTCGACCACGTTTCACCATTTCCATCTTCGGAGTATTACCGATATGATAATTGATAAGCGTGCACAGATTTTTCATCGCGGCTGCCATATAGGCAAGAGGATGTTCATTCCCCGGATTACTTATCCAATTCTTATCATTCCATCGAGCTATCATTTCGCTTGCTTTGAACTTACCATCTGTAGATTGTTCATCAAATATCCAGTTGACCATTGCTTCGGTATCTCCGGTAACATGAAAGCCGGGGCGTTCTGAGAAGTTTATTCCTAATGCTGTCAGGCATGCGGCCAGCATTAAGGGTTCCAATTCTCCGTCCCGGGAGCGGATAAAGTTGATGGCATCTCGCTGTTTCATCAGAAATCGTAGGTGGATGAGGTTATTTCAAAGCTTGCAAGGTCTTCGTTCTTGAAGCTGATTTTAATCCCGGTTACAACATTCGTACCACTGGACACGGTTGACAGACCGTGATCCGGGGCGGGATTTGCCAGCACAAGTGTTTGTGCGACCTTGATGTCGGTCGGATTTTCTCGCGGGATGTAACCTTTCATGCTGATGTCGGTTTGGTCATCATAGAATATAATGCCCACTTTCTTACTGCAAGTTGTAAAATCAAATGCGACACCGAAAGCCCCTCCCCAAAAGTCTCCATAGGAGCCCAAACTGCCCTAGCAGGATGGGGGGATAGGGGGAAGGACGGCAATGAGTCCTTCCCCCTTGTGGAAGCGATGAAATAAAAAAAGGGTGCTTTTCGGTGTTGTAGGTGGCATAATGCCAGTGAA
>JAZNGY010000041.1:0-3358 GCA_045576695.1 Akkermansia sp.
AACATCTATACAAATTATGAAGAACCTCATCATTACAGCTCTGTTGGCAGTAACTTCCGTTGCTTTCGCTGCTCCCATTCATCACGGCATGCCCTGCCCTAAACCCGCTCCTCGCCACTGCCCCGGCCCCGTGTTTGGACCCAAGGTAGGTCCCAAGTTCGGCCCTCAGCACGGCCCCAAGGTATGCCCCAAGTTCGGCCCTCAGCGCGGTCCGAAGTTCGGCCCCAAGTTTGGCCCGAAGCCCGGCCCCAAGTTTGGCCCGAAGCCCGGCCCCAAGTTCGGTCCGAAGTGCGGCCCCAAGTTTGGCCCGAAGCCCGGCCCCAAGTTTGGTCCGAAGCACGGTCCCAAGTTTGGTCCGAAGCACGGCCCCAAGTTCGGTCCTCGTCGCCACCGTTAAGTGGCTCTTCTAAAGAGTAATTTACCGCAGCCTGTATTTTCATACAGGCTGCTTTCTTTGTAAGAAAGGCAGCATGAACATAAAGGGCGGTTGATAAATCGGAGTTTGAATGTACGAATGACGATATACGAGGTACGAAGTTCAGGAGTCAGGCGCCTGCGGCGCAGTGTTGCAAAGCCGCGCATGAGTTGCCACTCTCATTACGGCTGTATGCCTAACTATTACTTCGTATTTTGAATCTCGTAACTCGTACTTCAAATTATCATTTGCGGGGCTGTTACATTTATCCACTACAACGTTTAACGGAGCGTTGTGAAAAAATATTCTGTTTTATTTCATTAAAAATTAGCAACTTGCAAAAAAAGTAATATTTTTTATATTTTTTTCATGTAGAAAATATGAGGTGCTTTTCGTTCTCCCGAATGTAAGGTTAAACAAAACCTAAGCTTTCTAATACAAAACGTAAACATCTATACAAATTATGAAGAACCTCATCATTACAGCTCTGTTGGCAGCAGCTTCGGTTGCTTTTGCTGCTCCCATTCATCACGGCACGCCCTACATTAAACCCGCTCCTCGCCACTGCCCCGGTCCCGTGATTGGTCCCAAGGTAGGCCCCAAAGTAGGTCCCAAGTTCGGCCCTCAGCACGGCCCCAAGTTCGCTCCGAAGCCCGGTCCCAAGTTCGCTCCGAAGCCCGGTCCCAAGTTCGGCCCTCAGCACGGCCCCAAGTTCGGTCCGAAGCCCAGTCCTAAGTTTGGCCCGAAGCCCGGTCCTCGTCGCCACCGTTAAGTGGCTCTTCTAAAGAGTAATTTACCGCAGCCTGTATTGTCATACAGGCTGCTTTCTTTTTAAGAAAGGCAGCATGAACATAAAGGGTGTTTGAATGTAGGAATGACGATATACGAGGTACGAAGTTCAGAGTCTGGCGCCTGCGGCGCAGTGTTGCAAAGCCGCGCATGAGTTGCCGCTGTCATTACGGCTGTATGCCTAACTATTACTTCGTATTTTGAATCTCGTAACTCGTACTTCAAATGGCACTGCGTCAAAAAAACGCTCTGAGCCTAAATTACTCAGAGCGTTTTTTTCAAGCATTGGAAAACTTATCTTCTCTTTTTGCTCTTCTTCTCCGGCTCAGGCGCCTTCACATTGGAAACGCCGCCACCGGGAGGCAGAATCTCAATAAGGTCACCCGTTGCGCGGATGACAGGATAGCTGAAGAGAATGAAGTAGTTGGCACTGTGCTCCACAGAGTTATTCACGAACTGGCGGGCATATCCCTCCGGAGGGCATCCGCGCTGGCGAGCAGCTTCATACATGTTCACCACAGCCTCCGTCTCGCTTGCAAGCTTGACCGGAATAAAGCCGAGAATCTTAAAACCTGTAGACTTACCGGTTACACGAGAGGTAACAACCTGGACATCAGCGGAGTCCACATGAATACCCGTCGTACGGCCACGGTCACCACTCATCAGAGTGGGAGTTTTAGACTGAGTCATGCAGCTGGTTCCCACAAATGCCATTGCGGAAAGTAAAGCCAATGTGAAAATTTTCTTCATCGTAATTCTAAAGTTAAATGTTAGTTACCAAGCACTTTATTCACAGCACCGGCGTATATATCGAGAGGGGCGGTAATAACCTCACCTATGCCCGGACCTTCGGGAGCAGTTCCATTGTTCGTAGCACCGCCGGCGCCTACGTCCTGAATTTCTACCAAATCACCAGCGGCGTACACAACGGGAATACTTCCCAGGATAAAGTAGTTGGCACTGCGTTCAACAGAATTGTTTACAAACTGACGAGCTCGACCATCCGGAGAAGCTCCGCGCTGACGGGCATTCTCATACATACGATCTACAGCTTCAGCCTCGCTGGCCTGCTTAATCGGGAAGATACCCAGAAGTTTAAAGCCATAGGATGCACCATGGGCGCGGCCACATACCATTTTCACAGTATGACGATTGATGTCAACACCAGAGGTGAGACCTCTGTCGCCATGCATTCCGGTCGGAGAATTGTGCTGCGTGCAGCTTACCAAGGCCGTCACACCGATGAGCAGCATCAACTTGAGATTATTTTTCATATTTGTAACAGTTGTTAGTAGAAGTCAGAGAAAGCATATACACCCTCTCGCGATGCGAGTATATATTTTTGCCACATCAGAGTCAAGTGCAAATTATTCGCGCACGAATCGCACCTACGCATGAGCGCGGTTCTCAATGAAGAAATCCCCTCTTTGAGGAGAATACTTCATTGGAGGCCAACTGCCCGGGTCGCCGGAAGGCCAACGAACAAAAAGACACCTTGCGGAGTAGGACGGCCTCCGGGGTGCTGCCGTTTTCCCGGCGAGGGGGCGTCCTAGCCTTGCCGGGCTCGTTGGTGGCCTTTTTTGACAAGCCCGCAAGGGTATGGACATTCAAGTTTACTGCGCCCACTCCCGGATGGTCGACATTGAGGCCATGGTCGAGAACCCGCGCAACCCCAACAAGCATTCCGACAAGCAGATATCGCTGCTCGAAAAAATCATCAAGTCACAGGGCTGGCGCAATCCCATCGTGGTCAGCAACCGCTCCGGCTTCATCGTGAAAGGCCACTGCCGCCTTGCCGCCGCCCGGCTGCTGGGGGTGGAAAGCGTACCCGTAGACTACCAGGACTACGAGACCGAGGCCGCCGAATGGGCCGACATGATAGCCGACAACCGCATAGCGGAGCTCGCCGTATCGGACGACAATGATTTTGAATCTCGTAACTCGTACTTCAAATTGGAGTTTGTCGGGCAGATGGCTCGCGTTAGCGAGGCGAATTTACAAGCCCCGTGATAGCGGGGCGGCAAGAATCTTAGCCGGAGCGTGAAGAGAGCCCGCGACAGCGGGCGAACGAAACCTCCGGTTCAGATAGATAAAAAATAGGAGCCCCGTTGAAAACGGCGGCGACAGAAAAGCGTGGCTTTATGATTTACGACC
>JAZNGY010000042.1:0-7054 GCA_045576695.1 Akkermansia sp.
AAATATTGAGCCTCAATATAATTTCATAAAATCAATAACGGAATAATTCATCCGCTTTTTCATTTTGCGGCGGCCATTCTGTCACCGCCGTTTTCAACGGGGTTCCATTCATCTTGTATCACTACCGGTGGTTCCGCTCGCCCGCTGTCGCGGGCTCCCTGCACCACCGGCTAAGCTTCTTATCGCCCCTTTCAGGGGCTCTGGAATTCGGCGCGCCATCTGCCCGATAAATTAAAATTTACCGGGCAGATGCATCTATCAATTGTAATCTTTAGCATAGCCAAGTAAAAAACACCCTTGTAATCGATTTACAATGATTCTTTTAACTGTGATTCCCGCGAATCAGGAGCGCTACTCCCGATTCGCGGGAATGTTGCGTTAATTGGCGCAGTGTAAGAGAATGGCGAAGCGGCGTTTTGTTGTTTGCGAATATTATGGTAGACTGTTGCCTTTTTCTTGACTTTTGCGGGGGCATCTGTTAAAAGAAAGGTAACTTATGGCCAATCCTGATCTTTATATCAAACCGGAGTTGCCTGACCGTATTTTCCCCTGGGAGAAATACGACCCGCAGACTCGTGAAGAAATCGATGCATTTTTCAACAGCCCCGAGGTGCGTGTCATCAAGGAGCGTATGGTAGACATGGGCCGCCGTTTGTGGGCTCGTGAGTATGTGGATGGCAACGGCGGCAATCTCTCCGTGCGCGTTGCCAAGGACCTGGTTCTTTGCTCTCCCACGCTTTGCTCCAAGGGTTTCATGACCGTGGAGGACATTTGCATGGTAGACATGAACGCCGGCCAGCTTTGCGGCTACCGCCCCGCCACCAGCGAGGTGAAGACCCACATCGCCATGATGAAGGAAGTGGGCGTGAACGCCTGCATCCATGCACACCCCCCGTGCTGCAATGCCTTCCTCTTTGCCGGTAAGGTGCCGCCCAACGGTATCAACCCCGAGGCCGACATCTTCTTGGGCCACATTCCGCTGGCTCCCTACGGCACCCCCGGTTCTCCCGAGACCGCCGAGGCCGTGGCCAAGGCTTGCCACCAGAGCACGGTAGTATTCATGGAGAACCACGGTGTTATCACCGGTGCCCGCCACATTGAGGAGGCAGAGTGGTTCATGGAGAATGCCGACGCTTACTGCAAGATGGTGCTCTTTGCCGACATGCATGGCGGTGGCCTGAACCAGGTGGACGAGGCCGGTATTGCCGACTTCTTGCAGATTCGCAAGAACATCGGTTACGCTGTGCCCGAGGGGCAGCCCCTCTACAACATGCGCGAGTACAACGGCTATACCATGGGTATTGCCGGTAAGAAGTAAAATTGATAATTTACTATTTACAATTTACAAAGTGATAGCGCGTTGCTTCAAGCTGCGTTCTTTCACTTTGTAAATTGTTTTTTGTGTACACGGTATTCATGCTTCCGCAAACGGAGAATTTGACGGCACTGGCGCCGATGCAAGATGTGACAGACCTGGCATTCATGCGGGTGCTGGCACGCATCGGCTCGTTGCCCGATGTGTTTGTGACGGCCTATTTTCGCAGCACGCCCACCACCTGTGCCATTGCAGAGAATAATCTGCGGTGCATAGAAGAGAATGAGACCGGCGTGCCCATACTGGCCCAGTTGGCCGGGGCAGAGGCCGCGCCCTTGGTGCGAGATGCCGAGCGATTGTTGCAGCTGCCCATTGCGGGTATCAACCTGAATGCCGGCTGCCCAGCGCCGTTGGTGAACCGCCATGGCGCCGGTGCGGGCTTGTTGCGAGATTTGCAGGCGCTGCATGCTGCGGTGCAGGGCTTGCGTGCCTGTGTGCCTGCCGGGCAGTTCAGTGTTAAGTTTCGCACCGGGTGGGAGTCCGATGCGGAGCTGCCACGCATCCTCGATATCATTGCCGCCGCTACCCCCGACTATGCCATGGTGCATGGGCGCACGCGCAAAGCGTTGTACAAACCCGGCACCATGAGCGAGGCTGCCGTATGCCGTACGGTGCAAACTTTGGCCTGCCCCGTGTTGGGCAATGGCGATATTACCACGGCAGAGCAAGCGCTGCATTGGCTCTCCCATATTTCCCCCGCCGGGGTGATGATTGGCCGCGGCGCGGTGCGCAATCCTTACATATTCCGCCAAATTAAAGGCGGCCCCGCCCCCACTGCAGATGAAATGAAGCACTACTACTGCGTGCTGACAGAAGAAACGGACCGCATTTTACACACCAAACGCACGCCTGCCGGCCACTGCAACCGCATGAAAAAATACTTGGCCTATTGCTATGCAGATTTCTCGGCAGAGCAAGAGTACGCCCTGCGTCGTTGCACGGATATAGACTCAATGCTGCGTATCCTTTGCGGCTGATTCTGCTTGTTGTTGCAAAACAAGCGCATTTCTCAGGCTCAAAATGAGGTCGTGAAACTCCGGTGCGTACACGGCAGGTGCCCCGGTAAGTTCAATGCCGTATTCTCGGTTGCTCAGGCTGATGTACGCCTCCGCCTTTTTGCCGTTTTTGGCGTGGAAGGTGTAGAGCTCAAAGTCATCGTTCACTTCGCCCGTTGCCACACTCTGCGTGGAGGCTGCCAATGCCTGAAAGGCTGCAGCCGATAAGACGCCCAGCGGTATGGGCTTTGTTTTATCGCCCTTGTATTGAATACCGTGGTAGTGCACGGTAATGTCATCTTGCGTTTCACACAGCGGGGCAATGACTTTTTGCAAATCCTCCGTCTCTTCGGTCGTTAAGGGTATCTGAACCGCTATTTCTTCTTCCTCTTGCTCTGCGGGCATTGCCTCTGCCGGCACCGCCGGTTCATCTTGCACCTCATCCATATGCTGAGTAGGCGCTGCTGTATGGCAGCGGCACAGCAGTGGCGTGAGCAAGGTTACTGAGAGTGAGCGGATTTTCATGGCGCGCGAGTCTAGCACATGCCTCCGTGCGCGTCAAGGCATATCGGTGGCATTTTTTTCGCTCTGTTAAAGATTACAGTTGATAAATGATGGTTTACTGACATACGAAATACGAATTCCGAAGGACGACGTGTTAAATTAGGCGGCTATCGCCGCATGGTAAGTAATGCCCAGCCTTACCTGCCGCCCGCGCCCTTAAGGCGCGGAGCAGAAGCGATTGCAGTATATTTGGTATCATTGTGGCGTAGCCGCCTAACTTCTCAATTTCGTATGTCGAAATTCGTATTTCGTATGTACACAAATGCTAATCCTTTTCTTTTTCTGATGTGGCAGCAGCTCCTTCTGCAGCCTTGGCTGCCTCTTCGCGTTCTGCTTTTTCCTTGCGGATCATGGTTTGCAGAAAGTGGTGGAAGGTGGGGGAGGATATGGCAATGCCCCCCACGCGTATGCCGTGCTCGTGCTTGGGGCTCATGGAGATGGTGAGTTGATAGATATCGTCATCCTCACCGGTAAAGAAATCGTACTCAGTAAAAGTCTCCGTCAGTTCGCCGGTGTATACCTTGTTGGGACAAGCCGCCAATACGCGGAAGTGGGCAGGGGCTATACTTCCCAAGGGCTTTAAGAAGTCGGGGCTCATGTAGTCTATCGGGGCATTCTTCTCGTAGAAAACAATATTGGTTTCACTCTCCATAAATGGCTCCAACAGTTCTGCCAAGTAATCTTGCTCTTCTTGGGTCATGAAAACTTTTTTCGTTTCGCCGACTTTCATCTGAATTGCCGGCAACTCCTGTATCGGCATAGCCGGTGGCCATTCCGTACTTTGACATTGGCAGACGAGCAGCGCGCACAAGGTGGCAGAGAGGATACGCTTTTTCATGACAATCAGATTTTAATTCATCCGTTTCTTCATGTCAAGCTCACAACATTGTGACGTGCTTTTTTCTTGCATCGCCGTTGCGCCGGCGGTAAGATGGTGCCATGAGTTCTAAAGTAAATGCCGAGCAATTGGAATTGGTGCGCC
The DNA here is from genome assembly GCA_045576695.1 of Akkermansia sp. Taxonomy (GTDB): domain Bacteria; phylum Verrucomicrobiota; class Verrucomicrobiia; order Verrucomicrobiales; family Akkermansiaceae; genus Akkermansia. The sequence continues at coordinate 3,917 of JAZNGY010000042.1, forward strand.
TGTGGGCTTCTCAAGGTGTGGACCTGAATGGTATTCAGAAAAATTTGGTGGCTGAGTGCGGTGTGCATCTCACGTATATGGAGGTGCGCTTTTTACTGCTTGACCACGGTATTGAAATTGCCCGTCCGCAAGAGGCCCCCAAACCTGCCCCCGCCCCGCAACCCGAACCTGCCGCTGCCCCCGAGCCCGCCCCCGCTGCCGACCCCATGACCGGTGCCGCCCCCGTAAAACCGACCATGAGCTTAGATGATATTCAAATTCCCGGCACTATTCTCAGCGGTAAGTGCGAGTTCCCCTCCGGTACCAAAGTTGCTTGGCAAATCGACCAAATGGGTCAGCTCAATTGTACACAGCTTGCCGGCACCATGACCCAAGAGGAGCAGCAGGCCTTCGTTTTCGAGCTGCGCCAAATCCTCAGCAAAATGTGATGTAAAGTACAAAGTACAAAGTACAAGGTACAAAGTACAAAGTACAAAGTACAAGGTACAAAGTACAAGGTACAAAGTACAAGGTACAAAGTACAAGGTACAAAGTACAAAGTAAAAGGTACAAAGTACAAGGTACAAAGTGTGAGTTGGGGTTACTGTTGCTTACAGTATGGTGACTTTTCATTAAAAACGCCCGCCATCCGTTGCCGGATGCGCGGGCGTGAGATTATGATGAAATAGTGTTATTCTCCTGCAAACTTATTTGCCGAAGTAGCGCTTGAGCAGGCCATCAAACCCCTTGCCGTGGCGGGCCTCGTCCTTGCACATCTCGTGCACGGTGTCGTGGATGGCATCATAGCCCAGCTGCTTGGCACGCTTGGCGATGGCAAGCTTGCTGTTGCAGGCGCCGAACTCAGCCTCTGCGCGCATGGCTACGTTCTTCTCGGTGCTGGCGGTAAGAACCTCACCCAGCAGCTCGGCAAACTTAGCGGCGTGCTCGGCCTCCTCGAACGCATAGCGCTTGAAAGCCTCTGCCACCTCGGGGTAGCCTTCGCGCTCGGCTTGGCGGCTCATGGCAAGGTACATGCCTACCTCGCAGCATTCGCCGGTAAAGTGGTCGCGCAGGCCCTTGACTACTTCTTCGTCCAGCCCTTGGGCTACGCCTACGCGGTGCTCGTCGGCGTATATTTTCTCCACCCCCTCTTCAATTTCTTCGAAGGTGTCTACCCCGCATACGGGGCATACTTCGGGCATGGTCTCGCTCTCGATTACTTCGCCACAGATGGTGCAACGGTACTTTTTCATGGTTCGTGTATGTAGGTTTGTGTGTTTGTAGAAATGTGTGTGTATGTGCTGTGCATTGCCGCCTACCTTGTAGGTGACGCCCCCAATATAGTATATTTGTAGGAATTAGTCAAGAGAAAAATTAGAACAATTCTAAAAAGCGTAATTTTTTTCTCATTTTTCTTTAGAATATCGCGGTTTCCATAAGTAATTACGGTGAAAAGTGACTACTCATGCTACGGAATCTTTGAAAAACGCGTTCATCTGATTTATAAAACGGAGTTGATGGCTCTGCTGCTATTTCATAATGCTGAGATGAGCAAAAGGAGCATATCACAATAAATACAAAATCGATTATGAAAGATAATAACAATACAACCGCTATCGGTGCCCCCGTTTCCGAGGGCGTGTCTCCCGATTTCTCTTTCACCGCAAGCGAAGTCAGCCCCATTGGGTTCACTCGCACCACTTTCACCGAACCGCAGAAGCCCGGTAGCGACTGGGATACGGTGTACTCCGGTGTTTGTGTAGACCTCATGAATCAGGGTGCGGTCACCAATCAGCTTGTTCTCAAGGGTGATAAGCTTGTGCTTACCCGCCCCACGCAGCTCTCCGTCTGCATGACGGTAGATGACCACGGAGATTTGCTGATTTCCAACACGGAATTGGCAGATGATGCCATTCAGGCAGCATTTGATGCGGCTCCGAAACTCAGCAGCAATGAGGCTATCATCACTGCGTTCTCCGGTTCCCTTTGCTTCCACATGGATTTGCAAGGCACGGAGTGGCAGGATTTCGACAGTGGAGCCTCTGCTTGGAAACGCCCTGTGCGTACCCTTGTTCTGCCCGCTGGCGAGTATTTCATCTATGGGCGTGTCACCAACGACCCGATGAAAGGTGGCAATGCTAACAACCGCAAGCTCTTCCGCTACGCTATCCAAGTCAAACAGGCATGTGGAGAGGTAGAATACAAGGGCGGCGTTCCGCAGGTCTGCAATTCCTGCGGCTGCGGTAACACCACTGATGGCGATGCAGACCGCCATGCTGCCACTCAGGCTCCCGGTTGGGAGGGCGATGCTTGCCCGAGCTTTGTTACGTTCAATCCCGAGAACGGTAAGGCTCTGTATGATTCTCCTTGGCGTTGGACGGCTGCCATTGTAGGCTCTCTGGTAGTTATCACGCCGCCTGTGGGTGAGGCTCTGCTCTTTGACATCCCCGCTGAGGATGCTTCCGAAGCCGGTACCGCCGGTGCTTCCGGCATGGCAATTAACCGCATTCAGTATCAGGATGCAGCTTTCAATGCCACCACTTCCCGCACCCCGGCTTACATCATGATGAAGGATGACAACGGTCTTTGCATGACCTTTGACATGAGCAACGGCACCGTGTACAGCATCACCAGCCCCGAGGGGCGCAAGGTAACGGCTACCGACCGAGCGCAGCATGTGCAGACGCAGTTTGACAATGAGGGCAACTTGCTTTCCTGCGCCTCTGCTGAGGCTAAACTCGTGTGCTCCACCGCCGATAATGGCGATTTACTTCTTGAGTGGTTCACGCCTGATGCTGCGGAGGATGCTACGCCGTTTAAGCAAGAGACGATTCAGCGCAGCGGTAACGACACCTCGCTCACCCGTCAGCAGACCGGGCGCGACCCGCACAGCCTTGTACGTTCGGAATCCAACGGCGTTGTGACCATCACCAAGGGGGTGGACGATGAAGCCATCGTTTACCGCTACGAGACTACTTACCCGATGAGCGGCCTGATGGTTCGCACCGAGTCGGTTTACTTTGCAGCAACTCCCGATAATGTTGCATCTTGCACGCGTTCGGTGTATAACTACTCGGATGCCGGTTGGCAGCTGTATTCCGTGACGGAGGGCTTTGGAACCGATGTTGCACGCAGCACAAGCTATATCTACAACGGCAA
>JAZNGY010000043.1:0-90607 GCA_045576695.1 Akkermansia sp.
AGTCGGGATTTCCCCTCGAACTTCCTTTTCCACGGTTCGTTACCTCCCCGCAGTTGTTCTTCAGGTCTGGGGTTCCGCATCATCGCGGCTCCGCGCGGACTTTCACCGCAGTGCGCATATCGCGTCGGTCGTACCAAAAAAGCGGTGGCAGAGAATCTGCCACCGCTGTTGTTAAAGCGATATACTGTGGTTCAGTATCAGAAGATGACGTATTCACCGGCCTCGTTTTGCAGGTCGGGTATAATCTCTTCTTCCACCAGTTTGCTGACAAGGTAATCTGCCTGAGCCGGTGTGATATCCAAGCGGTTAACCAGAATCGGAACGCTGATTTTGCCGAGGTGCAGGGCAATTTCGCATGCCTTGCTGAAATGCAACCACATGTCGGAGGCATCGGCGCCGTAGCTCTCACAATTTTCCACTGCTGCCGTCTCGTTAAACATGGCCGCAATGTCGTTCATGTCATCCGGCTTGTCGTATTCAGCCATAAGTTCGATGGCTCCCAGCACGTCTTCGCGGGCGCTTTGAAGCCATTTTTCTGTATCACATACGGCATCCGTGGTGTCACCTGTGCCGGTAGTAATGCCTTTGAGTGCTTCGAGCCCACGGTTGAGGTCGGCTTTTGCTCGGTAAAGGTAATCTAAAAGCTGTTGAGAGTCCATGGTGGTATTCTATCAGTTCAGAGCTCGTTCTGCAATACAAATGTTAACTTATGCGAAAGATTTATCGAAAAATCGGTTCGGTTTTTATTGAAAAGCATGTTAAAATCAGATGAGAACCTCTCGCGGGCGAGATGAGTTGCCGGAGACCGGGCCAATGACGCCACGGCTTTCCATCATGTCGATGATTTTTGCCGCGCGCCCGTAGCCTATGCTGAATCGGCGCTGGAGAAGAGATGTGCTTGCTTTGCGTTCTGTTATCACCAACTGTACGCAGCGGGTGTAGAGCTCGGCATCTTCATCGGACATGTCTTTGCCTGCCGGGGGTTCGCTGTCGGTGGTACATATGGGCTCGTTGCGTTCTGCGGTAACATTTTGCTCGAAGTTTTGCTTGACGCTAGAGGCGCAGTATCTGACGACGTAGGCTATCTCGGGGTCGCTGACAAAGGTTCCCTGAATTCTCATCATATTATTCCGGCTACTCCCTGCATGATTGAAGAAGAAGTCACCATGGCCGAGGAGGTTCTCTGCACCGTTGACGTCGAGAATAATTCTGCTATCTAACGGTGATGAGACTTTGAAGGCAATGCGAGAGGGGATATTGGCTTTGATGAGGCCGGTTAAGACATTGCTGCGGGGTATTTGTGTAGAAATGATGAGGTGAATACCGGCTGCGCGTGCTTTTTGCGCAATCTTTGCAATGTAGTTTTCTATATCATCTTTCGCCAGTAGCATGTAGTCTGCCAGCTCGTTGATAACGAAGACGATGTACGGTAACTTCTCCGGTATCTCCGATGCGCAGTCGTCTTCACATTCCATGTCGTCGAGGTCTGAAATAAGAACATCTGCTTCATCGTAGGAGGATTCAATCGAGCCCTCCACTTCCGTTTCGGCAGTGCCGTTGGCGGTGCGATTATTGAATTCTTCCACATTGCTGACACCTGTTGCTCTAAAGAGCTTGAGGCGGTGCTCCATTTCGTTGACTACCCATCGCAAGGCGCCGATAACGCGCTCCGGTGCCGTTAACAGCGGGCAAAGCAAATGCGGCAGTTTTCTGTAGGGTTGTAAATCCACTACCTTGGGGTCTGCAAGTATCAGCTTCAGCTCATTCGGCCCGAACTTGTAGAGCATGGAAAGCAGCATGCTGTTGAGGCAAACTGATTTCCCGGAATCGGTCTTGCCTGCCATCAAGAGGTGTGGCATGGTGCTTAAGTCTGCAATAATAGGCGTGCCGTATACATCCTTACCCAGTGCAAGGGGGATACGGTGAGTAGAGTTTTGGAACTCTTCGCTCTGCAAAATTTCACGGAGGTATACAGTTTTTTTAACCTTATTTTCCAACTCAATACCTACGGTGTTTTTACCGGGGATGGGGGCAAGTATGTTAATGGATTTTGCTTGCGCTGCCAGCATCAGATTGTCAGTCAGATGGGTAATTCTATTCATCCTCAAACCTTTGGGTGGGTAGAATTCAAAACGCGTGAAGGAAGCTCCCTGTGTGATGTTGCCGGGTTCCATGTCGATTTTGAAATCTTTCATGGCTTGGCAGAGGGTCTGCTGCAAGTCAACCAGTTCTGCTCGGGCTTCGGGCGTCATGGTCGCATCGTTCGGGGCCATATTAAGCATCTCGCAAGTAGGGAGCTTGTAATCGTCCTCCATCTCGCGTTCCGGGCTGTTTGTTTTGAAGGTTTGTGTTGGTGCGGTTGGAATCGGTATTGTTGTGCCGGGAATGTTCAAAATGGCCATGCGGCAGAATTTGATCACATCCTCAAGCCAGCGTTCCGTTTGCGCTTCATCTGTGGTTCTGTTTTCTGCACCCTGTATGCACAGCTCAAGTAATCCCTTGGCCTGCGCCAAGTATTTAATGGTTGTTTCTGAAATCATAATATAAGGTATTGGTTGGTTTTTGGGAAAGGATATTATATTTTGTAGGGCAGGGGAGTGCTGATGGAAGCGGTCCGTTTACGGCGCTTCTATCAGCACTTCACGCGGGCGTGATGTGTTGCCGGATGCCGGGCCGATGACGCCACGGCTTTCCATCATATCCATAATCTTGGCAGCGCGGCCATAGCCAATGCTGAAACGGCGTTGCAGCAAGGATGTGCTGGCTTTGCGCTCTGTAATGACCAGCTGCACGCAGCGGGTGTAAAGCTCGGCGTCATCCTCTGTCATGCCATTGCCGCCCAATCTGCCGCCACCGTCGCCACCGCCGGAGGTGCTGTCGGCATTATTCATCTCTGCTGTTACTCCCTGCACGAAGTTTTGCTTGGCGTGGGCTGCGCAGAACTTGACAATGGCTGCAATCTCGGGGTCGCTTACGAAAGCGCCTTGGGCGCGTGTCATCTTAGTGATACCACCGGGCGGCAAGAAGAGGAAGTCGCCCTTACCCAGCAGGTTTTCCGCACCGTTGGTATCCAGAATCACGCGGCTGTCCAGCGGGCTTGCCACCTTGAATGCCAAACGGCTGGGGATGTTGGCTTTGATGATACCCGTGATAACGTTGGCACGCGGGGTCTGTGTGGCTGCCACAAGGTGAATACCGGCGGCACGTGCCTTTTGAGTAAGGCGGGCAATGTAGTTTTCGAGGTCTTCTTTCACCTGCATCATGAGGTCTGCCAACTCGTCGATAATAATGACGATGTACGGCAGCTTGGCGGGTATTTCCTCATCTTGGTCAAAGTCAAACTCGCCCTGTTCTTCTTCGGCTATATCTTCTATGCCTTGAGAATCCTCAATGTCGCGCACAATGGCATCTGCCGCATCATAATTTGCGGGCAAAGATTGGTATTGCTCTACCTCGTCCTCATCCTCCTCGGGTACATAATCTTCGGGGCGGTTGTTGAAGTCCTCAAAGTTGCGCACGCCCATCTTACTGAAGAGCTTGTAGCGGTGCTCCATTTCGTTTACAGCCCATCTCAGCGCGCCGATGACGCGAGAGGCAACCGTCACCACGGGGCAGGCCAAGTGCGGCAGTTTCTTGTACGGTTGCATTTCTACAACCTTGGGGTCTACCAAGATAAGTCGCAGCTCATCGGGGCGGAACTTGTAGAGCATGGACAGTATCATACTGTTCACGCAAACGGATTTACCGGAACCCGTGGTACCGGCCACCAGTGTGTGCGGCATGGCTGCCAAGTCGCCGATGACGGGGTTGCCGTACACATCTTTACCCAAGGCTACGGGAATACGGAGCTTCTTGGAGTGGAAGGCCTCGCTTTGCAACAGCTCGCGCAGGTAAACAGGTGCTTTTACTGCATTTTCAAGCTCTATGCCGATGGTGTTCTTGCCCGGTACGGGGGCCAATATGTTGATGGATTTTGCCTGGGCTGCCAGCTTGAGGTTATCTGCCAGATTGGTGATTTTGTTCAAGCGCAAGCCTTGCGGCGGGTAAAACTCGTAACGGGTAATACTGGGGCCACGTGTAATGTCACCCGGTGCTACCTTAATCTTAAAGGTTTCCAGGGCATCCATAATGCACTGCTGAGTCTCGCGCATTTCTTCTGCCGCGGCCTCGTTGTCCTCTTCTGCTATCGGTATATAATTCAGCAGGTCATACGAGGGCAGGGGGTAATCCTCCTGCATAATGCGGGTATCCTTCGGCAGCTCGCGCGGCGCGTTACGGGGGATCGGCTCTCTGCGGGGGGCCGGTGCAGGGGCTTTGCGCGGTTCGGGCTCGGGGCGCGGCTCCGGTTCACGGCGCGGTGCAGGGGCCACCGTAGCGGGGGGGGGCTGTGTTGCGGCCCTCGGCGCTCTCGGCGGAGTCTGCGGGGGTGCAGGCACGCTGAGATCGTTATCCTCCTCTTCTTCCTCCTCCTCGGGCTTGCCGAGCCTGCGGTTCATGGCATTGAGTACTCCCCTGTTGATCGGGGTTTGCTCCGGTTTCTCCGCACCGCGGGAAACGCTTTCGTCGTTGTCTGCGCTACCTCTGCGCCCGCTCTCTTCATCCTGAGAAAGCAGTAAATCCAAATAATTGTCTTGAGAGTTTTGCTTCTTTTTGGGTAAGCGCGCTCTACCGGTGGGCGGGGCTTGCACAACGGGTTTTTCTGCCAGTTTTCTGTCAGCCTCAGCCATTTGCTCTTCAAATGATAAGGGGCGGGCCTCCGGGTCGCGCATGCGCCGTGGCTGCGGTTCCGGTTTGGGCTCTTGCTTGGGTGCAGGCGGTTGGTACATGCGCAAGCGGGGCGGGGCCGTTTGGATGGTAGGCTCCGGGTAATCTCCGCCCTGTGGCTCTGCTTCTCTCCGCACCGGTTGTTGTGCGGGCTGCTCTTGCATCATGCCGCTACGGGGCATTTGCCGTGGGGGCAGCGGTGCCTGTTGTCTGGCTTGCTGTGCCGGTTGCGGTTGCTCTATGCGTGGCTCGGGGCGGGCTTGCGCAGGCGCTGTAGGCTTTTGTGGCTCGTAATTTCGTTTCCAATCGCCTTCGTCTTCTTCTTCATTATCAAGGCGGTAAGCGGGGGTGGAGGTGTTGTCGCGCCGTATCTTGCTCCATACAAATCGCAGGCTGCGTCCTATGGCGCACAAAATAGCTTTGGTGTCTGCCCAGGCCTGTGTTGCAAGTGCTTTGGGGCTGACGCGAGATAAGCAAACAAGTGCTATGCCGTGGCTTGTTACCACCAACACGGCCGCCCATACTGCGCCCAGCATGGCTGCCAGTATACAACTGCCGAATATATAGCCCAAATAGCCGCCGGCTCCTTTAAGCTCCAGCGTGTATGCCCACTCATTCAATATCCGGTCCTGAAGGTCTAAAAAAGCACAGGCAAATAACACCATGCTGCCGGCTGATATCCACTGCTTGGTTTGCAGTCTTTCCGGCTTTATCATCTTGTATGCGCTCATGACGGTTGCCATGATGCTTGCATACAGCGCACCCCCGCCTAATAATAATTGTGCCAAACCGCCCAAATACAGCCCCGGTACACTCAGCCAGTTACTGCATGGCGTGTTTGCTGCGGTTTCATGGGTTCTCTCGTTGAGTACTGCCCACCCCATCTCTTGCTGGTTATAGCTCAATAAACTTAAAGTCAGTGCCAGGCTAATCAGCATAACGCCTGCGCAGATGTATCGGGTAGGCCGGGGGGTCTGCGGAAGCGGTTGGTCGGTGTATCTGTCGGTTTCAAACTCCATTGCGTGCGCCCGCCTATCTTACCTTATTTGCCCTGTTTTTTCAAGCTCAAAATGTGTTCTATTTGTCTTGCTCGCGGCCGCTGCTCTCTTCTTGTGTCTTATATCCCTTTTTTTCATGCGTATAACGCGTTTTTTGTGCAGTCGACGCAAATTTGTATTGACTCAAACGCGCATAAAGAGTACAATCTGGCCATGCCTTGCTGGGCCGGGTGGCTTGGCGGGAATATCAACCAACTTAATTATACATCTCACTATTATGGCTAAATACGCTATTAACGGTTTCGGACGCATCGGCCGCAACGTGCTTCGCGCCATGTCCCAGACCGAGCTCGAGAAGGTTGTTGCCATCCACGACCTTACCCCCATTGCTACCACCGCTCACCTGCTCAAGTATGACTCCACGCAGGGCAAGTTCAACGGCACCATCGAAATCGACGGTGACAACCTCGTTGTAAACGGCCACGCCATCAAGATCGTTGGCGGTATGCTGGGCCCGGATCAGCTCCCCTGGGCTGAGCTCGGTGTTGACGTTGTTCTTGAGTCCACCGGTCTCTTCACCGCTCGTGAGAAGGCTGAGGGTCACATCAAGGCCGGCGCTAAGAAGGTTCTCATCTCTGCTCCTGCCAAGAACCCCGATCTCACCTTCTGCATCGGCATCAATGATGACGAGTACGATGCTGCCAAGCACAACATCGTTTCCAACGCTTCCTGCACCACAAACTGCCTTTCCCCCATGGTTAAGGTTCTCAACGACAAGTGGGGCATCGAGAAGGGTATGATGAGCACCATCCACTCCTACACCAACGACCAGCGCATCTTGGACCTCCCCCACAGCGACCCCCGTCGTATGCGCGCTGCCGCTATCAACATCATCCCCACCACCACCGGTGCTGCTAAGGCTATCGGTGAGGTGATTCCCCAGCTCAAGGGCCTCCTTAACGGCGCTTCCTTCCGCGTTCCCACCCCCACCGGTTCTCTTACCGACTTCGTGGCCGTGCTGAAGAGCGACGTGACCGTTGAGGAAGTTAACGCTGCCATGAAGGAAGCTGCTGAGGGTCCCCTTAAGGGCATCCTTGAGTACTCCGAGGAGGCTCTCGTTCTCCAGGACATCGTTTCCAACCCCCACTCCTGCATCTTTGACGCCGGCTTCACCTACGTTGTAGGCGGCAACATGGTTAAGGTTTGCGGCTGGTACGACAACGAATGGGGTTACTCCAACCGTGCCGCTGAGGCTATGAAGAAGCTCGGTGATTCCATCGCCTAAGTTCTTCTCAGCTTAAGCTGACCTACTTTTTATGCGGGTGCATGTGTCTCACATGCACCCGCTTTCTGTATATCTCGCTGGCTCTCTGCCGCAGGCTGTTTTCACTAAAACACCGGCGGGGTGGTAAATTTTAATTTGTATCACAGTCGCAGACTGTTTTCACTTCGGAGCGCAGCTCCGATTTTTCACCATGCGCCCCGCGCATTTTTCACCACAAAGCGCAAGCTTTGTTTTTCACTATAAATAGATGTGAAAAACTCGCATATATGCTCGTGGTGAAAATCATTTTTGGCAAAATGAAGTGAAAAATCCGTCTGATGACGGATGGTGAAAACGCCCTACGGGCGTGATAAACTCCGATTTATCAACCGAAAATTCAAACATAGTCATGGCACAATTTGCCATCATTTTACAAAAAAAATGAAAAAATATCATTTTATGCTTGCCAAACAGAAAAAAATATGCTAAATTGTGCGTGCGCTGACAGTAACCAACGCGATAAAGTGTCTGGATCGTCTAGTCGGCCTAGGACACCCGCCTTTCACGCGGGCAACACGGGTTCGAATCCCGTTCCAGATGCTAAAAGGCTCCATCACCAAGATGGAGCCTTTTTTACATAAGACACACAACCATGGAAGCAGCAAGTCACAGCAAATGGATAGATAAGCATGAACTGAAGCGCTTATTGGTGCTGATGTTTCCGCTGTATATCGCCAACTTGCTGCACATGGGCATGGGTGTAACAGACACCTTGGTAGCAGGGTGGAAAGGCGATAACGAGCTTGCGGCCGTAGGCATGGGCTTTTCTATTGCCGGCACCATTACAATATCAGTAGGCGCAGTACTGACAATTTTAAGCGCCATGATATCACGCTTGCGCGGCGCAGGCGCCGAGAGCAAAGCCGGGCTTTTTCTCAACAACGGCAAAACGCTTGCCATATGCTTGTCCATATTTGAAGTTATCGTCATCTTTGCGGGTTCTTTCACCTTTTGGTTGGTTACAGACAACCAGGAACTGGCACGGCAGGCACAGCTATACACATGGTATGTCATGTTGGGCATACCGGCCAACCTGCTCATGCGCGTCATCATGGCCAACTTTGAGGGCTATGGGCAAACACGCCCGGCCATGATCGTTTCATTATTCGGTCTATTGCTGAACATACCGCTCAATTATGCATTAGTATTCGGCATAGGCCCCTGCCCCGAATTAGGGGGTGCCGGCTGCGGACTCGCCACAGCCATCATCATGTGGGCGATGGCGCTGATGATGTTGGGCATAATGCTGGGCAGCAAACAACATAGCCTGCGCGCCAAACAAATGCTCAGCCTGCGCCGCCCGGAGTGGGGGCTGGTACGCCACATTCTCAAATTAGGCGTACCGGTGGGTGTGGCGTCGCTGTGCGAAATGAGCTTCTTCAGCATGGTGACCCTCATCATCGCCATAGCACCCAACAGTGAAACGCTGGTAAGTTCCCAGCAAATTGCCATCAATGTAAGCGGCATCATCTTCATGCTACCGCTCAGCTTCGGCATTGCAGCCTCCATACGCGCAGCTTACCACGTGGGTGGGCGCCGCAAAGAAGCATTCGACGCCATGGTGCGCACCCTCTTTACCATCACCTTTGCCTCGGTGATTCTTATCATGGTTGTCACCATCATTTACTGCAAGAGCATTGTCGGCTTCTACACTCAATCACCCGACATTATCGGCTTAGCCTCCACCCTGCTCATCTACTGCGCCATCTACCAAATACCGGATGCCACGCAGGCGCTCATGGGCGGGTTGCTGAGAGGCTGCCACGACACGAGCATTATCACATGGACCAATCTGGTCAGCTACTGGTTAATCGGGTTCCCGCTCTCGTGCATTCTCATCCATACTGACTATATAGTACCCGCCATGGGCCCTGCCGGGGCTTGGGTGAGCTTCATTATCTCACTCACGCTGACGGCCATCATCCTCAGCAGCCGTTTCTCCCATACGCGCAAAAAGATATTCTCCTCCGATTAATTATGAGCAAAATAAACCCCGTGGCAGCAGCCATTATCAGAAAAAATGAGCAGGACGCAAAAAATGAGATAAATGCCCTCATCGCAGAGTTAGACGAAAATGAATACTATATCTTCACCGATGAAACAACATATTGCGAAAAACCTATCCACAGAGACACCCTGCACCGCATGCTTGAAAGCGGTAAAATCTCTATGGATACTTTGGTACTGGGCAAAGGACTCACCGGGCCCAACCCCATCTGCTTCACAACGTATCCTGATAGCCTGAAAAAGCAAGCCAAAAAGGCAAGAAAGCAAATTCTGCGCGAATTGGAAGACGCGGAGTCCGTAAGTGGCGCCTCAGACGCAGTCGCAGGCTGCGCATTCGGTTGCCTCGGAGCCCCCTTGTTAGGCCTCCTTACCTGGAAGACGCGAGCCAGAACAAAGGGTGAACGGCGTGAGGACAATAAGCAGGCGCTCATCACCCTCGGCCTTCTCATCCTCTTCATCATTAGCATCCTCATATACGGTCAAATAGAACACGATTTGTTCGATAATTTATTCTGATACTGAGACGTTTTGCACCACAAACAAGCACAACGGCACGAAAAAACACAAAAAAATTACAAAAAATTGAGATTGTGCTTGACGGACGCCTGCTAAACGTGTAGACTCTGTGACCCCTCACCACAGGTGTGGTGTAGGGACACGACAACACAAACCAAACACACACACGATGAAGACCCACGTGAAGAAAGGCGACAATGTACTCGTTATCGCCGGCAAGAACAAGGGCAAGCGTGGTGTCGTTACGTCTGTTGACGCCAAGAAGCAAACGGTCATCGTAGAGGGTGTACGCACTCTCAAGAAGGCCACCAAGCCCACCGAGGACAACCCCGAGGGCGGCATCATCGACATTGACGGCCCCATCCACATCTCAAATGTGAAGAAAGAGAGCTGATGCCGCAAGGCTGAAACTCCGCGCTTAAGCCATCAAACATAAACCATTAACAACAGAGCTGACCCGCTAAAAATTATGAGCACACCTACAATGCTTACATACTATAAGGAGAAGGTCGTACCGGCCCTCCAGGCGAAGCATCAGTACAGCAACGTTCACCAGATTCCCCGTCTGGAGAAGATTGTTGTTACTACTTGCATGGGCAAGCACCCCGACCGCAAACAGGCAGTTGAGGACGCTGTAGCCGAAATCGCCAAAATCACCGGCCAGAAGCCGGCTGTCACCTACGCCCGCAAGAGCGTTGCTAACTTTAAACTCCGCGAGGGTGAAGTACTCGGCGCACGCGTAACACTGCGCTCCACCCGCATGTGGGAGTTCCTCGATCGCTTCATCAACATTACCGCCCCCAACATTCGCGACTTCCGTGGTCTGCCCACCAAGTCCTTTGACGGTCGCGGTAACTACGCCATCGGTATCCCCGATCAGTCCATCTTCCCCGAAATCGAGCTGGACCAGATTAAGCGTAACATCGGCTTCGACATCATCTTCGTGACCTCTGCCACGACGAATGACGAAGGTCGTGACTTGCTTGCCGAGCTGGGTATCCCCTTCCGCAAGCCCAACAAGAAGACAGAAGCAAACGCCTAACTAATTTACAACCATGGCAGTATTAAGTGATCCTATCGCAGATTTTCTTACCCGCCTGAAGAACTCCGGGTTCGCCCGTAATGAGGTCTTCACCGTGCCGTTCTCCGGCATCAAGGCTGAGATTGCCCGCATTCTTCAAGAAGAGGGCTACATCTGGTCTTTCGAGGTAGTGGGTGAAGGTAAGGACAAGGCCATCAAGGTGAAGAACAAGTTCACCGCCAATGGCAAGACCATCATCACGGACGTAAAGCGCTGCTCCAAGCCGGGCCGCCGCCAGTACGTACACTCTGAGGATATCCCCACCGTTATGAACGGCTTGGGCATCTCCATCTTATCCACCTCTCGTGGTATGATGACCGGTGCCAAGGCCCGCAAGCAGCAGATTGGTGGCGAGCTTATCGCACTCGTATGGTAAGTATTAACCCCTAACCATTTAAGAACAATATGTCTCGAGTAGGTAAGAAAGTTATCACCATCCCCGCCGGTGTTACCGTCACCATCAATGGTGCCGATGTTACCGTAAAGGGTGCTAAGGGCGAACTGAGCTGGACGCTCCCCACCGGCATTACCGCCGCTGTAGAGGGCACCGCGCTCACCGTAAGCCGTGCAGATGAAACCCGCGCACTCCGTGCTCTTCACGGCACGAACCGCTCCCTCCTTAACAACATGGTAGAGGGCGTAAGCAAGGGCTTCGTTAAAGAGTTGGAAATCGTAGGTGTAGGTCTTAAAGCAGCCGTTAAAGGCAACATGCTTGACCTCGTACTCGGTAAGTCCCACCCCATCCTCCACCCCATCCCCAGCGGTATCACCGTTACTGTAACGGACAACACCAAGCTGAAGGTAGAGGGCATCAACAAGCAGATTGTCGGTCAGTTCGCGGCTGAGGTGCGCGGCTACTATCCGCCGGAGCCCTACAAGGGCAAGGGTATTCACTATGTTGGTGAGTACATCCGCCGCAAGGAAGGCAAGAGCGTTGGCAAGTAATCATCTCAAACACTTATACCAAAGTTTACAGAAAAATGAGCACTATCAATCGCAAAGCCATCCGCGCCCGCGTTCATACGCGTATTCGCAAGAAGATTGCCGGTACGCCTGAGCGCCCCCGTCTGGCAGTTAATTTCTCTAACCAGCACGTCTACGCACAGGTCATCGACGACACGAAGGGTGTAACCCTTTGCGCCGCATGCACCAAGAACGTAGAGCTCAAGAAGGCAAACAAGGAATCCGCCGCCAAGGTAGGTGCCCTTATCGCCGAGAAGGCCCTGGCAGCAGGCATCACTGAGGTTGTATTTGACCGCGGTGGTTTCCTCTACCACGGGAAGGTGAAGTCTCTGGCCGATGCCGCTCGTGAGGCCGGTCTCAAATTCTAAAAAGAAAGGTTGCAACAGTAATGAACACTGAAGAAACGAAAGCTCCCGCTGAGGAGACAACTCAGGAGACTCCCTCCCAGCAGCCCATGCGTGGTCGTGGCCAGCGCCGTGACAACGGCCGTGGTGGCCGTGGTCCCCGCCGTGAGGGTGGCCGTCGCAGCGAGGCTCCCGCAGAAGAGGGTCCGCAGCTTATGGAGAAGGTCGTATACGTGAACCGTTGCGCCAAGGTGGTTAAAGGTGGTCGCCGTTTCTCCTTCAGCGCCCTCGTAGTAGTGGGTGACCAGAAGGGCAAGGTAGGCTACGGCTTCGGCAAGGCTAACGAAGTATCCGACGCCATCCGCAAGGGTACCGATGCCGCCAAGCGCGCCATGAAGAAGGTGGTAGTAGTAAACGAGACTATTCCGCACGAGATTTACACCGAGTTCGGTGGTGCTAAGATCGTGTTGAAGCCGGCCTCCGCCGGTACGGGTCTTGTAGCCGGTGCAAAGGTACGTGCCGTACTTGAGGCTGCCGGTGTTACCAACATCATCGCCAAGTCCATGGGTTCCTCCAACGCCGCTAACGTAGTGAAGGCTACCATGCAGGCCATGCTTTCCATGCGCACTGCAGACCAGATTCTCTCTGCCCGCGGCAAGAAGAAGAAGGACTCCGCCATCTGAGATTAACATTCAACCATTGATTTTACCATCATGTTGACACTTCAAACACTTCAACCCAACCCGGGTGCCAAGCATCGCAAGAAGCGCCTCGGTTGCGGCGAGAGCTCCGGCCTGGGTAAGACCTGCGGCAAGGGCAACAAGGGTCAGAAGGCCCGCTCCGGCGGCTCCATTCGCCCCGGTTTCGAAGGTGGCCAGATGCCCCTTCACCGTCGTCTGCCGAAGAAGGGCTTCAACAACGCCCGCTTCCAGTCCACCATTGCTATTGTTAACCTTTGCCAGCTTGAGGCTTTCTTTGAAGCCGGTGCAACGGTTACAGAGAACGAGCTGCGCGCAGCCGGCCTTGTAAAGGGCGAGTGCGACGCCGTTAAGCTTCTCGGCAACGGTAACCTGTCCAAGGCTCTCAACGTAACGGTAGACTTCGCCAGCTCCTCCGTAGCTGCCAAGATTGAAGCTGCCGGCGGCACCCTCACGGTGCTGAGCGCCCAGGCCTGATGCACATAAAAGCGCCATAAAGCGCTCAAAAACATCAGTTAACAAATTACACAAGCCGGGTGGCGCAGCGCCACCCGGCGTACGTGTAGGAAAAGTAAGAGACAATTTTACGACATCCGCACACGTAGCCTCACACCGAAAAGGCCGAGAGTGAAAAAAGCGGCAGATAAAGAGGGGTAAACGCGCTGCAACAAACATTTTCAAAACACAAAAATCACAGGCTATATGATAACTGCATTTGCCAACACCATGAAGGTACCGGATTTGCGCAGCCGCATCTTGTTCACGCTGGCGATGATCGTCATCGTGCGCTTGGGTGTGCACCTGCCGCTTCCCGGTGTAAACGTTGAATTGCTCAAGGATTACATGGACCAGCAAGCCGAGAGCAAGGATGGTCCGTTCGGGGCTTTGGGTGCGATTCTTACCATCTTCTCCGGTGGTGGCTTGCAGCAGTGCGGCATTTTTGCATTGGGTATCATGCCCTACATTTCTGCCTCCATTATGACCCAGTTGATGGGTGCGGTCATACCGTCTTTCAAGAAGATGTTGAGAGAAGAGGGTGGGCGTCAAAAGATGACGAAGATCACACGTCTACTTGCCATCATCATCGCCGTGATTCAGGGTTACCTGCTTACCATTACACTTGCCAGCCCGGAGAGCATCGGGCTCGACATCAATGGCAGCTTGATACTTACGCCCGGTTTCATGTTCACGGTAACTACCATCTTCATCATTGTAACAGGCACCATGTTCCTGATGTGGATTGGCGACCAAATTACGGAGCGCGGTATCGGCAACGGTATTTCCCTTATCATTTCTGTCAACATTATCAGTGCGCTTCCGGGTGCATTCGCCATTGCATGGTCCACCTACGTAGGCTCGGGCGAAACCCTCAACCCGCTGGGTTCTTTGGCCATTGTGGCTCTTATTCTGTTCATGGTACTCGTAGTAGCCTTGGTAGTAACCATCACACAGGCACAGCGCCGCATCCCCGTGCAGCAGGCCAAGCGCATGGTAGGCCGCAAGATGATGAACGGTGGCACACAATACCTGCCGCTCAAGTTAAACTACTCCGGCGTGATGCCCGTTATCTTTGCAACTGCTATTCTGGCGCTGCCGGCAATGCTTGTAAGACAAGTCTGCTCCCCCGGTTCGAGCATCGTTCACATTGTGGACATCCTTATGTCTCCCTCCGGTATCGGTTACTACATCATCTCCGCCATCATGATCTTCTTCTTCTCCTACTTCTGGGTAGCAACCATGTTCCAACCCCAGCAGATTTCTGAAGACATGCAACGCAGCGGCAGCTATATTCCCGGCATACGTCCCGGTCAGCCTACCGCAACTTATCTTGACCAGACAATGTCTCGCCTTACCTTTGCAGGTTCGCTGTTCCTGACACTCATCTACTTCTTGCCCTCCCTGCTTTACGTATGGTTTGGTCTGAACATGATTGTAAGCCAGTTCTTCGGTGGCACCTCTCTGTTGATTCTTGTGGGCGTACTCTTGGACGTAATGCGCCAGGTAGAAGCAACTCTGTTGCAGAAGAACTACGACGGCTTCATGCGCAAGAGCCGCAACCGCAGCAAGTACAGCCACTTGCAGGGCAATAGCACAGAGAGCAGCAAGGGTCTTGTTGCACTGTGGATTATCATTGCAGCATTCGTGCTGACCGGCGCGGTTATCATGGCTATGTAATCAGCCACAGTTGATTTTAAGTTTAGCCCATGGCTCTGTAAATGGAGCCATGGGCTTTTTATTTCCGCTTAGCATCAGTAGCAAAGAATTCGGCTTGACGCAAGGCATCGCATATGATAGAGTCAGCTCTACCATGGAAGATCTCAATATTACTCATACAGTTACCAGTTATGAATGTGGGGCAGACCACTTGCTCAAGCCGGATATGTTCATGCAATACTGCCAAGAAGCAGCAGAAACGCATGCATCTGCCAATGATTTGGGCTATGACTGGAGCATGAGTAACGGGCTCATTTGGGTGGAGGTGCAGGGAGATTTTCGTATTATCCGCGCGCCCAAATGGAAGGAGGAGGTGCGTATACGCTCCAACACCGGCAAGGCCTCTGCACTGCAGGCACGCCGTTTTGTAGAGCTTACGGACCAAGAGGGCAACATACTGGCACAGGCAGATTTGCTTTGGGTGCTTATCGACATAAACAGCCGCCGCCCCATGCCATTTAAAAAGATTATGGACAGGGTTAACATACCCGAGGCCTGCCCGGCCCTCATCGACACAGAGTTAAGCACCCCCGCAGAGTTCACACAAACCGCTACGGCAGAGCTCACCGCACCCCGCCGAGATATCGACTTTAACGGCCACATCAACAACAGTGCTTACCTTACTTGGGTGTTAGATACCCTGCCCGAGCACATGCGCCCTGCTGCTGCCCCCGTCCGCTTCCGCGTCAATTTCAAACGCGAAACCTTTGCCGGCCACCCCATTTGCATTGAGCACCGCTTAGCCGGCATGCAAACGCAGCACACCATCACTTCCAACGGCGAGCTGCGTGCAGAAATTGTCATCGATTGGCAATGATTTTCATTGCCTAACCCCATAGTATAGTACACAGCTGAGGCTTGTCACGGCGTAGGCTTGCCGAAGCCGTGACAAGCTGGCGCGGCTCCACGCCCGGGCTATTTTATGGCGCCCCCAATTGACTAGCGGGGCTCAAAAATTCGGCTCGCTAACGCTCGCGGGGTCTCCCCCACAACTACCAATTTATCGGTCTGCATAGCTCAGAGCATCTAATTATCCCCACGCGTAACATTACGCACACTTTATTTCCTATTAAATCGGGGGGGGGTGCTGGGCTTTCATTATCAGTGCTTTGCGTATATTTTTGCTTGACATTCACCCCTATTTCATCTATTATTCCCCTGTTGGAGCCCCCTCAGCTCCACCTAAACAACTATTAAAAGAAAAATGAAATTAAAATTACCCATTACGCTACTTACCTCAGTATTAAGCGCAAGCTGCTATGCCATCGCAGCACCGGGAAGTGGCACTATTTCCGTAGGGGATGGTACTTACTCATACAGTACAGACGCCAACGGCACCGTCAACTCGACGTTTACAGGGGATGGCACTACCGGTAGTTTCGGCGGCGGTTACGGATACAAGAACACGGCCTCCAGCACCCCCACTAAAGGCCACATTGGTGGCGTGGCTCCCGGATACAAGGCCACAGAAAGCAGCAACGAAAGAGTTGCAACACATACAAACCTGACCATTGGCGGGGTAGATGAGCAGGGAAATGCAATCACAACAAAGCTCAATCGCGTAGCCGGGGCAGGTGTAAGAGGCTATGTTGCTACGGGCAATAAAACCGTTACCGTAAAAGAAGGAGCCAGTGTAGGTCTATTAATAGCCGGCTATGACATAGGCCAAGCATACGGCACAACATTAACCGTCCCCGGGGCTCAAAGATACAACACCCTGCCAAATGGTGAATTTGCCCCTAAATCTGCCTCAAACGCAGAGATAAATATTAAAGTAGAGGGAGGCAACGTTGATTCTATATACGGCTCCTATCTGCAAAGCTCACTGCTCACTAACGAAATGACAGCAGCAAAGAGCGCTTTATCCGGGCAGGCATTAGCAGACTATTTAGCAAACCCTGCATGGGCTCAGAACGAAAAAATCAATATTACCTTATCCGGAGGCACAACCGGTATGGTACTTGGTGGCGGTTTTAACGGAGCAGCTAACAACACTGTCAGCATAGAAGTATCCGGTAAAGATACCGTTGTAGACTTTATATATGCCGGAGCCAGCAGTAACGGCAATGGCGGATATATGGGGTATGTAAAAGATACCGATGTTAAAATCAAAGACGGCACCATCACGGGCTCCGTTTACGGTGGTGGTTATAATGCCAACTCATATGTGGACGGTAACACATCCGTTATCATTACCGGCGGCACCATCGCAAACAATGTATACGGAGCCGGCGACGGCGACACTGTAAAGGGCAGCACCTATGTAGAAATTAATGGTGGCACAGTAGAAGGTAATGTATACGGCGGTGGTAAGAACGGTAGCGTGGTAGAAAAAGATGCCACCGTTAAACTGCTCAGCGGTGATGTTAAGGGCACCATACAGGCCAATGGTCGTGATGAGGAATCCCAAGTAAAGGGTAACAAGACCCTGATTGTCGGCAGCGAGGAAAAAGCCTATATCGGTACAGTGGGCAACGTCGAAGGTTTCGATGAAATCCACGTATCAGCGGGCTCCGCGCTTAATCTGACAGAAGGTAACGCCTTCACAATAACAGAGCAAAACATTACGCTGAGTGAAAGCAACCTGACACAGGCAGCCATTACAACAAGCACTGCCAATGTAGAAGCCCCTCTTACTCTGACTCTGGGTTTTGAAGGCACGCTCAGAAGCGGCAAATACATGATCATCAGCACAGAGACCCCGGCAGAAGGCTGGACCCCCGAGAACGTAACAGTTAACGGCATTGCCGGGTTCGATGACCTGCAATGGGAGGGCAACCTTCTCAGCTTTGTCTTCCAAGGTGGCGATGCAGATGCTATGGCCACCGCAAACTGGGGTGTATTCAAATCAACCCAAGCATTCACGAACGTGCTTTGGGCACCGAGAGCTGCAGGCTCCTGCCTTGCACTCCCCGGCCAAAAAGCTACCATGGCATGGGGCAGCATCTACAGCCACAACTCCCGCATTGGCAGCAATGGGGCAGATTATTCCATCTACGGTGGTGCCATCGGTGTAGAAAAAGGTCTGAATGCCAATCGACTCATCGGTGCAGCCCTCGGGTATGATTGGGGCAAAGTCAAGCCCTTCTCAACCACTGCTGTGACGCAGGAGAGCTTCCACCTGGCCAGCTATGGTCGCGCATGGCATTGGTGCCCCAACAGCACAGATGCCGTGAGCATCAACTGGTCCGCCGCTTATGGACGCACAACATCTGAGCACTCAAGCATCCCCGGAGATTGGACTCAAGACACTCTTCAGTTGGATGCCCGCGCCACCTACTACCGCGAGCTCAACAACCGCACAACCGTAAATGGCTTTGTCGGGGCTCAGTACTATGCACAAGATTCCGATACAACAGGTGCCTACAAGGCCAAGGCCATGCAAAACCTGCGCTTTATGCTGGGTGGTGGCATCAGCTATGAGCTCGCCGAAAAGACCACCTTGTACGGAGAAGTCGCCATCCATCAGGATGTTGATCGCCACAATCCCTCTGTATCTGCCAACGGTTCCCGATTCCACTGCACTAACCCCGGAAGATTCGGTTGCACAGTAACAGGCGGGGCAGAGTACCGCATCAATGACTCTTGGAGCTTGCGGGCTAACTATGATTTCAGCACCGCAGATGACCAAACGGAGCACAACATCAACGTAGGTGCCTCCTACAAGTTCTGATTCGGTTTCACGCATTAACTCTTCAAAGGCTGCTTTGCGGAAGGCAAAGCAGCCTTTTTTTATACCGCAAGCGCAGGAAAAAGAGTTGCCATCAAATGTCCGTCATGTTAGACTTAGGGCGCATGCAGAATATCCCCCTACAGCAAATAGATGCCCTGTGCAAGCGGCAGTGTGCGTTTGCCCTGTATGCCTTGCCGGGAGAACCGGCAGAGTTCTGCATGCAACGAGACGGCGGCATTTACCCCGGCATTGCAGATGCCGGATTTGTGCTGGCAGAGTATGATGCGCCCCCCTACAGCATCCGCAAGGAGCTGCAAGCCCCCCCGCTGCCACAAGACTTTGCCCCCCTGCCCCCGGACGTACCCGCAGAGCCGGAAACCGCAAGAGCAGACTACCACCGCCTTTTTGAGCAATACCACGGCGCCATCTGCAACTCCGGGGTCTTACACAAGCTGGTATTGGCCCGCACAGAGGACATCCCCGCGCCGCATTTTTCACCCGCGCAGGCATTTTTTACCCTACACCACACGGCCCCTCAGGCCTTCAACTGCCTGTTTCACACCCCGCAAGGCGGCACCTGGCTGTGCAGCACGCCGGAGCTACTGTTACGCCGCGAGGGCGAGCAATGGCACACCATGGCCTTAGCCGGCACCAGGGCGAACAATGCGCAACCGTGGGATGCCAAAAACCTGCAAGAGCATGCCTTGGTCACCAAGCATATCACCGCTTGCCTGCACCCCGTTGCCCATGGCATAGAATGCGATGGCCCGCACACCGTAACAGCCGGGCGTATGTTAGAGCATTTGTGCACGCATATACGCTTCCGTATGGTCCCCGAGCAACTGCCTGCGCTGTTGGGCACCTTGCCGCCCACCCCCGCCGTCAGCGGGTTCCCCGCCGAGCCGGCACGGGAGTTTATACGCAACCACCCCGATATTGAGCGCAGCTACTACGCCGGGTATTTGGGGCCGGTCTCTGCAACAGAAACGCATCTGTTCGTCACCCTGCGGTGCATGCAGATTTTCCCCGGTCTGTGCAGGCTGTACGCAGGCGGCGGGCTCATGCCCGATTCGGTCGAGCAGGCAGAATGGGCAGAGACTACCCTCAAAATGCAAACCATGCGCAGCTTGCTCGGCGCATGAGCCCCCCACCGCAGAATATAGAAACAAAGACACACCCCGCGCTTTACAAAAATTCTGCAAAATTGTAAGATGAAAGGCGTGAAAAGCAGCGAGGAGAGCTTTGTAGTAACCGGCATGAGCTGTTCGGCCTGCTCTGCACACGTGGAGCGAGCCGTAGGGCAACTGGCGGGTATTGAGAGCGTGCAGGTAAACTTACTTACCGGCACCATGAAGGTACGTTTTCACGAGCCGCAAAATGCGGCAAACATCATCCGCGCCGTTGAAGCCGCCGGCTATGGCGCAAAAGCGGGGCATGCCGCCACTACCCCGCAAAGCCAAACGGCCATACTGAAAAAACGTTTCACATACTCTGCCGCATTATTGCTGCCCTTGGTAGCCGTGCATCATCTTTGGCACGGCCCGGTATCTGCCATGGTGCAACTATTGCTTACCCTGCCCATTTTGTGGTTGAACCGCAAGTTTTTTATTGCCGGCACCAAAAGTGTAATGAGCGGGGCCGCCAACATGGATACCCTGGTGGCACTGGGTGCCGCCACAGCCATGGCAGATGGCATAGCCAACTTCTTTCTGCACCACAGGGGCGCATTTTATTTTGAAAGCGCCGCCATGATCCTCACCTTCATCACCCTGGGTAAATGGCTTGAGACCCGCGCCACGGGGCGCACCGGTAAGGCGTTAGAAAAGCTGCTCACCCTGATGCCGCAAACCGCCACCGTATTGAAAGAAGGCGGGGCTGTCACCATTGCGGCAGATGCCGTGCAAGCGGGCGACACATTACTCATCCGCGCGGGCGAGCGCATACCCACCGATGGCACCGTGCTGGCGGGCAGCTCTACGGCAGATGAAGCAGCCCTCACAGGCGAAAGTATGCCCGCAGAAAAAACACCCGGCTGCAGCGTATATGCCGGTAGCATCAACGGCAACGGCGTGTTGACCGTGCGCGCAGACAAAACACGAGCAGAGTCCGCCATCTCCGACATCATTCGCCTGGTGGGCGAAGCCGCCGCCACCAAAGCCCCCATCGCTCGCATTGCAGACCGCATATCTGCCGTATTTGTACCCGTGGTGGTCAGCATAGCCCTCCTCACAGCCACAGCGTGGATACTTGCCGGGGCGGGGGTAGACTTTGCCGTATCGAGCGCCATAGCCGTGCTGGTTATCTCTTGCCCCTGCGCCTTGGGGCTTGCAACACCCGTTGCCATCATGGTGGGCACCGGCAGGGGGGCAGAGTCCGGCATACTCTTCCGCAACGGCACAGCCCTTGAAACCCTGCACAGCGCACGCGCTATTCTTCTCGACAAAACCGGCACGCTCACCCAAGGCAAACCGCAAGTGGCAGAGGTAATACCGGCAGCGGGCACCACCGAAGCAGAGCTGATGCAACTGGCCGTAAGCCTCGAAAGCACCGGCAATCACCCCCTGGCAGCAGCCATTGTGCGGGCGGGCACAGGCATCCCCCCGCAAACCGCAAGCAAGCACACCTACATACCCGGCAGAGGCATTACCGCGCAGATAAACGGCACACTCTGCGCTGCGGGCAATGCCCTGCTCATGCAAGAGCTCGGCGTAAATATACCTCAGCATTGTGGGGAGCAAGCGGCAGCAGCAGGCAAAACCCCGCTCTATTTCTCACGCGGTAAGGAGTATGTGGGGCTCATCACCCTGGCAGATACATTGAAACCCGATAGTCGCGCCGCCGTTGCAGACCTGCAAACAATGGGCTGCCGCGTCATCATGCTCACAGGCGATAACACCCGCACGGCACACACCATTGCACAACAAGCCGGTATTACAGAGGCGCATGCCGACCTGTTGCCGCAAGACAAAGAGGCATGCGTGCGCCACCTGCAACAGGCAGGCCTCAAAGTCGCCATGGTGGGGGATGGCATTAACGATGCCCCCGCCCTTACACGCGCCGATGTAGGCATAGCCATTGGCGCCGGTACAGATGTTGCGCTGGAGAGCGCCGGCGTTATTCTGGTGCGCAACACATTGACCGATGTCGTGGGCGCCATACGCCTAAGCCACGCCGTCATTCGCAACATCAGGCAAAATTTCTTCTGGGCTCTCTTATACAACTGCCTTGCCATCCCCTTGGCAGCGGGTGTATTTTATCCCCTGCTCGGTTGGCAGCTACACCCTGCTGTGGCTGCCGCAGCCATGGGGCTGAGCAGCCTCTGCGTTGTCACCAATGCGCTGCGTCTGCGCCACTTTCCCATCACACCACCACAAAAGATGAATACCATCACCATATCCGTAGACGGCATGATGTGCCCGCACTGCGAAGCCCATGTTACCAAAGCACTGCTCGCCATAGCCGGCGTTGTTGATTGCAAAGCAGACCACAAAGCCAAGCGTGTAACCCTCACCCTCAGCAACAATATCCCCCTTGCCGAGCTGCACGCAACCATACGCGCCCAAGGTTATACCGTATTATAATACGCTCTGTTAAACATTTCGGTTGATAAATCGAAATTTATCGAGCAGATGGCTCGCGTAAGCGAGCGGAATTTTTGAGCCCCGCGCATGCGGGGCGGCATATGGTAGACCCGGGTGCAGCCGCGTCAGCGGCGGAACCCGGGGTAAGATGAAAAATATATTGGAACCCCGGCAAGGGGTGACATAATGCCTGGCGTTAATATTTACGCTGATTTTGTAATATCACAATGAATGAAAAAATAAATCCTTACGTCATTAAGCCACCCTTTATGCCACCCCGCCATTCGGCGGGGTTCGAATAACGTTTATTCCGGACCCGGGGTTCCGCCGCTAACGCGGCTTTCTTGTCTCGGCGTAGGGCGAAAGCCCGAAGACGGAACCCCGGGCTATCATATACCGCCTCGCCATACGGCGGGGCTCAAAAATTCAGTTCGCTTCGCTCACATCAAACACCCCGATAAATTGTAATTTGAAGTACGAGTTACGAGATTCAAAATACGAAGTAATAGTCAGGAATACAGCCGTAATGACAGCGGCAACTCATGCGTGGCTTTGCAACACTGCGCCGCAGGCGCCTGACTCCTGAACTTCGTACCTCGTATATCGTCATTCGTATATTCAAACTCCGATTTATCAGCCTAAACGTTTAACAGAGCAAAGTTTCAAATCCACAATGTGGGCACAAAAGCAAAATATAGATTTACATACATTCCTTTAGATTGACTTACAAACTATCTTCTGCTAGGATAAAGGGCGTGACGAGGGAATACTCTGCCAATGTGGGTTATCTCGGTAACGAGGTCACACGCAACGGCAAAGTATCGGCATTCTCA
This sequence comes from Akkermansia sp., assembly GCA_045576695.1. Lineage (GTDB taxonomy): Bacteria > Verrucomicrobiota > Verrucomicrobiia > Verrucomicrobiales > Akkermansiaceae > Akkermansia. The sequence goes on from JAZNGY010000043.1 coordinate 22,997, forward strand.
ACCGGATTCCAAAAACCGCGCACCGCATTCATATAACCTCCATAACGGCATAGACAACATTAAAAATGGTACATATCTATACACATCCATATAGAGGTAATTTCGGAGGAGGGCTGCAAGCGTTAGCGCTCCTTCAAGCCGTTCAGCAACTGGGTATCGATGCCGATATTATTGAAAACATTGCGGATTGCAAAACACCGGCTGCCTATAATCCGACTCTGAGGGATAGGTATAGATTGGTGAAATGGTCTATCAAGCTCATGCTGGGTAAAATGAGCTATCTTCCATCCATTTTCACACACCGTAAGGCTCATCTGTTTAAAAAGAAATTCATGCAGATGGCAGAGCGCAGCAAAGTCGCCCCGCAAGACGCTTTTATTGTAGGCAGCGACCAGGTGTGGCGCGCCCTGTATACAAGAAATCTCGGGGGGGTATCTAAATATTTCTTAGACTTTGCTACAGCAGAACAAAGACAACGCAGTTTTGCCTATGCCGCTTCGTTCGGTTCAGATCAATGGGAGGGTACCGCTGAAGAAACAGATACTTGCCGCCAATTAATTCAAGATTTCAAAGCGCTTTCGGTCCGCGAAAGCTCGGGCATACAACTGTGTGCAGCGGTATTCGGCAGAGAAGCCGTGCAAATGCCTGACCCCACCTTCCTGCTTCAAGCAAGCGATTACAACAAGCTCATCCAAAAATCAAGAACTCGCGTCCCGAAGCAAAAATACATTGCGGCCTATGTACTGGACCCCAATCCGGACATACGCGTAGCGCTTGAGCAAGCGGCGCACGAGCAAAACCTCTACGTACAACATCTGATGCCGAATATTGAAGCCAAAAGCATCAGAGACCGCTTTCCCATTTCCATCCCTCAATGGTTGCGTTACATTCGTGATGCTGACTACGTTGTAACGGACTCCTTCCACGGCTGCGTTTTCAGCATTATTTTGAATAAACCCTTTGTTTGTGTAGGCAACGAGGCCCGCGGCACTGCCCGTTTTGATACTCTGTTTGAAACCTTCGGGTTACAGCAGCATCTGGTTCATACCATCTCAAGCAAAACACTGCAAAAACCAGAAACCACCGGCAAAGATTGGGAAAACATAAACGCAATACTCGCCTCTGAACGCGACAGAGGATTATGTTTCTTGCGACAAAATTTAAATTGATTGCAACGTGGCTAATATCAAAAAAGAAACCATCAGTGGTGCCAAGTGGGGTATCTTACAAAAACTTACCCTACAGCCGTTGCAATTGGTATACGGAATGGTTCTCGCGCGTCTTATTACGCCGGAAGAAATGGGTATTGTCGGCTTAACTGCTATCTTTTTTGCCGTAGCAGCTCAATTATCAAACTCAGGTTTCGGTTCTGCCCTCATACGTAAACTTGACCGCACAGAGGATGATTGCAATACCATGTTTTGGTTTAATGTAGGGATGAGTTTTGTACTCAGCCTTATTCTTTTTCTTCTTGCACCCTGGTTTACACGCTTCTATAACCAACCGGAATTACTGTGGCTTACACGAGCCTCCGCCTTCAATATGTTCATCAGCAGCACAGCCAGTGTTCACTGGGCGCTGTACCAATGCCGCAGAGACTTCAAAACACCGGCCATTATCCAAAGTATCACCGCTCTTGCCGGCATGCCCGTCTGTCTTTTCCTCGCATGGATGGGCTTGGGTGTATGGGCTCTCATGTGGCAGAGCATTTTTACCACAATTCTCACACTTGTCATAGTTTGGTCTGTTTCCCCTTGGAAACCCCGCTTCGCCTTTTCAAAAAAATCTTTTAAAGAGTTCTTCTCATACGGAAACAAACTCGCGCTTTCGGGGGTACTGGACACACTTTGTGTAAATGCCAGAACATTCATCATCGGCAAGTTCTACAAACCTGCCCAATTGGGTTTATACAATAGAGGCTCCCAAATGGCGCACTTAGCCCCCGATACGATTAACGGCGTTTTGGGGAATGTGCTCTTCCCGGTCTTATCCACAGTACAGGATGATAATGAAAAACTCACTTCTGCATACCGCAAATATATAAGGGTCACCACTATGTTAGTGGCTTGGTGTACAATGGCACTCATTACGCTGGCTCATCCGTGTATTAAACTTTGCTATGGGGAATCTTGGCTGCCCTGTGTACCCTACTTGCAAATTGTAGCTTTCGGTTACGCTGCAAACCACATGAATGCCATTAACTTGAGTTTGCTTAAAGTTAAGGGGCGTTCAGACCTTTTCCTGAGACTCGAGGTGATTAAGAAAAGCGTATCCATTGCCTTTCTTCTTTATGCCGCAACTATCAGCGTGGAGGCCATATGCTGGGCAAACGCAATCTATACGCACCTGGCCGTCGCATTGAATGCATACTATACCGCTAAAATAATCAAAATCTCATGGTGGGACCAACAGAAGGATTACCTACCCTATTTCATAATAGCCTCATTCGCCTGTCTGCCGGGTTTCTTGCTTACGTTCACGGCAATGCCGGCATATGCCCAACTGCTCCTGGGCGGGTTCTCCTCTTTCCTCTTCTATTTCGGCATTTTGCACCTGATGCGAGAACCCATATATGCAGATTGTTATAATACTCTCAAAGCTTCTAAATGGGGGAAATTCCTTCCGTTGAAAGCGATCCGTCCATAATCCACTTTTATATTTACTAAAGCTCATGTACACCAATCACAAAACTTCTCAATATGTTGTTGCCATGCTCAAAGCACAGGGCATCAACACAATCGTTGTATCTCCGGGTAACAGCCATAATCCTTTGGTCAGGTCTGTTGAAGAAGACTCCTTCTTTAACACCTACTGCGTTACAGATGAGCGTAGTGCCGCTTTTTTTGCCATCGGCATTGCGCAAGAGGTGCAAACCCCGGTGGCAATCATGTGTACTTCCGGCACAGCCACGTGCAACTACATCTCCGGGGTTACAGAGGCATATCGCCGCAACATCCCCTTGGTTGTCATCACGGCAGACAAGCACCCCTATTTTCTGGGGCAAATTGAAGACCAGATGATTAATCAGCCACCCTTATTCCGCGACATTACAAAATACGCCGTTACGCTGCCGGAAATAGTGGATGACAAAGATGACTGGTACTGCCGGCGCTTGCTTAACGAAGCCTTTTTGGAGATGAACCATCATGGCACGGGGCCCATTCACATCAATGTACCCATCAGCTATGGCATGTTTGCCGTTGATAATACATTTACAACCTCTCAGCTGCCGAAAATTGAATTGATGCAACGCCTGGACACTTCTTCCCCGGATTCCCAATGGGAGAATGTATTCAACTCTCTGGGCAACAAAAAGATTCTTTTCCTCTGTGGGCAAGACATCACCTTCAGCCCCAAAGAACAAGAACTACTCGACAAGGTATCCAAGGGCTACAACTGCATACTGGGTAAAGACCCCCTCTCTAACCTCCACTCAGAGCGGGCAATATCTCTGGAAAAAATCCTCCTTCAATCCCATCAGCTCAAGCCCGACATTGTTATTACCCTCAACGGCAGTACCGCCGCCAGCATCAAATACCGATTCAAGTCGCCGGAAATGCCTTTCCAACATTGGCTGGTGCATGAAAAAGGCACTGTTGCAGACCCCTACCGCAAACTCAAGTACATCTTTGAATGCAATACCGCAGATTTTCTTCAGAAAATGCTGCAGCACGCCCCCAAACAAGCGTCTACGGGGTATTTCGAGGCATGCAAGGCCGTTGAAAATCAATTCCGGTTACCGGAACTCCCCTACAGTCAAGCATACGCATTCCAACAATTTCTCAGTAATGCCCCTGCAGACTGCATCATGCACCTCGGCAACAGCAGCACCATCCGCTTAGCTCAGTTCTTTGATTTCAACGCAAAAACTAAGATATTCTGCAATCGCGGTGTTAATGGTATTGACGGCTGCATGTCCTCATTCATTGGCCATGCCGCTTGCACCGATAAAACCTGTTTCCTGCTTATCGGCGACTTAACCTTCTTCTACGACATGAATGCCCTGTGGAATCGCTATGTGGGCAAAAATGTCCGCATCCTTCTCTTTAACAACGGGGGCGCTGCGCTTTTCCACTTCAACCAAGGACTCAAAAAATTCCCCACCCTTAATCAAAACGTGGCCGCAGAACACGCTGCTACAGCCAAAGGTTGGGTCGAATCCGCCGGCTGCAAATATCTTTATGCTACTAATGAACAAGAGCTGAACAATGCTCTGAGCGTTTTTGTTTCCGAAGAATCAGATGCCCCCATTGTTCTGGAGGTATTCACCCACAAAGAACAAGACGCCGTCATTTGGCATTCAATCGCAGACCCCAAGTCTGTTCATAATGCTCAACCTAGCGTTAAACAACGCCTCAAAAACGCAATAAAAGGAATTTTGAAGCATTAAACACCTCTATCAATCATTTATCAAACTGCATTCTCTATAAAATAAATATTCCCATATAGGCAGAATGAAACAGTTTATAAAAAGAGCCATCAAGTACATCTTAAAAAAGATGGGACTGAGACGTACAATATATATTTACAACAATGATAAGGCGTACGTTTTACCCGCTAACTCCGTAAACGGCCAACTCCACGGTCAAAATGCCTTTGTAACCGGTGCAAGCGGTGCCATTGGCCGTGCTATCACTGCAATTCTGATTAGCCATGGAGCCACAGTCCATGCAGTGGGGAGAAATAAAGAAAAATTACAGTTGCTGGAAAAAGAGATGAACAATCTATCACCCGGCAGCTGCAAGATTTGTATTGCAAATCTTGAAAACGAAGAAGAACTTTGCACTGCGGTTCAAGAAAGCCTGGGGGAAAACAAAAAACCGGACATATGGGTGAACTGTGCCGGCGGCTCAGCAAGAGGCAAGGCTGCACCGATATCCACCCAATGCATGGAGGTTATTGACGATGTAATAAACTCGAACCTGCGCCTGTGTATCATAGGCTCCAAAGTTGCTGCAATGCACATGTGCAAACAAGGCAAAGGGCGCATTATTAACATATCTTCAGCCATAGCCAACCAAGGTAAGGCATCATTCAGTGACTATGCGGCAGCAAAAGCCGGTATTATAGGCTTTTCGAGAAGTCTTGCTCTGGAAGTGGGGCCTCAAGGAGTCACCGTCAACTGTGTATCCCCTGGGTTCATACAACGTGGAACATACAACGACCAACAAAAAGATTTCTTGATTCGTTCCAATTGCATGCATGCCATAGGAACGCCTGAGGATGTTGCGCATGCCGTGCTGTTCCTTGCATCACCGCAGGCGGGTTTCATAACCGGGCAAAATCTTCTGGTTGATGGAGGTAGAAGTTTGGGCCTTATGGGAGATAGATAAACACTTCATCAATACCGAAAATTCGTCTGCCATCTCAAAACATATGTTGAAATCCCCTCTTTTCAGTATCGTCATACCTGCATATAATTGCGCACAATACATACAGCAAACACTGCGCAGTATATACAATCAGACGGAGCGGAATTACGAAATCATCATTATTAATGATGGTTCAACGGATAATCTTTTGGAGCTGTTAGCACAAGAGACAGACCCGCGATTAAGGGTAATAACACAAGAGAACGGGGGTGTCAGCAGAGCCAGAAACAGGGGGGTAGAAGAGGCGCAAGGCACCTATATAGCATTTCTGGACGGCGATGACATATGGCTGCCTTTTCACCTTGAAAAAGCGAAAACGTTTTTCGAGAAATACCCCGAGTTTCACTGGTACGCAACAAAACTTATCTTTAAAACCGAGATTAAAGACAGTGATTTTAAAGATGCAGAAGCGGCAGAGGCAACGTATTACTCAACAAACTGGTTTTTAGATCTTGCCCCGGAGCCCATCTCTCAAACAGTTGTTATAAAAAAAGAATCTGCAAAGCAATATCTCCACTTCCCCATAGGCATAAAAATGTTTGAAGATAATGTGGCGTGGAGCCGCTTTGCCATACACACCGGCAGTATAGGCACCCTGAATCAACCGACAGCCATTTACAGGCAAAGGGCGGGCTCGGCCACCCAACAATTCAAGGAATTGTGGGAGAGAAACACAGCAGGTGCAGGTTTGGATGCTCTTTTGGAGCAGCAAAAATTATTAAAAGAGCCCAATTGCCCTAAAGAAGCCAAGTTGTACTTCAAGAAGCGCTCGTTGCTCAATTGGATGGGGCATTTATCATTCACAAACACCAAGCCGTGGATACAAGAAATACGGCAGCGTGCAGAGCTGACAGGCAAGCTTAATTCATGCATGCTGCGTCTGTATGCATGGGGGGTATGGGTATGCACCAAGGTTGTATACAAAATACTCAATAAGCAAGCGCGCAGCATCCAAAGAGAATTGGACAGCATGCTGAAAACGGCCCGCCAAGAGCTCAAATAAGCGGGTGTGCCCCCCTTCCCCGGGCGGGCGCTATACCCACTGCTTGGTGGTTAATTTTCGCCGAGTATGGCAGCTATGATATTTTGCGCAGCTGAAGCGTTGTTCGGCACGCTTAAATACTTGTTCACAAATTCAGCACGTATTTCTTTTTTGAAATCGTTTTGTTGGAGAACTTGCTCGGAGATGAAGCGAGAAACATCTTCAAGAGAATGGCCCATATACTGTGCCGAGAAGCCGGCTAAGGCCATTTCATTAAGGCAAGAGGTCTGCCTTTCTGCATTTCTGGCCATGAAGAGCACGGGGTTACCCGTCAACATATATTCGCAGCAGAAGGAGCTACTGTCGTGCACCATGGCGTCGGAGGTCATAAACAGCTCCACATAGGCGCCGAGCTCCAGCTGAGTATTGGCGCCGTGCTCCCACTCTGCGTAGTAGCGGTCCGTTTTTTCTTTACCCCAATCGGGGTGTTTGTATAGCTCGCGGATGAGGAACGGGTGCGGTTTGAAAGCAAATTGAAGCTGCCCCTGCGTAGATTTGGCCAAGTTGAGCATCATGTCTGCCATCTCCAAAAAGTTAGAATACGGGGGCAAGGCACAGCTTTTCTCGTCTATGGACCAATGGGGCGCCCATATAATTTTTTTGCAGGGTTGGTCGCATTGTTTCCAGGGGGAGGCGTAGGAAGAGCGGTGGAACTCATCCATAATGGGTAAGCCGCAAACCACGGAATTGACACCCTTATTGGATTTTTGTTGAAGAGATAATCTGTGCGTAGCCTCATTCTCATAAATATCGAGGATGGCGGCGTTTTGATACCACTTGTTGTAAGCCCATTTTTGATTGCCGGAGTGAAAAGCGTACTCACAGCATACCATTAAACGGCCGAGATTGTTGGGGAAATCCAACGGCTGCGGCAAGAGGCCTGCCCAGGGCTGCGGGTAGAACAACAAGTCGTATTGCGGGGGTATTTTTTTGTACGGGGTATTGCCGTTGGCATCACACCATTCTACATAGTGATACCCGGCTGCATCAAAAAAGCGGCGGGTATTTTGCAGCTCTTGGGCGCGCAGTTCTTCGTTTTTGAATGACACGTTGGGTACCAGCAGTATTTCTACCTCAAAACGTGAAGACGCGCGCATGGCTTTGTACAGAGAATCTGCCTTCCACATGGAATGCGCGCATACGATGAACAAAACGCTTATTTTTTCTTTTTTTCTGAGGCGGGCAAACTTGGGCACCTGCACCATGCTGCGGTACATGCGAGAGGCATAGTACGCCTCTCTGCAACGGTGTATTTTGCTAAGAATCCGCAAAAAAACTTTTTTGGGTATTTCTGCAAGTTTCATAGAAAAGGAACAGACTTGGCATTAATCCTTTTGCAGAAGCTGAACAGTGCGGGAGATACCGCGCTCTATGGAGTATTGAGGGGACCACCCCAAGGCGCGCAGTTTTTCGGGCGCCAGAATGGCGCTTGTAGCGGTGGAATACCCGGCAGCCTCAACACTATCCGGCAGCTCGAAACGGAGCTCTGTATGGCACACAGAGGCCACCAGCAGGGCTAAATCTCGCAAGGTGATGTCAGATTGCAGGCCGGCGATATTGTAGGCTTGGCCGGAGGCACCGGCTAACATAACGCTGAGCAGGCCGGAGGCGGCATCTGCCACGTAGGCATATGTAAAAAACTGGGTACCGGCGCTTTTAAGAACGATATCCTCGCCGGCGATACCTTTTTTGATGAATTGAGACAGGGCCTTGGTATCGCTCATCAGCATGGTGGGGCCATAGGTACGGGGCAAGCGGGCAGAAACGTAGTCTACGCCCTTCTCTTTCATGAAGGCTTGGCAGAGGGACTCGCTGAGGCGCTTGCTTTCCGGGTAGCCGGCGCGCAGCGTGTTGCAGTCTATATACCCGCAATAAGATTCATCAAAAGAGGCGGCATCGCCCCTGTTCTGCCCATAAACTTCAACGGAAGAGGCGAGTGCCAATCGGGCGTTGGGGCAACGGGTGCTTGCGTAATTGAGAAGATGATATACCCCGAAGATGTTAGTGGTTATGGTGCTGAGCGGCTCGGAAGCATAAGCAACGGGGTGCGTGGTACTGGCGGCGTGTATAATAAAGTCTGCAGGGGGCACGGTATCTGCCATGGGGTTGTTGATGTCATGCTCAACAAACATGAAGCAGTCGCTCTCCCAATGGTCTGCAAAACGCAGTTTGGCTTTTTCTGCATTGCGCCCCATGGCTACCACTGTACAGCCAAGCTGCATAGTGGCATTGGCGTGCATGAGCGCATCTACAATAAAACGCCCGATCATACCGGTTGCACCGGTTATAAGTAGGGTTTTACCGCTCAGCTTGTCTAAACCCAAGGTGGCGTTCAGACAATTTTGCAAATCTTCAACGTATAAAGCGTTCATTATCGCGTTATTGCTTTGCTTTTAAATACCCTTTGAATAACTCCAAATCGTCCGGGGTGGTCAATTTGATATTTTTGTCGGACCCGGCGGCAAAGTTCAACCGCTCGCCGAGTTCTACCATCATGGTATTGGTGTAGGATGAGCCGTAAATGCCGATTTTTTCTTCAAAGGCCTTGGTATAGGCCCACACGAGTTTGCTCAACTTATAAGCTTGGGGAGTAGAAACGCGGCGGAGGGTTTCACGCGGGATGTATTGGCGTGTGGTGTCGGGCTGCTGCGGGTCTACAAGGAAGATTTGCTCGTTATACGGCAAAGAGGTCACGGCATTACCCTTGGTGATGCACACATTCAACACATCGGTGAGCACATGATCATCTACCATGGGGCGGATACCGTCATGAATGATGATATTGTCATCTTCTTGAGCAAATTGATTGATGGCAAAAACGCCATTGCGTATGGACTCTTGCCCGGTATCACCACCCGGCACAATCATTTTCAATTTGGTAATACCGTAAGAGTTTGCATATTCTTGCAGCTCCTCTTCCCAGCCGGCTATGCATACGCAAACGATGGAATCTATCATTTGGTGTTGCTGGAACCCCTCCAGAGTATATAACAAAACAGGTTTATCATATACTTTTACAAATTGCTTAGGGATATCGTACCCCATGCGGGAGCCGACTCCACCTGCGATAATCAGTGCTATATTGGCCACGGTAATAAATATAGTTTTATTTCTGTAGAGGATACATCATTGCCCCTTGTCTGTCAATTCTAATCTCCGGAATCGCGTTAGATATTCACCTCTGCGGCACACCGGAACAATGTTCTTGTAGAAAGGGCTTAACTTTTAAGTTTATCAACGCATTTCTTCATAAACTGTTTCATGCGCAAGGCGCACAAGCTCCAGCGTATGTGTGCATATTTCGGCAGCATGAACGATAACATCTTAGCCAAACCATACTGCCAGAAGGTTAGCCTGTTAAGCTGGTCGGTGGGTAAGGTTAAGGTATGATACACACGGTCTGACATGCTGATGCGTTCGGTTTTCGATAACGCACTTGAGAAGATACGCGAGAAGAAAGTCAACAGGTTGCGGGCATACCAGCGGCGGAATCCCTTATCGCCCCACAGGTTGAAACGCTTTGCCTCATCATTTATATTCAATATGTGAAGCCAATTGCATTCCAAGAAAAATGAATCATATTGACAGGTGCCGGTAAAAGACCCGGACCACCTGCGGTAATAATACGTATGCGCAGTAATACGGCATACTCTGCGGGCCCTTAATATCAATGAAAAAGACCACAGTTCATCCTCAACACGTATTTTCTCCCTGAAGGTAATACCGGAAGCAGTATAAAATGCTTTGTTAATAAGGCGATTGCCTACCATAGAAAGCAATTTACCCGCTACATATGCGCCGAGCGGGGCTTCATAACACACATCTGCCACAGCCCCCGGCTGCTCAACGGGCGCACCTGAATCAAAAATGTCGTAATGATTCGCATACACCATATCAGCGTTATATTTTTGCGCTGCACAGACCATGGATTCGATGCAGTGGGGGGCAATGTAGTCATCTGCATCCAAAAAATATATATAATCACCACCGGCGGCCACTACACCTTCATTGCGTGCTACAGATACGCCCTGATTGGTGCTATGCTTTATAACAGTGTACTGAACCGATGCCTCGGTGAGCAATTTTTCTGCTATTTCAAGGCTATTGTCGTTGCCGGCGTCGTCAATAAGAATAACTTCAATGTTCTTATACGTCTGATTTATGACGGACACCATGCATTCATGAATGAACGCCTCCGTTTTGTATACCGGGATAATGATAGAAACCAACACTAGTGTATTCATTTCAATACAAGGAAATAAAATTGGTGGAGGCCCCCTCCGTTAACGGAAGGGAAGCCCTCAGTCTGCTCGCATCAACAAGGGCACATAGATTTTTCTGCCTTTATTAACAACCAAATAGCCCTCGTCTCTAAGTGTGCAATACAGCAGTTTTGCAATTGAGACATTGAAAACAAAGTTAACAAAGAGCACGTTGAAGCCGTGTTCCATCAAAAGACTGAAGGCATACGAAACGGCGGAAACAACATAGAATAATGCAAATGAGCGATTCTTGACTTTCGGCATATGCTTACACACAGCATATACAATACACAAACCGGCAGTTATAAACCACAGCGTCAATACTAGCCCTACATAGCCGGTACGGTGAATTGCCATAATCACACCGTTATGCCAACCACCGGTGAAGGCGTAGTGGCGATAGTCAGTTTTAACGTTGAGCAAGCCGTAAGCATCTGCTGTAAAACGCAAGCGCTCTCGATACATGGAATAACCGAAACCGTCACCCCAAATGTAGTCTTCAATGTAGCCGGAATCCGGGTCGAAGGCGAGGGCCCACATCTTAAGACGCCATTGAATAGAGTCGTTTGCATTACCTACCTTCTGCGCATCAACCTCTACACCGGGCACCATTGTTACCACGCGGCGCACGGTCGCAGGAAGTTCATCAAAATCCGTCTCGTATGAAAGATACACAATGGTACCCCATGAAAACAGCATCAGGAATATCAGCATCAGCAGCTGACGCGCGAAAAATGATACCCACAATACGTTAACGAATACCTCAAGAAGTTTCAGACGGAAACCGGACCATACCACACCGATAGCAGCAGCTGCCGCAAGCATCAGTTTCCACGGCGAAATCAATATACCGAAGAATGAACTCTGACACAACAGGTAGGTGATAATATTTTGCCCCACAATGAAGAACACCTTCACGCGGCTTTCACCGAACTCACCTGCCTCCGTATCCTTTTGAAGCAAGGCACCGTAATTTTTGAGCATTGAGAATACGGAGAAAATCATCGTAATCCAAAATGCCAACTTTAAAACGAAGAGTATTTTCTCAAGCTTTTGATTAAGGATACTGGAGACCAAGAACGGGAAGATGGAGGCTATTGCATAGATGTACACAGAGCCACCGAGCTGTTTGTCATAACCATAGTCCGTAATAGATGTAAACTCACGAAGAGTAACGGGGTGTCTGACCCAGCCGTATAAGAAGTATACGTAAAATATTAAAAAGATGATATCAAAGTAGAAGATACCATTCCATCGCAAGCGCAAATGCCCCATGATTGCCATGAGCAACATGTATGCCAGAACCACGCCACTGACCAAGTGGCCAACCGGCAACATTTGCAGAATGCTAAAGCTCAGTACGGATAGAATGGAGGGAACAATAAACACCAACGCCCATGCGTTTTTTCCCAAATATAAGAGAAAGAACACACTAACCACCAACAGGGTAGGCACGAGTGCAGAAGAAGCGCTATCTGCCGCCAACGAACCGGCAATAAATGCCATGATCGATAGCATCAAGAATATAATAACAGCTCTGAACCCGGCACCTTGCATATCTTATAGCGGTATAATTAAAGCGCAGAGGGTATCTCTTTACCCAACTCAGAAGCTTTACGGCCCTTGCCATCACCGGCTATACGCTCCAGTACAACATCGCGGTAACCCATGCCACCCGGAATCATCGGCAGCACGTGTACATCATGCGGAACCATGACGTTGAGCACGTAGGCCTCTTCAGATTCAAGCATGCGCTTAATGGCCGGGGCAAGCTCCGAGGGCTCTACAACGCGCTCGCACTTGATGCCGAAACCGGCGCACACCACGGGGAAATTGGGGTAGAGCACCTCCGGGGTGTGATGTGTGGGGTCGTAAGCATCCGTGGGGTCTGCCAAGAAGGTGTTGGCGCGGTGAGAGTCGTACTTGAGGTCCTCCCACTGTACGACCATACCCAGGTGCTGGTTGTCGAGGATAATGCACTTAATGGGCATGTGCTCTGTGCGAATGGTGCCGAGCTCTTGCACATTCATAAGGAATGAGCCATCGCCGTCAATATTAACAACGGGGATATCGGGGCGAGCCACGTGAGCCCCCATTGCAGCAGGCAAGCCGTAGCCCATAGAGCCAAGGCCACCGGAGGTGGAGAGGAGTCTGGGTTTTTCAAACTTGTAGAACTGGGCAGCAAACATTTGGTGCTGGCCTACGCCGGTGCAAATAATAGCCTCTTGGTTGCCGAGCTGGTTATAAAGCTCTTCGATTACAGCCTGCGGGGCAATCTCGTGTTCGCGTTTTTCGTAGCAGAGGGGGTAATCGCGCTTCCACTGCTCGATAATGCCGAACCACTCGGGGCGGTTCTCAACGCTATACTCGCGTACGGGGTAGCCGGCAGCCTCAAGCTTGGCGTTGAAATAGGCCAATGCATCTTTGGCGTTGGCACGGATAGCTACATCTACCTTCTTGTTCTTGTTGAGCTCTGCGGCGTCGAAGTCAATGTGGATGATACGGGCATGCTCGCAGAATGTGCGTACGGCGCCGGTTACGCGGTCATCAAAACGGGCACCGATGGCCAGCACAACGTCTGCCTCATTAACGGTATTGTTGGCGTACACGGCACCGTGCATACCTAACCAGCGTACGGAAAGCGGGTGACTCTCGGGCATGGCGCCGATACCCATCAAGGTGGTAGCAACGGGAATTTGCAGGCGTTCTGCAAACTCTTTAAGCTCTGCAGCGGCATCAGAAATCACGATACCACCGCCGGCATAAATGGCCGGACGCTTGGCTGACATCAAAAGGGGCAAAACGGCATCAAGCTGCTCTGCGGGCAAGGGCTGCTCTGCTTGGTAGCCGGGCAAATCCATGGGTGCGTCAAAATCCGGCTCGAAAACACCTTCTTGGAAGTTCTTGGGAATATCGATAACCACCGGGCCGGGGCGACCGGTACGGGCAATGTAGAAAGCCTCTTTGATAATACGGGGGATATCCTCCAACTTAGTCACCAAGTAGCTGTGCTTGACGATGGGGGCCGTCATACCGAACACGTCCGTCTCTTGGAAGGCGGAGCTACCGATAAGGCCGCTACCCACCTGGGCGGTAATGGCAACCATGGGGATGGAGTCCAAGAAAGCATCAGCAATGGCCGTAATCATATTGGTTGCACCGGGGCCGGAGGTAGACATACACACGCCGACCTTACCGGTAACACGGCCGTAGCCCTCGGCAGCAAATGCTCCACCTTGCTCATGACGCGGCAGGATGGTGCGGATGGAGGGCTCGTGGCTGAGGGCTTGATGCATGGGCATGCTGGCACCACCGGGATACGCAAACACCACATCCACGCCTTCTCTCACCAGGCTCTGTACAAGGGCCTCAGCCCCGTTCATTTTAATAGCGGCAGACTGTTGTTCAGCAGGATGTGTTGTGCTCATATGCGTATGTATGTAAAATGTGTACTTAACGGTAAGCCGGTATACTTTGCTCCGGCGCGTGGACATTCTACCAAATCAGGATTGAGTTGAAAAGTTTTTTTTACTATTTGGCAGCCGTGTATAGCGTTTTACGCGAAAAATGACACACATTGAAATACGTTTTACGCAATACGGATGCTACAATAGGAATGATGAGCTTATACTTGCAAACCGTGTTTATGCTTTTTCTTTGCGGGATTGTTTCTGCTGCAAGCATTCATATAGAACGCGATTCTCAGCGGCAAGACCATGGCATACTATCATTCATCACAACCAAAGATACTATTAGCGCCTACTCTTTCAGTGCAACAAATCAGCGTTTGGTTGTTATAGATGAGGGAGACACGAGTCCGCGCTACGGTAACCTCAAAAAGGCACTGACTCAAAACTCGTGTTCTGCCGGTGTAAACGGCGGGTTCTTTAAAGACGATGCCACGCACAGCCCCATGGGGTTATTAATATCTCACGGGCAAATGATTTCACCCTTGGCCCAACAAGGATTCACAGCCGCAGGCGTTCTCTATGACACCGGGCACGAAATCAAATTGGAACGCAGACAACGGCTAAGCACCCCCATTGCTCAAATGAAACAGGCTGTGCAATCCGGCCCTTTTCTTGTCGAAAATAAAAAAATCGTCTCGAGCCTCAATAACAAAGTGAGAGACCGGCGTACTTTCGTAGCAACAGACGGCAGAGGCAACTGGGTCATCGGTATCAGCTCGGCGCTAACGCTCCGAGAGTTGGCTGAGTGGTTAGCAAGTTCACCCCCTCAGCTGGGGGTCGAGGTTCGGCACGCACTCAACTTAGACGGTGGCTCCTCCAGTTCTTTTGCAGACCGCGAGGCGAGGCGCTATCACGCCTCGCTTAAACACGTGAGAAATTACTTGGGGGTTACCCCCGGCGGCGCCGGCAAAGCTCATTAGTGAATAGCCGTGTGAATAATATCAACGCGAGCACCGGTATTTAACAACAAAGCCAGTTCATTAACATCTGCCGAGCTGAGACATATTGCAGGTGCAGACGCTTGAGAATCTGATGTAATGCGAATACCGCCCACGAGTTTCAGGGCTCTCTGGCTCGACAAAAATTGGGTAGAATGTTTAACCAAGGCGGAGTCGGCTATCATCCCATCACGAGATTCTACACTTACAGCCACATTTTCTTTTGCGGCGGGGATACTGTGAGACACCATATCATAACATGCCACCAAGGTATTATCGTTCCAAACAGTAACCTCGCGGGTGTGAAGATTTACCTCTGCACGAAGATTCATTTGCAACACGGCCAACTTTTGCCCGGCTCTTAAGGCTGAGGGGTCAACGATACCATTCAACAGCATGATCATTTCAGAGGGGCAATGGGTAGTGCCGGCGATGCGGCCCAGCGTATCGCCGGACTTAACAACGTAAATCGTCGCTTGCGGATTCCGGCGCGACAAATAAATGGGCACCTGCACAGCGGCGGTGATTTTGCGGGCTTCTCTGCCCACCACGCCCGGCTGCTTGACAAACGGCTGCAACACAGCGACGGCTTCTTCCCCCTTACCGGCGCGCACAAGAGAGCGGGCCTGCTCAATCTCGGGCGGTCGCTTCGGCCAAAGTGAATACCCCTGAGCCAAGGCATGGCTCACTACTCCTACATTAAAGAAGGCCGCGACGCTTAAAATCAAAAATATTAATTTCATGAGACTGCTGAATCATTTCAATCATAAAACAGAGAAGTGAAAGCTCCCACGCATCATCCACACCGGCAATAACGGCCCTGAAGCAATCGCCGGATTGCATGGCATCTTTCACTAACTTATCACTGACTTCACGTATATCTTCATGTAGATACTCCGTTTGCACATCCGTTCTGCTGAAACAAAACCCGTACTTTACCAAAGCCTGTATGGCAGCACCGTGAGACCGCATCCACTCAAAAAAACGCTCGGCCTCGGTTGAGAAGCCCTCCATCTCTACCCCGCACAAATCAACCGGGCGCAAGATCCGCGGCTTATGGGCTTCTACCCACCCGGTGCGTATTCGACAATGACCAACGGAATCCATCGGCTCAGATATCAATCTGAAATTGAATCTGGTGTCTCCGAAAGAATCTATGCGACGATCCGGCACATACAGAACCTTGGTATTCTGTATGGCGTATTCAGCTGAAGAATCATCAAGCATAGTCATTAACTTGAAAGGCGACTCCACCCAATGGAGGAGCCGCCTGTATCTCAAAAAGTTAACCTACTTTATCAGGCCTGATTGGCCTTGATGTAGTTCACCACGTCCTCAACGGACTTAAGCTTCTCAGCGTCCTCGTCAGGCACCTCTACGGAGAACTTCTCTTCAAAGGCCATCACGAGTTCTACGGTGTCAAGAGAATCTGCACCGAGATCGTCAATGAACTTAGCGGTGGAGGTTACCTTCTCGGGGTCAACGCCGAGCTGCTCGACGATGATTTCCTTTACTTGTGTTTCGATGTTGTCGGACATAAGTTATACTGTTGTTTAAGACGGCTCTATATTAGCGCAATTAACAGACTAATGCAATACTAATTTTCAAAAAAAGGAAAAAAAGCCGTTATAGTAGTCTGGCAACATGTAACAAACCGGAAAGAGTAAGATATTTTTCAAAATGCCCGCTCAACAAACCGCGACTGAGCAGCAGTTGAGCATCGCCCCCGGTAAAAACAAGCTGAGGCGGCGAAGAAAAACGGGCAGCCATGGCAGAGAGAATCCCCTGCACCATACCGCAAAAACCGTATAAAGCACCGGCTTGCATGGCTTGGGTAGTGTTGGTGCCTATAGGGGCACAATCCGGTATAACCTGTACCTTGGGCAACGCTGCCGTGCATTGATGCAAGTATGAGGCAAAACAATCTATGCCGGGCGCTATTACACCGCCCGTAAAAACAACACTATCATCTTTATTCTCAACAACATCAAACGTGGTTGCCGTACCGGCATCCACCACAATGGCAGGCGCGGCAAAAAGGTCTGCCACGGCTAACGCATTCGCAATGCGGTCTGCGCCCAAGGTTGCGGTTCCTTCATAATCAAACCCCATGCGCATCGGCGAATTTGCAGATAAAAAATGGACTTCTGTATCAAAAGCAGACAAAAAAACCTCACGGCACCATGGTACAACAGAGCAGATAACAACCTTGGAAAAGCAATTATCTGCCACCACCGTATCAATGCGTGCCACAGATAACTCAGCCGTGGATATATAGCTCACATCACTGAGCAAACCGGTGGCGTCTGCAAATACTAATTTGGTTCTTGTGTTAGAGTTATCTATAAGAAGCCATTTTTCTGAAGTTTTACTCATACAAAAAAGCGACTGCGGATATCATGCATAATATGCTCGGCCCCTGCTTTTCTGTTGGCAGAAATCATGGCGGCGCGCCAACTTTGCCACATAGCGGCATTATCTGCCAAAAGCTTTTGTAGTAAGTTCAACAAATCCGGGGTGGTGTCAACAAAGCGGCCACAAACATCTTGCTGCAACAGAGCAATATTACCCTGCTCTTGCCCGGGGAGAGAATAATTTACAATAACAGGCAGATTCATGCTGTATGCCTCATACATGGTAGCTGCCCCGGCTTTACCAATGTATAGGTGGGCCTTTTCAAAAAGAGAAGGCATATCATCTGTGCGCTTAATGACCGCAACTCTATCATTTTGAAGGGAGGAAAATGCGCGGTAGCGAGTACCGCCCAGCAAAGTGATATTCGCTTGCGGGAAAGCGTGTTGAATAGCCTTTACATCTGCACGAACTCGGCGCACGGGGGCATAGGCTCCGTATACAATATTGAAATCTTGCGGCGATGGAGGCGTGTTAAGCGCAGAACGCCCATTAAAAGCATCCCTTACCGGAAAACCGGAGTTGTAAACGAGAGACTGCGGCAAGGCAAAACGGTCCATTACAAGCTGCGCAGAATATTCATCGGGCAGGTAGAAAACATCTGCCTTTGACAGCATCCATGGGCGGCTAATCTCAAGAGAATCTGTCACAACCACACCATAGGGCACGTTAACTTCGCCACGTTGGCGCAGATAATCCAGCATGTATGCATATAAGGGATACGTGCAAATAACCATATCCGGCTGCCGGGCTTGGATTAAGCCTTTCATGTAGTTTGTAACTTTGCGTAAAATGGGCGCGTTGGCCTTGGTAGACCAATCTGCTGTTTCTGTCTGGTAATAAGCAATACCCCATATCCACGGGGCGCAGGTAACACAAAACTTGTAAAATTGCTGCGTTATAGCAAAAATACGGGGACTGGCCTTTTGGCAAGGGTCTACCACGTCTGCCTGCCACCCCTGAGCAACGGCACATTGAGCTATTGCCCGAGCAGCCGAATTATGGCCATCTCCATAACCGGCTGTCAGCAATAATAACTTATGTGGCGTCAACTTTGACATACTCTCAGAAGTAAATAAGCCTCGGCTTAGGTAATAAGCCGAGGCGAAGTTTGCCGTTGGGGCATCAGGGCACCAATTCCGAAGGGCGGCCCTCCCATGCACCTCGTCTTCTCACGAATATTGAATCGTTGGGGCGCAACTTAAGCGCACGATCTTTTCGACTGAAGTAATCGTACTCCTGAGTTTGATAGGTTTTTGTTTGAGGGTTATAGCGAGTCACCTCAATGTGGCGAGAGCCGAAATCCGTAATATCACCACAGTCCAGAATTGCCTGCATCAACGTCAAATCCTGGCGGTATACCAAGTTCTGTTTACGTGCAACATACCCGGAAACCTCAACATAGCGCTTATTTCTATCATTGATTTCCTCTGCACTGGCAACTTGAACACTGACAATAGGATGACTGTAAATATCAGGCTCATACATTTTTTTGATGCTCTCCTCGAGCTGGCTTGCCGTTCTACCTTCAGCCTTTATGGGCTTGTCAATATAAGGCAACTTGATACAACCGGTATCTTGGCTGACTGTGTACACACCATCTACATTCGGCTTATCTTCAGCCGGTATATGGCGGAATGTGATTTGAATTTGAGCTCCGCGGCGAGCTGTAGGCTCGGCAGCAGCCGAGGCCGTTTGCACTGCAAAAAGCATTGCAAAAATGCCCAGAAGCAATAAGCTCAGATGCTTAATCATATTATAGCTTTTCATATGGATTTATTGTTTTAATGAATCAGTACAAATCGGAATCGTCGGAGGGCGATTTGTCAGAAGCCTTCACCTGGCTATCATCCACACGAGCAGATGCCGTAGCACGCTCGGATGTTTTCTTAACAGGCACGGGCTCTTCTCTGGTGTTATCATTAGAATAGTAAGAGTAATATGTGGTATAGTATTGATACTGCGTATCAGAGCTGATATCAACATTATTCATGACAATACCCATGATTTTACCGCGAACATTCTCAATAATGGCCTTTGTGCGCAGCAGGGCCTTAAGCGGCATCTTGCGGGGCTGAAGCACAATCAACGTTGCATCTACCTTGCTGACCAAGAGGGAAGCATCGCTCACACCGAGTACGGGCGGGGAGTCAAAGAAGACGATATCGAAACGACGAGCAGTCTCTGCGAGCAACTGCTCCATGCGGTAAGAGCCAAGCACGCCGGAGGGGTCCAAGGGTTGCGGGCCCGAGGGCATCAGGTACAGATTGGGTACGCTGGTCTTGAACACGGCATCCTTGAGCGGCACATCGCTGGTGAGATAATTGGAAAGACCGAAGGAATCTTCCATCTCTGCATATCGGGCCAAACGGGGGCGGCGCAAGTCAGCATCTACCATCAACGTAGAGAAACCGGCGGAGGCATATACGTACGCCAAATTACTCAATGTTGTAGTCTTACCTTCACCTGCATTGGCAGACACTACGGCAAAGGTCTTAGCTGAATACAGTGAGCGTTTCAGCTCTACATTGGTGCGAAGAATACGGTATGCTTCGGCATCCGGGGTGTTGCCACCCTGAAGAGCAAGCAACCCGGCATCTTGCGGAATTACACCCAACACGGGCAAACCAAGGTAACGCTCGGCATCCTCAAGAGATTTAACTGATGTGTCGAAGTAGTTGTAAACAAATGCTACTACAATACCACTGATCAAACCGACAACGGCACCTACAATAAGATTAAGCTTTACGTTAGGAGTAGACGGAGCAGTGGCCTTGGTGGGGAAAGCGTATACAACGACGCTGACACGGCGGCTGTTGAGACGAAGCTCTTCACCCTTATGCTTACGCTCCAAGTCCGTATAAATATCATTAGAGCGCTTATATTCCTCGTAAGCTTCAACAATTTTCTGCTTTTCGAGGGTCTCGTCTACTACATTTCTGTTAACAACTCTAATTTCCTCTTGCTTCTTGGCAAGTTCGCCTTTTTTGGTATTGAGCTGGTTCACCATGGCTTCGCGCATGCCATTCAAGCTCTCATTAAGATGATTTCTGGTCTGCGCAATATCCTCATCATGGCTCAGTACATTAGGATGCTTTGCACCGTAACCGGACAAAAGCATTTGGGCGCGCTTATCAACTTTGTTTTGCAAGTCTGTGTCCAACTGGCGCACACGTGCAGAGGCAGGAGATTCTGATGTAAGAATATCACTGTTCACTACATAAGTTCTGAGCGCTTCATCGTGGAGATCCTTAAGGCGAGAATTATGCACCTCAAGCTGTGCAATTTCTGATTGCAGAGTCAATATTTGCTGTTGAAGCGTGCGGTATTTCTGGCTTTCACCACTCAAAGACTCAACTGTAGAGCCCGGCTGCCAACCGGCTACATACTTGCTGGTCTGAATAATTTCCTCAATTTTTGCAATATTGTTCTTCAGTATTTCTCTGGCAGCTGTAACAGCGGCTTGACGGTCAGATATAGCATTTTGAATTCTCTCGTCTTCCTCTTGCTTTCTCAAAACCTCATAAGAGGTCACCAATTGAGAACAGATAGAACAGGCTGTTTGAGCATTAGGATGGGTAACAATAATGTCTACCATATTGGTACCCTCCACAGGCTTTAATTTAATTCTGTTTCTCAATTCATTAGAGGCGCCCATCAACGACACGCCCCACTCGCGGTCAAGTTTAAGGGCGCTTGCCACGTGGTTAAGGTTTCGTTGAGAGACAAGCACCTCCATCTGGGTAGGAATATACACCTGCCCACTTGCGGCCAATGCCACCGGGTTGATACCCGAACCGGACATACTGACGTCTACCTGTTCGTTAGGCTGACGAATCTCAATACGAGTGGAACTCGTATATTCCGGAGTCATCAATTTAGTTGCAACGGCGCAAACAACAAAGATAAGCAGAAAAACAAATAAGGCCTCCTTCCAGCGCGTTTTTAATACTTGCAAATAATCTTGTGCGTGAAGAATGGTCTCAGCTTGTTGAACAGAATTAGTAGCGTCTGCCATATAATAACTGAATGGGGGGATAAAAAACAGGAATGGAATCCGACACTACGCCCGATTCCATCCCTGTTTAAACATATTTTAGAAAGAGTAACTTAAACCGGCCGAGATAACGTTACGCTCGTAGTGATTAACGGTACTGAGCTTACCAGGATCACCATAAGTGTACGTGTAATTAACGGAACCGGTAAGCGTTTCGGTAAACTTATAACGCATACCAATCTTGAAGCTTGTGGTAATAGCATCGTAGTCAGCAGCACCGTTGGAGGCCTTAGAATACGCGGAACGAATCAGCGCCAAACCACCGTGGAAAGTTACAACGGGGGTGAATGCATACTCTAAGTTTGCACCTACGCGCCATGTATTGTTCGAGAGATAGTTTGTATTACCACCGCGGTTGAAAGTATCAACGTTTTCGTTGGAGAAACGTGCATAAGCGGTAGCGCACAGGCCCTGAGTCATAACACGACGATAGGAGATATCAAGCGTGGGATACAGGTCTGCATTGCCGTCAATATACTTAGCCTGCACACCCAACTGCACAGACATGCTGTCTGTGGGGCTCAGAGCATGAGCAACGGAGAGGTTGGTAAACCAGCTATCGGAGTCGAAACCTTCGGAGCGATCCTCGTGACGAATAGTCGTGTTAAGACCGTAGGTGGTACGAGAGTTCTCGCGAAGATTCAGAGAAAGACCACCGGCGATATAAGTACGGTCATCTTGCTCGTACAGAGAATCGGTATATATGTTACCGTTGTAGGATACATTGGCAGTCCAGCTCCAACGGCAGTCAATCATGCGAGAATACGCATTGGAAAGGCTCCAGTTCAAGCAGTTACCCTGATTGTTAGCAGCGGAAACACCGTTTGAATAGTCGGGCTCGGGGGTGTAGTCCAAGTCAACATCCAACACATACTGGCTACCGGCAGAGAATGCATGAGAAACCGTACCGGAAATAGAGATATCGGAGAAAGTACGCTCATCTGTACCGTTGGAGGTCTTGTTATAAAGCTGAGCACCGATACGAGCGGAGAAGTTCTTCTTGGTGGCAGACTCATAGTCGGCGTAAGAAGCGGTCACACCGCACTTCACGAAGCCACCGTCTTCACGACGTGCGCTATCAGAGTTATTAAGGTTAGAGTCATAACCTGCTCTGGCATACACGCCATACTTCACAGCGTGAGACTCAGGCAAACCAATGGGAGGAGCAGAATCATATAAGCTGTAACCGCCGGAAGAAACGGCAAGCAAGCCGGAAAGAGCAAGTGCTTTAAATACTGTGGATTTCATTGTTATACAGTCTATGGTTAGTAACCTAATGGTAATTAATTACCGCGAGAGGTGGGAGGAGGAGTCGGCAGCACAAGGTCAGTGCGCTGGCCTGTCAGGTCCAAACGAGCATCGTGATTATTCACTGCTGCTTCATGAGCAGTTTCATAAACACCGGTCAAAGTAGGAAGAATGGAAGCATACGTTGCGTCTGCCACACCCTCATTCAAAGAGGCATTGTAAAGAGCATCCAGAAGAGCATAGAATTGAGACTCCCCAATGGAAGCAGAAACAATGTTAGCAGAGTAACGAGCGCGCTGAACTTTTGCACCCTCTACAGCAGAACCCTTAGCATCGTCATACTTGCGGGCATACTCGCCGATATTGCAAGCTACATCCCCCGGGAAAGCCAAGAGGATAGCGCGCAGGATAGCGTAGCACTGAGAAGAAGTCCAATTGGTGCGCTGAGCAAGCACAGCTTCATACAAAGCTGCAGACTGGCTAACGTCCTCCTTTGCAGCCTTGTACACTGCGTTACAAAGGTCAGCCAGAGAAGCCTTAGAATCCTGAGCAGAAAGGGCAACAGCCGCATCCCACGCAGGAGTAGCAGCCATCACGGGGGCTGCAGAAACACCCAACAACAGGGCAAATGCAAGGTAGGTCGTCTTCATATTATTTTATTGTTTTTTAAGGGAAGCGGGTAGCGGGAATCGAACCCGCATGGCCAGCTTGGAAGGCTGGAGCTTTGCCATTAAGCTATACCCGCATGAGTATCTGCGCGTATTTTATCACTTTTCCCGCGTTTGGCAAGCTTTATTTTTTATTTTTTGTTTTTACACCCCATTTTTGTGTATTTTCTGACAGAAAAGGCTAAAGTTCCCCATTCTACTCCTTATGCTCCTTGTACTTAAGTTCCAACTGCTTATAATTTTCTGCAGAACGCTTATATTCCTCGTATACCTCTTGAATTTCTTCTGCTTTACGCAACTCTTCACGCAGCGCACATCCAACCTCCTTGAGTTCCCTATTTCTATAGTCAAGCTCCTCTCTTTTAATGTAGAGCTGATTCTGCACAACCTCGCGCATATCACTCAAACTCTCATTAAGTAGCATCCTCGTCCGCGCAATATCCTCATCAAGATCCAGCACCATAGGATGGTTTTCACCGAAACCTTCCAAAAGCATCTGCGCTTTCTTATCCTCCTTATCTTGCAAATCTTTATCGTATTGGCGCACTCGGGCAGAGGCCGGGGATTCAGAGGTAAGAATATCGCTATTCACCACATAAGCACGCAGAGCTTCATCGTGAAGGTCCTTAAGTCGGTCATTATGCACTTGAAGCTGAGCAATCTCAGACTGAAGCGTCAATATTTGCTGTTGAAGAGTACGATATTTCTGGGTTTCACCACTCAATGATTCAACAGAAGAACCGGGCTGCCAACCCGCTACATATTTGCTGTTTTGAATAATCTCCTCAAGTTTTGCCTTATTAGCCTCCATTATTTCTCCGGCTGCCTCAATCTCAGAAACAGCCTTTTGATTTCTCTCATCTTCCTCCTGTTTGAGCACCTCCTCGTTCGAACTGAAACCACCTGAAGAGGCAGCCAACACACCGGAGAGAACAAGCGTTTTAAATACTGTGATTTTCATTGTCATACAGTCAGTCATTTTATGGAGAGCCCCGATTTCTGTCCAACGGCTATGTTGTTTAAAAAAAATTATGAGCCGGCGCTTGGAGCTTTTTTCTTGATACTATTTTTCGTATTGATTGTCAATCCTATTTTTTGATGACACAGAAGTAGAATTGGCGAGTTCGAACACCCCCGCGCCGCTTTTTTACAAGAAAACAACTCATACAAGTGACTTAAAAACCATACACATTTACACCAAGTAAAAAAATATTCACTTTACGCTTGACTTATCACACCGAACCGTGTAATATCTGTGCCCGTTACGCGGGCGTCGTTCAATGGTAGGACGCGTGCTTCCCAAGCATGAGACACGGGTTCGATTCCCGTCGCCCGTATACGAATAACCCTGAGGCTTGCTTCAGGGTTTTCTTTTATTTGCGTCTGAGGCTTATTTATCACATAATGCACCGCTTAACGCTTGACAAGCGGCGTAAATTTGTTTAACTTTTCTTTAGCATTCTCTGCATAACAAAAAAAACGACATGATACCGGGAGACCGAAACGAGCGCGCACCATACAAGCAAATGGAACTGACACCGGATGCAATGGACAACTTTATGCACACGCCCGAGCGCATGCTCGAGCAGGCGGAGCGTTTACGTCAACAGGCAGAGATATTTGAGCAACAGCGCATGGAGAGCGAGACACGCAGCCGCGAGCTGGAGGAGAACACCATGCGCAAAACGAGTTTCAACGCAGACCTCAACGAACTGGGGCAACGCATCCACAACGCCGTACGGAGGATATCACGAGAAATGGACAGCATGGAGCGTGAGCACCAAGAGATGGCCCAGGTGTGTGAGTGTTTTCAGCGGCATCTGCAAATACTCTCCGGGCTGCAACCCCAGCATTGGGCACCGGAGACCGTCAAAGAGCGCATGCGCGAAGCGATACCGAAACTCGACCGGGCAGACAACGATTTTCATGAGGCGTACGCGTGCGGGCGCGAGTACAGGCACACCACCGTATTTTTTCACAAGCCCGGCGAAGAAGAGCCGAAAGAAAAATTCGGAGCAAAAGTAATCAAGGAGGAAATGCTGCGCGGGTTAGCTTTCCACCTACCGCTCTTCATACTACTTCTTATTACATGGGCAATTTACACCATGGCAACAGCATCATAACGTATGGCACAAAAACACATCAGCAGGCAACAGCAATACGCACTGGACGAAGCAAGAGAGCACCATTACCATGGTGACTCTGACCGTGCATGGCAACAGCATTCCAAACGCTATGGTAAAAATGTACTGGCACCACCGGATGAAGAGCGAGAAGCGGCACGGCGCACCCCGCGAGACATCAGCGTACACAACGTAACAGGGCAAAGCCAGCATCTGCTGATAGAAAACATTATATTGCTCCTTTTCTTGGCAGGCGCCATATACGCCCTGTACCACCTCACCATTTATCTACTCAACCAAGCCTGATACCATGGAAACGCCGCACATTGATGTAGCATACATAGCCAAGTTGGCTAAGCTCGAGCTCACCGCAGAAGAGACCGAGAGTTTATCCACAGACCTTAACCGCATATTGGACTACGTAGCCCAGTTGAGCGAGTGGGATACCGAGGGGGTAGAGCCCATGTACCACCCCCTGCCCGTTTTTGATGCCGTACGCACCGATGTAGCCGGAGAGAGCCTGAGCAACGAGGCAGCCCTTGCCAACGCACCGGCAGAAGAAGACGGCCAATTCAGAGTACCCAAAGTAGTAGAATCCGCACATTGATTTTCCAGCCATGCTTTACGGAACCATTTCACACTGGCGTCAAGAGCTCACCGCCGGCAACATTACCCCCACAGAGCTGGTGCAAGAGCTGGCTCGGGTAACGGATGCAAAGAACCCCGGCATCAACGCCTATATATCTTATAATACGGAAGCCGCCTTAGCCGCCGCAGCCAAGGCAGACCTCAGTCTCCCCCTCGGTGGCATACCCATTGCCATCAAAGACAACATCTGCATGCAAGGGGAGCCTACGCGCTGCGCTTCTCGCATGCTCGGCAACTTCATCTCCCCGTACGATGCAACAGCCGTTACAAAACTGAAAGCCGCCGGCGCCATCCCGTTCGGCCGCACCAATATGGATGAATTCGCCATGGGCTCTGCCGGCCAAAACTCTGCCTACGGGCATACAGAAAACCCGGCAGCCCCCGGCCACGCACCGGGCGGTTCCTCCAGTGGCTCTGCCGCCGCCGTAGCCGCAGGCATGGCTATTGCCGCACTGGGGTCAGACACCGGTGGTTCCATTCGCCAGCCGGCCTCTCACTGCGGCATCGTCGGCCTGAAACCCACCTACGGGCGCATCTCTCGCTACGGCTTGGTGGCCTTTGCCTCATCATTGGACCAGATTGGGCCCATCACCCAAAACGTGGAAGACGCAGCCCTGCTGCTAAACGCCATGTGCGGGCATGATGCGAAAGACTCCACCTCATCCACCCAAGCCACAGAAGATTTTACAGCCAAAATCGGCCAAAGCATAGCCGGTGTAAAAATCGGTTTACCGAAGGAATACCTCAGCAGCGGCAACGCACCGGAGGTAGCAGCCGCCATAGAACTGGCCGTCAAAAAGCTCACAGAGGCCGGGGCTGAAATCGTAGAAATCTCCTTACCGCACTCTGAAGCGGTGGTATCTGCCTATTATATTATAGCATGCGCAGAGGCATCCTCCAACCTGTCACGCTACGATGGCATACGCTACGGCTACCGCGCAGAAAACACCAACGGCTTGGATGACCTGTACAGCCGCTCCCGCGCAGAAGGGTTCGGGGCAGAGGTTAAGCGCCGCATCATCTTGGGCACCTATGTACTCTCCAGCGGTTTCTATGATGCCTACTACGCCAAAGCTCAAAAGGTGCGTGCCCTGGTAGCAAAAGACTTTGCAGAGGCGTTTGAGAAGGTAGACTTCATCCTCGGCCCGGTGGCACCCACGGCAGCCCCCCTGCTCTACGACAAAAACATAAGCCCGTTGCAAGTATACCTGGCAGACATCTACACCATCCCCGCCAATCTGGCAGGGCTGCCCGGCATCTCCATACCCACACCGCAAAACGGTGGGCTGCCCATCGGCATCCAATTGCTCGGCAAACATTTTGCTGAAGCAGATTTGATACGCGTTGCCTCAGCCCTCGAAACCGCACTCGCATGACCCCCGTATACCTCAGCATTGCCGGCTCAGACTGCTCTGCCGGGGCCGGAATACAAGCAGACCTGAAAGCCGGTTTTGCATTGGGCTGCTACCCCCTCACCGCCGTCACCTGCGTGGTGAGCGAAGTACCCGGCAAGGTAGAGGGCATTGTAGCCATGGAGCCGCAATTCGTAGCAGACCAAGTACGCATCTGCCTGCAACACTTTCCCGTGGCCGCCATTAAAACCGGCATGCTTTACAGCCCGGAGATAGTGCAAGCCATCACCACAGAGCTGGCGGGCTACACGGGGCCTATTGTAGTAGACCCCGTCATGATAGCCACGGCAGGCGAGTCTTTGATGCTGCAAGCGGCCATCAGTGTGTACGAGCAAAGTCTCATGCCGCGCACCACCCTGCTCACCCCCAATTTGGATGAGCTGATAAAATTGCTCGGCACCGCAGAGCCCATCAACACGGCAGATGAGCTGCAACAGGCAGCCCAACAGCTCAGCCTGCGGTACAACTGTGCCATACTGGCCAAAGGCGGGCACTTGGGTGGGGACACCTGCACCGATATTTTGGTGCAAAAGGACGGCAGTTGCCACAGGTGGTCACACCCGCGCACGCTCGGTATTTCTACCCACGGCACAGGCTGCACCCTCTCCTCTGCCGTAGCTGCGCATTTGGCACACGGGCATGATTTGGTAAAAGCCGTAGAGCTGTCTCTGCAATACATCAGCCGCGCCATAGCAAGCTCTCAGCAACTCGGGAAAATATGGACTGTTAACCACCACGGTTAATCACGGCGTCACCTTCAAACGGGCACGCCCGGCGGCAGCCATCATCGCCTGTTGCGTGCCCGACACCACGATGTGAGACTCGGCAGAGATAGCACCGCGCACCACTACCATATCCCCCTGCTGCGGCCCCAACTCAACCGGGATGAGCTGCACCTTACCCTCAGCCGCCACCGCAACAAGAAATTGTTTACCCTGTAAAGACACCACTGCCTTTTGCGGCACCAACAAGGCCGCTTTCACATCATCCACCACGGCACGCACCACCACAAACATACCAGGTCGCAGCAGCGCGCTCGGGTTATCAAGCAGGGCCTCTAATTGCAGGGTACCCGTGGTGGCAGACACCTCATTATCCACCCCGATGATGCTTGCCTTGTATGGGTAAACCAAGCCATCCGGCGTCAACACCTCAACTTTTGCCCCGGGGCGCAACGCACCACCGGCACCGCCCTGTTTCAACCAATCTTGCTCACTGATGCTGAAACTCACCCGTATAGGCTGCACGCAGCTCACCGTCACCATCGGCTCACTGCCGGCAGAAACATAACTGCCCACATCTGCACGGGCAAAACCGGCAATACCGCTCAAGGGTGAGCGTATGGTGCAGTAATCCACATCAGACTGCGCCTGTGCTACAGCTGCCCGTGCCGCCAGCATGACAGCTTGTGCCGCCTCTGCCTTGCGCTGAGCCTCCGTAAACGTTTGGCGCGCTACAGAGCCCTCTTTCACCAGCGGGCGGTAGTATTCCACATTCTGCATGGCATCCAACAAATTAGCCTGCGCCTCGGCTTCCTGTTGCCGGGCTTGCTGCAAGGCCTCAGCGTACAGCGTATCATCCAGCACGTAGAGCACCTGCCCTTTTTTCACCGTTTGCCCATTCATAAACTCACGCTGCACCACATAGCCTTCTACACGGGGTAAAATCTCGGCCGCAACATCTGCATTCAATCGGCCAATCCACGTGCGGCGCACCGTTACATCTGCGACTACGGGTTGAGCGGTTTCTACCGCATAAACGGGCAAAACCGCCTCAGATGCTCCGCCCTGCCGTTCGCAAGAACAGAGCAAAGCCCCCAGCGCAATCCACAGCATTTTCTCTTGCATAATGCAGTACAGACGCCCCGCTGCCGTGCAACATTCAAAAACAAGTGGCTTTGTTGCTTGCGGTGCGGGCAAGCATCTGGTACAATAAGCGGCGTATGAGCCATCCGACCATCCCCCGCACTGCACCCCGCCTTTTGTGGCTGCCGGTGTTGTTGTGTGCCGCATTGGCCGCATGGGGGCTGGGGTGGAGCGCCGTGCGCATAGCCACAGAGGGCGTAGGCGTACTGGGCGTTAACAATGCCGTGCCCTGGGGGTGGGATATTGTACTTTTTGTTTTCTGGATTGGGTTGGGGCACGCGGGCACCCTTATCTCTGCCATACTGCTACTCACCGGCAAACGGTGGCGCAGCAGCATAGCCCGCCATGCAGAGCTGATGACCCTGTGCGCCGTATGCACGGCTGCCGTATTCCCGCTTATCCATGTGGGCAGGGCATGGATGCTGTGGCAAATGGCCCCCCTTCCCGTACCCACCGGGGTGTGGCCGGATATGGCCTCTGCCTTGCTGTGGGATGCCGCGGCCATATCATCATACTTTTTACTTTCTCTTCTGTTTTTCTGCATGAGCATAAGGGGCGAAAAGCAAGCGCAACACCAACACCGCAGACTATGGGCACACAGTTGCCTGCTGATGGCAGGTGTACTGACACCGCTGGTAGTAATGGTACACAGTATCGTGGGCAGCGACTTTGCCCTTACCCTGCGCTGGCAAAGCGTCATCATACCGCCATACTTTGTATGCGGCGCCCTATTGTCAGGCATGGCTGCGGTGCAGCTCATAGCCATCGGGCTGCGCTGCCGCATCGGTATCATCGGCAAATTGGGGCAACTCACAGCCGCGCTCAGCGGCGCCATGGGGCTTTTTTATGCCTATGAGCTTGCAACAGAGCCGCATTTATGGGGCAACACATACGCCGCTATGATACTGTTTAACGTACTGCTGCCCCTCGGGCTGTTGAGTTTCCGCAAACTGCGGCACAACCGCATCGTGTGTGCCCTCATCAGCACGGGCGTTTTATACGGCATGTGGCAAGAGCGCGTGCATATCATCATTGAACGCTCACTGCACTTCACCGGGGGCTGCTACACCCCCAGCCCCGTAGATGCAGCACTGCTTACAGGCAGCATCGGGCTATTCATGGCGCTTTTCTTGGGCATTGGGGCACGGCTTAAAACGGCCCCCGCCACCACGCAACCGGCAGCGTGCAACAATGCACCCACCTCACCACGCACTGCGGCCCTATGCGGCAGCGGGGGCATGCTGGGACTCATCATCATCTGGGCCATATGCACGCAATGGGCAGACACGGCAGGCTCCGCCGGCAGCAGCCCTCGCGGTATTCTTTGGTATCTACCGGCAGTGCTTGTACTCTGCTTGGCCGGGGCCGGGGTCGGCATCTTCATCAACTACATCAAAAAAACGCGGCAAGCATGAAAAAAACACTCACCGTCATCGCGTTGGCACTCATTATTGTGCTGAGTATTCTGCCGGGCTTGCAGCACTGCGCCCCCCCGGCACAGCCTACCCAATTTATCCGCGATATGGACACCGCCCACCATCGGCAACCAACAGTGCCACCGGTCGGCACCATCCCCTTCGGCAACACACGCGCACCACTACCGGCAGCGCCGTTGTTTAAAAACAACTGTGCCGCTTGCCATGGTGCAACGGGTAACGGCCAAAGCTATGTAGCCCGCTGCGCCGGCATGCCCGCGGTCGGCAACCTTACCACCCTCAACAAAACTCCCGAAGAGCTCAAACACTCCCTCATGCAAGGGCGCGGCGCCATGCCCGCCTTCCGCAATCGCCTCAATAACCAAGAAGCAGATACCCTCATACAATACATTTTAACCCACCTGCAACAACAATGAAACGCGCCTTTTTAATCATACTGGTTCTGTTTGTTCTGTTGGCCGCAACCACCATACAACACACCATTAACACACCACCATTCGGCCCGGAAAAAATTCTGGGTACCGTTCCCGTTTATGAAATGATATTTGCCTTACCGGCCTCCATATTTGCAGCGGGGGTCATGGGTGTCATGCTGGGGTTGGGGGCAGAGCTGTGGAGAGCCCTTTTACCCATATGCGGGGCCGACTGGGTACCCACACGGCGTCTCACCGCTTTGGCAGATGCCGGCTTGTGGTGCGGCTGGGCAACCGTAGCAACGTGTTACACGGCACTGCCCTACATCTTCCCGTGGATAGGGGTTGGCAGTACTGCCCCCCTCTGCACGATAGAAAACTACCGTTTACTTCTTTGCGTAGGGCTGGGCACCATGATAACAGCCCGCTTGTTTAATCACTTTTTACCGCGGCGCCAAGGGCTTTGGGCAACACTGCTGTGTGCAGCGGTAGGCCTGGGAGCCGGGCAATTCTGGTGGAATGGGCTACCGGTCGATTTCCTCGCATTGGCCTTGCTTTTACCCATATGCGTCATCCTTGTTGCACCTTGCAAAAGTGAGGGGCGCGACACCCCTTTCATCTGGTTAGGCGTATTTGCATTTGCCGCCGCCATTTATGCAACGGGCTTCTCACAACTCATTGTTTCTTACCCCACGGGACCGGTAGAAATGAGCCCGGGCTGGCTCACCCTCAAATTCATAGCCAACAGCTTGGCGGTAGTGGCCTTGGTCATTTTGCTGATACGCCCGCTGCGCCGCATTCAATATATGCAGCAATGCGTGGGTGCGCTGGGTATAGCGTGTGTCTTGCTCTATAATTGGCATGCCATCATGGCACCTTTAGACGGCAGCTTAATCATACCGCTTCCCCTTAACGCCGCCGCTACCACGTACGCCATAAGCCTGCTTTGTGTCTCTGCATTAATTACAATGCGACTCCTTTGCCACCGCTACACCGAGAAAAATCAGTAAAAAAGCACTCGTGGTGAATTACGTGATTGCAATCTGCCGCAAAAAAAGATAGAATAAGCCCAGTAGCTTAACACCATCTCTCTTTTTATGGCAGATCCGAAACTCAAAACCATCGCACCCGCAGGCGCACCTCGCCGGGTGCTCCTCAATTCCGGCGTAGTTCCTACCCGCCGCGTCACACTTAAAGGCGCAGATGGCCGCGCCATTGGCCCCAAATCACCGGCAGCACCCCCCGCTGTACCCGCCGCAGAAACTCCCCAACCGGCCGTAGACGAAGAAGCTCTTCTCGCCCAGCAGGAATACGAACGCCAGATGGAGGAATACAACCGCCAAATGGAAGAGTATAACCGCCAAATGGCAGAATACGAGGCCCAAGTTGAAGCAGAAAAAGCAGCAGCCGCAGCAGCAGAGGCCGCTGCTCAAGCCGCCGCAGAAGCCGCAGCCGCAGAGGCCGCCGCTCAAGCCGCTGCAGAAGCTGCCGCTGCTGAGGCCGCCGCTCAGGCTGCTGCTGAGGCTGAAAACACACCGGAAATTGTAACAGCCCCCGCCCCCGTTGCAGCCCCGCAACCGGTTGCCGGCCCAAGACTTGCCGTCAAAAAACCCGCCGGTGCCCCCACCGCCGGGCCTAAGCTTGCCATAGCCAAACCCGCAGGCGCAAAACCCGCAGCAGGCCCCAAATTAGCAACAGCAGCCCCCGCTGCCAAACCTGCCGTAGGCCCCAAATTAGGAGTTGCCAAACCCGCAGGTGCCAGACCGGCAGTAGGCACAGCGCTCCCCGCCAATGTACCGCCGCCCCCTGCCCCGGTAGAAGCCGGAGCCGAAGAATACACAGAAGAAGCACCCGAGATGACGGAAGAACAAGTGGCATACTACGAAAAGCTGCAAGCCGCCGCCTCTAAAAAGCCCTTCCACAAGAGACCCATTTTCTTCATTGCATGCGGCATCTTGCTTGTCATGGCTATCGTTGGTTTTATTGTAGTGCAATCCTCAGAAAGCAAAAACGAGGAACTCATAGCTAAACGAAAAGCCGCAGCAGCCGTACTCAACCGAGCCCAAGAGATTAACCAAAAAGAAATTTTCACGCTGGAAGATGCCAAGAACAAGGGCGTAACAATTGTGTGCAGCCCCGAAGATGCGGATTTGCTCTTGCACATCATCCTCAACCACGATGAAAGAGATGACAACGGTGATCTCTGTTGGGGGCCCAACACCGTAGGCACGGCACTTAATGCCTGCGTTCTGCTGGGCATTGCCTCAGAGCAAGACTCCTCCATCTGCGATAAGGTTTTCAGTACCCTTGCAGAGCATGCGACAAAGATACATCCTGATTTGCTCCGCGAATTGCTGGACCGTCTTACCAAGACCGACATCAAAAACCTTAACCGTAAGCTCAACGCTATTAACGATAAGCTCTCCCCCAAAGATAACGCTGATGTACTCGCCGTCATCTGGGAATTCAAGGCCCGTCTTGCATCCATGGATGATAAAGATAGAATTATGAGCCTCATCAAAACAAAGGGGCTCAACGATGAGCTGGTCAACGCTGTATCTGCCTATACCTTTGAGCTTATCAAAAGCACCGATAACAAAGAGAAAAAAGCAGAACTCGGCAAGCTGATTTGGGAGACGATTAAGAACGATGAAAGCAGCCGCAACAAGCAAGCCTACATGCGTATGCTGGCCTACACCTGCCAACCCGATGCCTTAGAATTCTACAAAGGCAAGATGGAAAACAAGGATAATTGGAAGAAGTACAGCCCCTTCTTCGGCGCTTGGCATGGCGATGAAATTGCTTCCTACCTCAACGAGTTGCGCAAATCATGCGGTCCCGATGAAGAGAAGAAAGCCGATATTATCGACACAACCATCATGCGAGTACTCACACAAGACCGCGAGCGTTCTGTAGACGAAGCCAAAAATCTTTTAGCCTTGGCATATGATGACTTCTTTGCGGATACCACAGCATTACAAAGCCTGATTAATAAAGATGAGAGCCGCAGCCCGGAAGAAGAGGAAGAATACCAGCGCCTCATGAAAGTGGTGGCTCTGCAAACTCGAGTAGTTAAAAATCTTGCTAATCACTGTAAGGAAAACTACGAGTGGGTTGAGGTCATTCTCGGCAAAATTGAAGAAGAATGCGAAAAAGCTAACAGTCAACAGCACAGAAAACTGCTCACCACCATCAGAAACGCTCGCAAGGCCATCAGCGAATCTGAGATCACGAAAAATAGCAAACGCATAAAAAAAGAAAAGCGAGAGAAAAAATAAAATAAGCAACTTCACTTCCCCCTCAGTTCAACTCCCCGAACCTGAGGGGGAAAAAATATATAGACATGAAGAAAGAGAGAAGCCGCAGCAGACATACTCCACCGAGCCATTAAAATCAACCAAGAAGAAATTTTCACGCCGGAAGAAGCCAAGAACAAGGGCGTAACAATTGTGTGCAGCCCGGAAGACGCAGAAACAAGAAAACTCAACCAACTCTTCAAGATGCAAAAACGCAAAAAGCTTGAAGAGTAATTTTAAACCCATCATCACCTGTGCGGAGTCATTCCGCACAGGTTTTTCAGTTAAAATAGGCGTGAAACAAGAAACATGACGAAAAAAATATCACTTTATACTTGCAAAACGCGCCGAATGCTGTAAAATCGGCGTGTCACAAGATGACATCGAGCTGTAGCGCAGTCTGGTAGCGCGCTTCGTTCGGGACGAAGAGGTCGCAGGTTCGAATCCTGTCAGCTCGACTCAATTTGCATTTCGGGGAGCCGCCCTGAGCGGTAGCCGAAGCGGGAGTCAACGCACCATTGGCGCACCCCACTGCATGCCGTAAAATCGGTTTATCGCCGAGCTCTCGCAAGAGCCACGCATGCGCCAGCCCCACGGCACAACCTCCCATCCCTCCCCCGGAATCCGCAGGGCTCCTGTGTCTCTACGGCAGGTACTACCACGTGTGCGCGCGAGCTCCGCTGCAAGCGAGAGTTTTTTATCTCACACCACATACCACCACAAGACTATGTCCGGTCACAATAAATGGTCCAAAATTAAGTTCACGAAGGCAGCAGCCGACGCGAAGAAAGGCAAAATCTTTGCCCGTTACTCACACGAAATCACCTTGGCAGCCAAAAGCGGCGGCGGCGATGTAGACACCAACCCGCGTTTGCGTGCCGCCATTGAAGGCGCTAAAGCAGCCTCCATGCCCAAGGACAACATTGACCGCGCCGTCAAGAAAGGCACGGGCGAGCTGCAAGGCGAAACCATTCAAGAGGTAACCTACGAGGGCTACGGCCCCGCCGGCACCGCCTTCATCGTAGAGGTAGCCACCGACAACACCAACCGCTGCTCCTCCGAAATCCGCACCATTTTCTCCAAGAACGGCGGCAACATGGGCACCCCCGGCTCCGTGGCCTATCAGTTCGACCGCAAGGGCCAAGTCACCATCAACGCCCCCGAGCTTGATGAAGATGCCGCTATGGAAATTGCCATGGATTGCGGTGCAGATGAATTTGAGGAAGGCGAGAACGAGGGCGAATGGGCATTCATTTGCGGCCCGACCGACCTTTCCGCCGTATCTGAGGCGCTCACCGCAGCAGGTCGCAATGTAACCGGCATGAAGCTCGTATCCATTGCCCAAAACCCCACCGACATTACCGATGTAGCCACCGCACAGAAGGTAATGCGCCTGTTCGAGCGTTTGGACGACTACGATGACACGATGAACGTGTTCTCCAACTTTGAAATTGACGACTCCATCTTGGAGCAGCTGTAAAGCCCAGCGCATAGACGGAGCCCGCAAAACTCCTTACCAGGCGGGCGAGTACGTGATACCGCCCGCCGTTTCCTTTCTTTTTTCCGTTTAATTATTGTTACGCCACACGCACCATGAGCGATCAAAACGACTCAACACCGTACACACCTCGGCCCCGAGTTCAGCGCCGTTCGTACCCCGCCGCTCGTAATAACGACAACCGAGACTATTACGGCGACCGCCCTCAATACCAACAGCGCCGTAACAACCGCTTTGACCGCAACGGTAACCATTTCAACAGAAATAATGCCGACGGCGATAATTATAACAACAACGGCAACAACCATAGCCAAAACGGCTATCGCCAACACAATAACCCCAATTTCAAACCACGCCCGCACGGCGTTGTACGCAAAAAAACATTCGTTAAACCCAAGCCCATCCCAAAAACAGGCCGCGCTTACGTACCCGTGGGCGAGCCCGAGGAACTCACAGGCTTGCTTGAAATAACCGCCAAGGGGTTCGGCTTTATCCGCACGGCAGAAAATAATTGGGCGCCATCTGAAGAGGCCGTATATGTGCCGGCAGACCTCATTACCACCCACAAACTGCGCCCCTACGTGCAAGTAACCGGCATGGCTCAGCGCTACGAGCGCGGCCACCAGCTCACCACCGTTACAGCTGTTAACGGCATGCCCCCCGAGGTAGCGGCAGATGCCCCCCATTTTGAAGACCTCAAGGCAGTTAACCCCGACCACCGCTTGGTGTTTGAAACTGCTGCCACCCGTTACACCACCCGCACACTTGATTTGGTAGCCCCCGTGGCGCGCGGCCAACGCGGTTTGATTGTAGCCCCGCCCCGCACCGGCAAAACAACCTTGCTCATGCACATTGCCCAGGGCGCCTTGCGAAACTATGCAGAAGAGCTGCACCTGATGATTTTGCTGGTAGACGAGCGCCCCGAAGAAGTTACCGAGTTCCGCCGCGCCCTGCCCGAGGCAGAGATTTTTGCCTCCAGCAACGATAGTGGGATCAAAGAACACTGCCGCATTGCCGAGATGTGTGTAGAACGCGCCAAGCGCCTTGTTGAAAACGGTAAGCATGTGCTCATCCTCATGGACTCCATCACCCGCTTGGCCCGCGCTTATAATAATGCAGAGCGCGGCACCGGCCGTACCATGAGCGGCGGTATAGACGCCAAAGCTCTCGAAACACCCCGCCGACTTTTCGCCGCTGCCCGCAACACGCGCACGGCAGGCTCCCTCACCATACTGGCCACCGCTCTTATTGAGACAAACTCCCGTATGGACGAGCTCATCTTCCAAGAGTTCAAGGGCACCGGCAACATGGAGCTTGTACTCAACCGCCGTATTGCAGAAATGTACATCTACCCCGCCGTTGACATTCTGCGCAGCGGTACCCGCAGGGAAGAGCTCATCCTCCCCGAGTGGCAAAAAGAGAAGATACACATCATCCGCCGCGCCCTCGCCGGCCACCGCCCGCCCGAGGCCATGGAGCGCCTGCTCTTCTTCCTGAAAAAATTCTCAACCAATTCTCAAATGCTCATGGGCATTAAATCGAGAAGCTGAAAAATCAGGAATCCTTTTCAAAGCTGAGGTTGATGATTCAACTGCAGCTTTAATCTATCCCCCCAACTATAGAGCGATGCAAGAGATTGATGACTTCATAAGCGGACTCATCCATAAAATACTGGAGCACGATGCCCCAAAACAATTATCAGTAACAGCCAAAGAAGCCTTAGAGCGCCGAATAGCGCCGTACAAAACAATCGCAGCTGTAACCTTACTTTTCTACGTACTCTTGATGGTTGGGCTCATCCTTTGGCTGATTTTTCTTCCCACGCCACCGTATCCGTGGGGTACTGCCGCCGTGGGGTGCTTCGGGTTCTACATGCTGGCAAGCGCTCTACTCATCGCTCTTGGCAATGCAATAGCAGCGTTCCTCATCAAGCGTTGGCGCTTTGCCGATTTCCATACAACCGTAGCCTATCACTTGGATTGGGGTCCCCATGGCTTGAGTATAGGCTTGGCGCTTTGGTTTTTACTACTCATCATCATGTTTTTGGGTGGCATTGCAGATTCATACCACTGACCCGAACTATGGAGCAGCTGCTCTTCCCCCTGAAAAACTCTGCCTGATTTTTGCATTACGGCATTGTTAAAAAATTTGACTGTATTTTTACACACCATAGCAGCACACCCCTGTAACCGTTGAACGGCTACAGGGGGGCGTTATGGTAGTTGAGCGACAGACTTTATTGCTGAATAAATTGGCGCAAGATACCGGCCACATGCTTATGGCCGTATTGCTCGGCAAGCTGTAAGGCTTGGGGGATACGCTTTGCCCCGGCATTGAGCAGGAGGTACACCACATCATCATAACCGTGGGCGGCGGCGTATTCAATGGGGGTACGGCCTGCGGCATCGGTACCCTCTACATTACATTCCATGCAAAGCAGAATACGCACCATATCCGCATTACCCATGGCACAGGCCAGCATCAGTGCATCGCCACCCGTATTCTTGCCATCTGCAAAAGGCGCGGGGATTTCCCCCGGGAGGGGCGTTTGCGTGGGGAAGTACAGATTATACACGCGATACACTGCGCGCTCATCCCCCGCCAATACGGCAGCTCGCATCTCGGCAGCAAGCAGGGCAACATCCCACGCGGGCGCACCGTGTTGCAACAAGACATCGTAATACGGGCTACGGCGATGTTTCAGGGATGCCATGAGCTGTCTCAATTGCTCCTGCGGTATACGGCTGAGCTGCAAACCATGAGCAAAGAGCAGGTCGTATACCTCGGGCGAGCTCCACTGCGCGCGCTCCAATAAGCGCATACCGACCAAGTTGGGGTCTGCCCCGGCAGCCAGCAATAGGGCAACAATTTCTTTATCGTGCGGGCTTTGCTCAAACACCGTACCAAGGCATGCCACCAGCGCATTGGGGGCATCCGGCCCGTAGGCGTTGGGGGTGGCACCTGCGGCCAACAGGCGTTTAACAGCCTCCACATCATTGGCGGCAGCCGCGCCGATAAGCAGGGCATTAGGCGAGGCAGTAAGCCCCTGCTCCACCAGCAGCTTCACAACGGGGCTGGGGCTATCTGCCACCGGGTTGAGACTACCCTGTGGCCAACTACTGCCCAGACACATGGCCAGCTCCAGAGCATTCAACCCCGCATGGGTGCGTGCATGCACGTCTGCACCGGCCTCAATGAGGTAGCGTACCAGCATATCGGTAGGTTCAACTTCTATCCACTCACGGCCGACACCTTGAACACAGTGCAGCGGGGTTTCACCCTTGTGATTGCGGGCATTGATATTGACCCCGTGTTTTACCAGAATACGGGCTGTTCTCACATCATCCGATTGAACGGTAGAGCCACCGTATGTCAGATAATGCATGGCAGAATTACCGGCATCATCCACCGCGTTGCGTTCTTTGGATGAGTATGCAAACCTTTCCAAGCGCTTGACATCATTATCAATAACCGCCTCATGCAAGGGAGTTCGGCCCCATTCACCATGCAGGGCATCCCGCAAGCCCCAACACATATTGAAATCTGCCGACATGTGGCTTGCAGCCGTCACCCCATGAGCAGAGGTGCCAATCTTGTATATACGTGCCTCTCGCTTCACCAACAGCTCTGCAACCTTGGTATGCTTATTGAACAAAGCATACCACAATGCAGTATTGCTGCCGTATACATCGCCCAAAGCCTCGATATCCGCCCCCGCAGCCAGCAGTGCTTTAACTTTTTCCAAGTCCCCCTTGCGGGCAGCCTCCGTTAAGGGAGTGCCGCCGCAGCGGCGTTGCCCCGGTGCAGGAGCATCCACCCCGTGAGTCGTGATGGGGTGCGGCGCGGTGGGATTTTCCAGCAGGGGTATAATATCCTGCCGCCCCTGCTCGCGTGCAATATCCAGAGCGGTGCGCCCCTGCGCATCAACCTGAGCGGGGTCTACACCAATGGAAAGCAAGTAAGCAATCTCGCGGGGGCCGTGGCGGGATGATTTATCGGCAGAATGGCACAAGAGTGCTTCATTTTCCTTGGGTGCATTGGGGTCTGCCCCCAGACGCAGCAAGCGACTGAACGTTCTTTTCGGGAACCCCATCTCGCACGCCCAATAGCGAGCCAAAATACGCGGCAGGGTATCCCCCGCCAAATGGATATCCATACCGGCATCCAAAAACAGGTGCAGGCTCGGCCCGCCGTGGGCACAGTTAAACATCACCTCGGCAACACGCAAATTCGGGTCTGCACCCGCAGCAAGCAACAAGCGGATAATCTCTGCATCATGCGGTTGAACATCGGTGCCGCCGCTCATGCATATCACCAAGGGGAACCCACGGGCAAAGTTCGGGTCTGCCCCGGCGGACAAGCACTCTTTCACCGCAGGGACATCGTTTTCTGCGCAAGCCGCCGCCAAACGGCCGTTGAGCGAAAGCACCAACCCTTGCGCGCGGAGATACTCCACCACGGCAGGGTCTGCCATATCTTTTTGGCAAACGGCCATCTCCAGCAGATTCATACCATCAGCATTGAGCGCATGCACATCTGCCCCGGCCTCTACCAATGCTTTGATAATGGGCAAGCCGCTTTGCTGCTCGTGGTTGAAATAGGCAATGGAGGGCGCGAGCATAAGCGCGGTATTCCCCTCGTTGTCGCGCGCATTCACATCTGCCCCGGCAGCAATCAACACACAAACATTGTCCGCAGTGCGTGGGTATTCATGCCGGCTTTGCTCCACGGCAAGCATCAGGGGAGTACGCCCCTGCTCATCGCGAGCATTGACATCCTGCGTTGCAGGCGCCGTCATGGCAGCCAAAGGCACCAGCATCATGATAAACGGTGTGTATTTCATGCCGAAAATTTCTTATTCTATAATATATACGCCAAGCACCGCGATAATCTTTCAAAAATTGATGATTTTTTGAAAAAATCAGTTATCAGCAGCCTCCGGCAAAGGGATAAGGTCGCAACGATTCAGCTCGCGCGCCAAATCGAGCGCAGTTCTGCCTTGTTCATCAGTCAACGTTGGGTCTGCCCCCAACTCCAGCAGGCGAGTCACCTCGGCTGCGCCCTGATAACGTACAGCCAAATGCAACAAGGGCTCACGCACAACCTTACCGGGTTGCTGCCGATACGCATTCACATCTGCCCCATTGCGAATCAAAACATCAAAACACAGCTTGGGGAACTCTTCTTCCTGTAGCCACAAATACCCCAGAGCATCCGCAATATCTGCAGAAGCACAAAGAGACAAATCCAGCCCATGAGCAAACAAAGCCTCCAGTGTTGTAACATGGCGAGAATGCACGGCAACATGAAGCACGGCTGCGGCATCGGCGTTCGGGTCCGCGCCGCCCTCCAACAATGCAGCAACCACAGCATCTTGGTTCGGGCGGCTCAAGGTACCGGGCTCCATACTTAATTTCAAAGGGAGCGCATGGTGAACATCCGCATTGGCTCCGGCTGCCAGTGCAGACTTGACAGCCTCAACACTTCCCGTTCGGCAGGCATATAACAAGCGATAATCGGGCCGCATCTCAACACCGTGTGCCATCAATTCTTGTGCAACACCCGCATTAAATGGGCCCCACGCATACGCACAAAGCTCGGCCACATTCAGCCCCGCATTATTACGAGCATGCAAGTCTGACCCTGCTGCCACATATACCCTCAGCAACTCGCGCCATACATCATCCGCATAGCCATTTCTCGCCACATGGGCAGAGGCAACCATGAGCGGCGTATTCCCCTCAGCATCACGAGCATTCACATCCGCGCCGGCTGCAATCAATTCTGTAGCTCTTTGTACGTCTGAAACTTGCATACCGCTGATTTCAAATAACCCTGCGGATGCCGTTTTGAGCAATGACATGAGAGCCTCATTACCGGAACGGGTGGCGATGTCCATGGGGGAGAGCCCGGTGGAGGGCTCGGGCGCGGTGGGGGAAGCACCGTAGCGAGACAGGAGCACGTCGGCTTGTTCGGGGTACTCACGCAAGACATGGAAGAAGATAACCTGCACTTGCTGCGGGGTTGCTTTGGCCCCGGCCAGCAGGAGACGATAAGCCGCCTCCATGTTACGCATTTTAACTGCAAGCCCCAGGGCGGTGAGGCCGTTCCACTCTGCGGTACTGCCTTGCAGGGTGATTTCCAAATGCGGTTGCAGACTCAACAGCACGTTGAAACGATGCTCAATAAAATTATCGTCCATCGCCATCTCCATCAGCAGGGTCAAACCTCGGGCATCCTCGGCATTAATATCTGCCCCCGCCTGCACCAACAGCGGGAGCATCTTCTGCGGCTCGTGGCCGTTGAGCGCGCGGCTGAGGTACTCTCGCGTTTCCTCACCACGAGGTTGCACGGTAAACCCGCCCGCCAACAAAGCACGTGCCATCTCTATATGCGCACGCCCCATGGCAACACCGAACTTCTCGCGGCAACGTTGCACATCTGCACCGGCGGCTATCAACATACGGGCGTACTCAGCATCGCCATCCTCACGCACCAAATTCTGCAACAGGGTGATACCGGAAATCAGTTCATCCGCATCCGCACCGGCTTGCAACAAGCGCTGAAACTCTTTCTTGTCATCTTTCATGTAAGCCTGCATCAAGGGCGACAGAAATGCAGAGGCCTGACGAGGCTCCACCCCGATGCGTTTCAGAGCTTGCAAAAGCGAATTATCACGGGCATAGTCAGCAACGGATTTGCCCTCCTTATTCACCAAAGTGGCATCTGCCCCGTGCTCCAACAGCAACATGGCGCATTCGGTAGTAGGCGTATAGGGTTCTGCGTATCTGAACGTTGCCGCCAATATCAAAGGTGTATCGCCCTTGTTATTGCGAGCATTGATATCTGCCCCGGCTGCCAACAACAGTTTGAGGATTTCTACAGAGCCACGCACCGCATCATGCAGAGGAGAGTTACCCGTTGCAAAGCGTCCGTAAGATGTCATGCGAGTATCATTGGCATCTGCCCCCATTTCCAGCAACATAGCCACCGTTTTCGGGGCATTGTAAAGGCAAGCTGCATGAAGCAGCGCATTGAGCTTATCTTGTGCTGAAAAGCCCTGACGCGGGCTACGCTCTGAAGGCAGGCACAGGTGTTCATGCTCCATGAACAGGCGAACCAAATGAGGTTGGTCAGTATGCACGGCAGCTCGCAACGCCCCCGAGCCTTCGGGCTTTGCCCCGTGCGCCAACAGCAGGTGAAGCA
Organism: Akkermansia sp.; assembly: GCA_045576695.1. Classification (GTDB taxonomy): domain Bacteria; phylum Verrucomicrobiota; class Verrucomicrobiia; order Verrucomicrobiales; family Akkermansiaceae; genus Akkermansia. The sequence goes on from JAZNGY010000043.1 coordinate 66,363, forward strand.
TCTCCTCAGATTGAGATTTTACGGCCAAAGCAAGCAGAGATTCCTCACCGGCAGCACGGGTATTAACATCTACCCCGCCCGTAGCCAAAACACGGCGAGCAAGCGAAACGTGGCCCCCTGCACAAGCATATCGCAGGGCCGAACTCGGGCAGCCGATAGGCGCATTGGCTGCAACCAAGGCCTCTACCACAACAGGGCGAAACGCTCGGCACGCTACATCCGACGCCGTGCAACCAAAGTCATTTTTCAAACCGATATCGGCACCGAATGCCAGCAACAGATTCACCATCTCTGCAGATTCTGCTTGCATTAAGGCCGTATATCCATAAGAGTTTTGCAGGTTTACCGGCTGCGGGGCGTACATCAAAATATAAGCCACGCGCTCTGTATCATCCTCAGCCACAGCCCGCATTAATTCGGTTTCTCCCGTGGGGGTGCGTTGCGTTAACTCAGCAAGCTCAGCCTCGCTCAATGAAGGCAGCGCAACACCCTGTGCGCGCAAATAGTCTGCCACGGCCTCGCGTTTGAAATGCACGGCAGCCCACAAGGCGAGCCCGGCGTGTTCCGCATCGGCAGGATACAGTAATTGCACGCAAGGCAAATGCCCATTGGCAGCCGCATATACCAAAGCAGTGCGAGAAAAAGCCTCCGTTGCACCGGCATCTGCCCCGCGCTGCAACAACACGCGCACAATATCCGTTTTGCCGGCAGCAGCGGCATGCACTATGGGAGAGGCAAAATAATACGTAGGCTTGGGTTTTCCGTCAAGAACGTCAAAGGGAGAATCGACATACCCGCATTCTTCATTAAGATACATCGCCGGCAACTTAGCAAATAAGTTAACATCTCCCTGCGCGATTGCCGTATCACACAGCTCAAAAAAGGCGTTATTAAAACGCTCATTTCCCTGCGCCTCCGCCATTGCGGCAGTCGCCAACTTTTCATCGCCCGAGCAAAGCGCTTTATACAAGGGCAAATGTTGCGGTGCAACCGAAGCCTCTGCATATAACAAAGGCGTAGTCAAGAATGGCAACAAATAACAAAACGAGATTTTCATCTTCATTATCGGGTTACAGATTCCAGATACTCCACGGCAGCGGTGTTACCGTTTTTGCGGTGGTATTCCAAGGGGGTAAGGCCGTCCTTATTTTTGCGATTGACATCTGCCCCGGCTTCTACCAACACCTTGAGCACCCCAGCCTCAAAGCTCACGTGCAAGGGGAAGAAGTTGGGTCGATTCACGTTGGCACCCGCCGCTATAAGGCGTTTGACGGCTTGGGGATAATCCAACTTTACGGCAAGGCCGAGGGCGATATCCGCATCGGGCTTACGCAGGGCAAGCAGCCCCGCATGCGGGGTATCGCTCATCAGGGCATACTCCGGTGCCAAACTAGGGCGAACCCCACGGCCAAGCAAGTAATCTACCACGGCGTGCTGCCCGCAGAGAGCAGCCATTTGCAGCGCGCGCCCGTGTTGTGCAGCCCCCGCATTAAGCAACAGGCGCACGCATTCCACATGACCATTGGCCGCGGCATAAACCATGGCAGTTTTGCCGAAAACATCTGCTTCCTCCAAATCAGCACGCCGTGCAATCAACACACGCACGATATCAGTTTTACCTGCAGCCGCGGCATAACGCAAAGCAGCGCCCATATAATAACGGCCATTACCCGGGCCCGGGTCAAACTCACAGGCGGCACAGGTAACGGGGTAGAACGGGCGGTTGAGGTCTGCATGTGCCATGGCCATAAAATAGGCAGTGTCATTTTGCTCCACAGCTTGCTTAGTCTGCGCAGCAAACACGGCGGCATCCTGCACCGCGGGGGCTTGGCCATACTCAAGCTGCTTCGTCTCGGGATTGCGACGGAGACGCACCGAAGCTGCATCTGCACCGGCCGCCAACAAAGCATTGGCTGCAGCCTCATTCTTCTCCTCGTTGAAAAGAACAAAGGGAGTACAGTCAAAACTACCACGTTTATCAACGGCAAAAAAACCGGGGAGTGTCAAATAATCCTGCAAGGCATCGGCCTCATCCGCCAAAGACCAATCTTGCAAGCGTGTTTTTAATAAACGCTCGATTTCGGTGTCTTTGGTGTAGAGCCTTACAATTTGAAAGCAAGTGCACTCCCTGCCCGAATACAAAGAGCGAGCCTCGGCATTAGCCCCGCGCTCCAACAAAGCGGCGGCCATCTCTACCCCGCAATTGCCACGCAGGGCTACCAAAAACGGGCTTTCAGCCACGTCCTCCTTCGGCTCGTAATAGGGCACTAAATCTAAAATATCGGGGTTGCCGCACAGCACCACAGAATACATCCACGGAAAATAATTGGCAGAGCCATATGCCGGGAACTCTGCCCCGTGGCGCATCAGCAAGCGCACCATATCCGCATTGCCGGTACGCACCGCCAACAACAAAGGAGCGTTGCCGAATTCATCCACCCCATTGACATCCACGCCAGCATCTATCCACGATTGCACACTCTCCAAATCCTCAGTCAGCAGGGCTTGGCGCAGATTCCATGCACCACTGCCAAAAGTTACGGTATGGAGGTTCAGACGATTGATTAAATGGGCACGCTTATCAGCGCGAGTCATTACATTGCGGGTCATTAACACACCGTTCCACCCCAAAAGCATACCAACCAGCCCCATGGGGCGATAATCTGCCGCGCTTTTGCCCTCATAATTACGGCGGGCGGGGTCGGCACCCTGTTGCAGCAGCAATACCACCATGGCTTCAGCCGCCTGCTCGTCTTCAACATGCATCGCAACCAATATCAGGGGCGTGTTGCCGTTGTTATCCACAGCATTCGGATTGGCACCGGCAGCTAATAACACTTCGGCAGCTTCAAGCGCCCCGTATTGAGCCGCAATATGCAGAGCCGACACCTCATCGCTGAGCGGGCTACCATAATTATCCCACAGCATATCGTTGGGGTCTGCCTTGCGTTCTTTGAGCAGCCAGTTGATGGTATTAACGGCATTGTAACGCGCAGCTGCACGCAGCAAAGCACCGTTTTCCACACGGCCTTCAAAAAAAGAGGACTCGCCTTTGCGTTTGGAGGCAAACGGGCGCTTGCATACGGCATGCGTGCAAGCCAAAATGTCTGCCGGCACCTCTGCACTATCGGCCTTGAGAATTTCAACTAATCGCTCATGCTTTTCAACGCGAGCTTCAAAAGGCACACTCCCCTCTGCCTGCGGGTATTGAACCATAGGCAATGCCAACACTGACAACAAAATAAAAAGTCCGGGTTTCATGGTAATAAGTAACAAAAATAATCCTAATTTTTGGACACGAGCCGCAGCCCGAGCGTTCAAATTTCAATCAAAAAAAACACCACTGGTTATCAATTATTTACAGCTTCATATTTAATAATAACGGCACCATGTTTACGCATAAGCTCAACATACGGGTCAAGCTCCGTCTCGTTGTAATCATACACGGGAAGCCCTTTGGCATCGGCCCCGTATTTAAGCAGTAGGCGCGCCACCTGCGGGGGATTCCACCGCGCATAAAGCAACGCACAGAGATTGAAGCGAGAGTTTTCCGCAGCGTTGGGGTCTGCACCGGCCTGCAACAACAGCTCCACAATTTCCACCGCATGAGGTCGCTCTAACACCGGCACACCCATTGCAGCAATGAGCGCGGGTATGCCATCCACACTACATGCATTGGGATTTGCCCCGGCTGCCAACAAACGGCGCACCCCGGCAACATCAGACATAGCAGCACACCACACCAGCTCGCGGTCAAGGGTTGATTTAAGACCTAGTTTTTTAAGTTTCTTCACCATGAACGGATTGTCTGAATAATGGGGCGGAATAAGAGCTAAATCAAGCGCATTGTGCCCGGCTTCGTTGCGGGCAAAGACATCTGCCCCGCACGATATGTAGTAATCCAACAAGTGCATGGGGGCATCTACCTCCCCTTCATCATCGTAATATTTTTCGCTGATAACACCAGGCAGCGCCAATATAGGGGTGTTACCTAGCTTATCACGCGCATTCACATCTGCCCCGTGCTGCACCAATAAACGCGCTTGAGCAAGGCTGAATGTGTTTTCACGGTCGGCGGCAGAATCAATGGTGAACAAGGGAGTTTGCCCCTGTTCATCCCGCGCATTGGCATCCATACCATCAGCCAAGCGCTCTTGCAATACCTCTACAGAGCGATGCTCCATCTCTTGCCGCAAGAATGCCAAGTCCGTATCATGCCGGCAGGCTGACAGCACGAATACACACCATAAAATGAAAAGATATTTTTTCATCACTTGAAAACACTCTATAATATATACGAAGCTTTTCAAGAAAATCTTTCAAAAAAAATACCCCCAATGCATTTTTTTGCAAAGGGGGCAGAAGTGCTACATCATGCCCGCGATGGAACCAAGCGGCGAACATAACGCCACCCCATATTGACAAGCACGGAAAACAGAATGGAACCGGCATAGACCACAATGGCCGACACCCATTTCAACTCGGGGATTTGTTGCATTACACTCGTCAGCATCATTGCCACCAACATGTGGTAATAGTAAATGTTGGCGCTATGCTTCTCGCCGATTTTCTCAAGCCATTTGCAAGCGGGTGCAGAAGAATTGACGCACACCATCAATATACAAACAGATACCGGGATGGTGAAGAGGTAATAAGTGCCCCGATTGCAATCCAAGAAAAATTCCTCGATGAACGATAAAATGAGAGTGCCCGCTATCAAATAAGCATAATGTTTGCAACGGCTCAGTTTCTCCCTATGCTTGGCAACCAAATACCCCACGCTTATGCATGGTAAGCCCACAGTCAGGAAACTTTGATACAGCCAACCGGAATAAAATCCACCCGGAACCAAAAAATTGTATGAGCACATCAACAAGCTTATGGAAAAGAGAAAAGGTAAGGTATAAATAATTTTCTCGGGCATAAACTTCCGAATAAACGCGAATAGCAGCAAGGCCTCCCACAAGGCACTCAAATACCATAAATGAGGAGCAATGATACCACCCTGAAACACGATAAACACCGTCTGTTTCAAAGAAAGCTCCACATGCTCCAACGAATTGAAGATGGCATATACCACATTGGTAAACAGAGCCAGCACAAAAGCTTTTTTCGCCCATCTCAGAGAACGGGCACACACTTTGGAGATATTCTCATCATACAAGAAGAACCCGGTTATCATATAAAAACAGGGCACCGCAATACAAGTTAGCGGAATCAGCATATCTGCACAATACATACCTACATGGTACATTACAACAAACAAAGCACATATTGCTTTGAGAACGTAGATATGTGAATATTTTATTCTTTCTGCATTCATCTTTCTGACCGTCATTGCGGCTCATTGCATGAGCACTCCAAGTAACTCAACAAATTGATTGATAAAAAGCACGCCATCCTACCGCGATTTACAACACACGGTAGGATGGCAATTAAATCCCCGATTTTATTTTGACTCTTCGCTACCGGGCTCGGCAGACTTACCGAGGTATGAGGGCAGCTCTACCCCCACACTGGAGGCAAGCTCATGCAACGGCAGCGTACCGGTAACAAGGTTCTGCACAAAGCCGCCAACAGAGCCGGATTTGTCGTTGCCGCCCCCCATGACCACCACCTTGTCGAAGCTGAGGCCTCGCACGGCACTGGCCTGGGTTTCCACAATCTGCGGCAGCTGCTCGGTGACAAGCAGGCCGGAGGCTGCACGAGCATCGCCCGCAGCGGCCACAATCTGGCGGAAGCCACTGGCCTTAGCTTCAAGCGCAGCCTGAATGGCAGCAGCCTGGCCACGGCCCACCAGCTCAAGGCCTTCACCCTCTGCCTTTTTCTTGAGGAGAAGAGCCTCAGCCTCACCCTTGGCGAGCTCAAGGGCGGCGTCACCCTCTGCCTTGTTGGCAATCACCAAGGCTTGGGCTTTACCCTCTTGCTCTTTCACCAACACGGCAGCAACAGCCTCGGCGGCAATCTCCTGCTTACGCTTCTGAATTTCGGCAGCCACAAGTTCGTTGGCTGTTTGGGTGGCGCGCTCAAGCTCGGCACGCTTCATTTCAGCCTCACGGTTGGCAATGTAGCCGGCCTCTTCAGCCTTGGCAGCCTGCTCTTTCTCTGCCACAACGGCAATACGGTGAGCCTCTGCCTGGCGCACTTTAAGGCGGGCGTTAGAGTCTGCCACCTTCATCTGCGCCTCGTTATTACCCTCAACGGCAGCGGCATTGGCCATGGCCACCTGCACAGTCTGGTCGCGCAGGGCCTCAGCCTTACCGATTTCACCGCGGCGGGTTTCCTCTGCCACCTTAATCATGGCATCGTTAATAGCGCGGGCTGCAGCCTCCTGACCAAGGGCGGCAATGTAACCGGAGGCATCGCGAATATCCGTAATGTTGGCATTGATGAGGTAAAGCCCCACCTTGTGCAACTCTACATCCACACCGCCGGTAATGCCCTTGATGAGCTTCTCGCGGTCGGCGTTAATTTCCTCAATGGTAAGAGAGGCGATAACCACACGCATTTGGCCCATGATGATTTCTGACGCAAGGTCGCGGATATCTTGGCGGGTGCGGCCCAGCAAGCGGCTGGCGGCGTTCTGCATAATCTCGGGGCGGGTACTGATACCCACAATGAAAGAGGACGGCACGTCAACACGAATATTCTGGCTGGAGAGTGCCCCCTTCAGCGGCACATCGATATTGATGGGGTTGAGGTCCATGAAAGCGTAGTTCTGCACAATGGGCAGCACAAAAGTAGCACCACCGTGTATACACTTGGCAGACTTACCTGCGCCTACTTTACCGTAAACAATGAGAATTTTGTCAGACGGGCACATTTTGTAGCGGCTGAACAACACGGCTATGGTACCCAAAACAAAGACAACGAGGGCAATAACAGCCACAACGCCGCCGACGGAAGAGCCGGCATCAGCCAGCATATGAGGTATGATTGTATTCATGATTTTTTTTAATTAAGATTACTTCGCAGAAGAGTTAAACGGGCGCACGGTAAGCTGGAACGGGGTAGCAGCCGTCACCACAATGGGAGTTTGGGCCAACAACGGGGTATCGCCCTCTTGCACGGCAGCCATGGTAAGAAGCTGGCCGGGGTGGCTCACTTGTACCTGCCCGCCGGGCTCGCCATTCGGGGGAATAGTCACATACACGGTACCGGTAAGGCCTACCAGCGTTTCGTATTTGAGAGAACCATCCGACTTAAGGCTGTATATAAAACGCATCAGCAAAGCCACAAGCACAAACATCAGCAAGCCCAGCAACAAGCCCATGCCTATACCCGTGCCCACGGTTGCACCATTAACTACGGTAAGATAACCGCCCCACCCAAAACCGAGTATGAAGGCAATTATGGCCCGGGTGGAAAACATGCCCGCATCGCCATCTACTGCGCCGGCGGCATCAGCCGCATCTGCACCATCTGCCACATCTGCCACGGCAGATACGATAAACATTACAATGGAAATAAGAGTTGCAGCCCACGCAATCACGCAGAAAATACCCACGGCAGTGTCAAAATGAGGCAACAGCTCCGCCGCTTTTAGTACATTAACTATCCAAGACCAAATATCAGCGATTATTTCCATAAAGTTTAGTTTTCTACAGCACTCAGTCTACACACAAACCATTTAAAGGTCAAACAGAAAGTGCGCCACAGCGCAATTTCTTCATTTTTTTGCATCCGACTCAGAAATTTGTCTTGCATCTTGCTGATAAGGTGGTATTATACCCGCACCTCTTAAGGTCGATTTGCCGCAGCCACGAAAAATCAACCCATTAACAAGAGAAATATACGACAATGGCCGAAATCAACGTCAACGACTTCAAGCTCAACGAGCAGGATACAGGTTCCACCAGCTATCAGGTAGCAGTGCTTACCAAGCGCATCGCTCACCTTACGCAGCACCTCAGCGCCCACAAGCACGACCACTCTTCACGCCGTGGTTTGCTCATGATGGTTGCTCGTCGCCGCAAGCTGCTCGATTATGCTAAGCGCACGGACAACGAGCTCTACAAGAGCCTGCTTGTTCGCCTTTCCCTCCGCCACTAATCAGCGGCAGAGAAAAGCTTCGAGAAGTCTCGAAAATCGAACATTCACAAAAAGTCCGCAGAGAGGTCGAACTCTGCGGGCTTTCTGTTTTTATCGGCAGAAAAAAAACTAATAGCGATACTCGATATGTACTTTTTCACCGGCAGCGTGGAAAGTGTGCGGGGTGCAGTCTATCTGCAGCTGAACCGAGCCATCTATCAAAGCCGCCTCGCGAGATGCAGCAAGACCATCTGCCTGAGAAATTGTACTGTCTACCCGCAACTTCAGGTAATACGCTTCCAGACGAACAGTTGATTGAGAAGCGGCATCTATGCCGGTTTGAGTAATCGCCTCGCGTATAAAAATATGCCCTGCAGATTCTGCGGCGGTTGCCCATTCTCCGTAGAGAGTACCATGAATCTCCTGCGCTGACGCATTGGTGAAACGGAATGTTACCTTCATTGAGCCGAATTGCGCACCGGGCACGGCCTCCGTAAATACGATATATTCTATCTTCAATTCCTTTTCATCTGCAGCAGATGCCGAAAATTGAAAGGACATCTCCGTGGCAACACTATGCGCCGGCACCACGGCATATGATTCATCAACAACAGCACCGCCACCACCACCGCAGCCTACAGAACATACCACGGCGCTTATTACGGGAATGCAAAAAATCTTCATATTTTGCAACCCATATCACGCCGTGATAGAGATAATAAGCTTGTGCAGCACATCGCGGTCATCTAACTGAGAAGAGACTAGTTGACGATCTGCCGTGGCACAGTTACGCAGGTCTCGCCGAGCCTTTTTGAGCGAGAGTTTACCGCAGGTGCGGGCGGCATTAAAAAGAGCATAGGCATTGGGCGTGCCATCCTTTTTGAGCGGCAACATTTTGCGGTCTTGCGGCAACAACTTATTGAGGGCAGATTCAAAGGAGCGATAATTATCTGCCTTGATATTGAAAGCGTCCATCAGCAGGCGGGCACAAAAACGATTGCGCACGGTTGGTACAATGGCAGCACGCATAATGGAGACAGCCTGTTCGCCATGCTCCAACTGCTCATTGATAAGGCGCACAGCCAAGCGGCAATCGTTTTGTTCAATGGCGCGAGATATCTCAAAGATAACACCGTTGCGAGACACTGCCACCATCAGGTCAATATCTTGCAGGGAGACACGTCGGCGGTCGGGGCCTAAGTAAACATCGATTTTTGCCAATTCGTTGGCAATCTGGCGAGAACTTTCATTAACGCGCTGCACAAACAAATCGAGCGCGTTGTTATCAAACGTGAGCCCATAAGGCTTAGCCATGCGCAGGGTAAGGGCAGCCACCTCGCTCTCCCAACCGGGTTTGGTGATATCTATCTTGGAGAACTCTTTTACCTCTGCCACCTTGCCCAACTTTTTGAAGAAGATGCGGCGTTTATCCATCTCTGCACTACTGAGCACAAAGAAGGTATCGGCAGGCAGGTTTTCCAAAGCAGCAACAAGACCATCCATTGCCTCTTGAACCGCTTCGGAACGGGCCCCGGACGGGGTGTCTGCCAAAAAGGTGGCGCCTTTAAGCCATATCACCTTGCGGCCACCGAACATGTTAAACATTTGCAAGCCCGAAACGGCGCGCTGAATAATGCTCACCGCTTCATCAGCCGTGGCGGCGGCACCGTCAATCATCTCATCGCCCCAACCATCGCCACCGGCGGTCAAGTCGGTATATGTTTTAAGCGCAGCACTGCCTGCCGCGCCCTCATCGCTACCGAAAAACACATATGCTGAGGCTCCGCTTGCCATAATGATATTATACCCCACCCCCCCACCACGAGTCAATCTAAAGGAGTGTATGCAGTGTTAATTTTTAGCTTAAGCTTGGCCGCCGGCACCAGGACGTTGTTATGAATCATTTTCTGTTCAGCTTTGAAAATACTACAAAAAACAAAATGAAGCGCCTTGACTCTGCGGGGGTGAGGTGGTAAAATAGGGCAAATCTAACGTCTTTTGAACTATGATCAGGTTTGCCTCTACAGATTGTCGCCGAGAAACCGGTAATATCAAATGGGACTTGCAGGGGCCGCTGCCATTCGGCATAGCGGACATGGATATTGAGAGCCCGCCCTGCGTTGTAGATGCCTTGCAGGCTCGCCTTAACCACCGTTTCTACGGCTACGCATTCATGACAGATGAGTTACGCGCAGCCATCACCGCCTATCTTAAGGGCAAGCACGGGGTAGAAAACGCCAAGCCTGAGTGGTTGCATGAGTTACCCGGCTGCGTACCGGCCTTTACCTTGGTAGCCCGCACGGTATGCCCGAAGCCCGAGCACGAGGTACTGGTGTGCTCCCCCACGTATCCGCCCATGCTGCATTGCCATGAAGATGCCCGTTGCAGCTTGCTGACAGTACCGTACGTTTACAACAACGAGCGCTGGGAGTTTGACTGGGAGGCCATGGAAGCCACCGTAACTCCCAACACCAAACTGTTCTTGCTGTGCAACCCGCACAACCCGTTGGGACGTGCCTGGAGCCGCGAGGAAATGGAGAAGGTGGCAGATTTCTGCGAGCGCCACGACCTCATCCTCTGCTCCGACGAAATTCACTGCGACTTGGTACTGGATGAAGACAAGAAGCACGTGTGCGCCCTCACCCTGCCCGAGCGCATTCAGCAACGCACCGTGATGCTGAGCGCCCCCAGCAAAACCTTCAACATTGCCGGCATCTGCTTCACCTACATGGCCGTGCCCAACGATGAACTGCGCGCAGCCATTCGCAAGACCCAAGGCCACAGCTTGCCCACCCTCAACGTTTTTGCCTATGCAGCCTCTCTGGCAGCCTATACACAGGGTTGGGAGTGGCACGAGCAGCTACTCAAAACGCTGCGTACCAATCGCAAAACAGTTGTTGACTATGTGGCAGAGAACTTGCCCATGATTAAGACCCGCCACCAAGAGGCCACTTACCTGGCGTGGTTAGACTGCTCTGCACTGGGCGTAGAATCCCCGCACGAGTTTTTCCGCAGCAATGCCGGTGTCTATTTGGACAATGGCGCCAACTTCGGCGACCCGCAGTGCGTGCGCCTCAACTTTGCCACCAGCCCCGAGATGCTGTTACAAGGGCTCAACGCCATGAAGAAGGCAGTTGATGAGCTTTACGCCTCTCGCGCCTGATTACGGCAGAAAATTTACCCGAAAAAGCACCGCAATTGAATGGTTGCGGTGCTTTTTGCTTGCTTTATTTCGCCCCGGCTTGCTAAAATATCACCATGAAACGCCCTTTATTTTGCGAGCTTTGTCCTTTAGCTTTCCGCCTGTCGAGACTGAAAGGTATTTTACTGCGCAAATTAAAAGATGCCGTAAGTCAATGTCGTTTCAGCAAAGAAAAGGCAGAGCAACCGTTGGCGCATACCGTAGCGAAACACAGCTCATTGATACGCCGAAAATTAGCAGGCGTGGATGAAACATTACAAAATAACAAGGCTAAAAACTTGGCCTTGGCAGCGCCGTGTGTAAACGGCATACTCATACGCCCGGGCGAAACTTTTTCCCTTTGGCGCTTAATCGGCAACACGACGGCACGCAAAGGTTACTTACCCGGGCTTGTCATAGCATGTGGCAAACCCACGGCAGGCGTGGGGGGTGGCATGTGCCAGCTGTCTAACCTACTGCATTGGATGGTGCTGCACTCTGCCCTCACCGTTACGGAGCACCACCACCACGAGCGCTTCAACATGTTCCCGGATGACAGGCGTCAGGTACCTTTCGGTTTGGGTACCAGCATTGTCTACAATTACTTGGATTACCGAGTTACCAACAACACCTCACGTACCTATCAAATCCTATTGTCGACCGATGGTGAACACCTGCATGGAGAATTGAGGGCAGATGGCGCAGAAGAGCAAACCTACCGCATCAGGGTAGAAAAAGACTATTTCATTAAAGAACAAGACGGTATATACCGCTGTACCGATATATACCGAGATGTGACAATGGCAGACGGAAGCACCCGCACAGAGCACCTGCTGAGCACGCATGCGCGCGTGATGTACGATGTACCCGCCGACCGTATTACTGAATCTTAAACCCGCCACGCAACAAACGGAACAAGGCCAGTGTGCGGGGCCAATCTTCCGGCTTGTCATCAGACTCGGGGAACAGCTTACCCTCGGGGATGCGAGCATAGCGCTCTTGAGCGCGAGAATGAGAAAGCTCTCTCAACCCGACGGAAAAAACAGCCCCCAGCGCTAAGAACTCGCGCGCCAGTTCGTGCGACCCACTCCAGGCATGCAGCAACACACGTGGCAAGGTGTTGCAGCGAGCGCGTTCTTTGAGAATACCCAACAGCTCTGCATGACTGCGCACGCAGTGCAAATGCACCAAGCGGTCGTGCCGAAATGCGGCGCCCAGGTGCAAATGCAACAGCAGACGCTGCGCCTCGAGCGTTGGCTGATACTTCTCCGAGGCATCCAACCCGGTTTCACCCACCTCGGCGTTGGGGTAGCGGTAGAGGTAATCATCCAGCTCAAACGCAAACTCTGCGGGGTCTTCCACTTTGTGCGCATGCCACGGGTGAATACCGAAGGCGGGGGTCATGCCCTGCACGGTGACCAAGCGAGGCCAATCATCGCGCGTAACGGCACAAATACTCCCACCGGCGGGGTTGGGGTGGTGTGTGTGGTAATCTTTCATATCAAATGAGGCCGTGTTCTGCAAAACTGTAATAGGGGCAAGCGTAGTCGCTATCCGCCGCGCCGATAATCACATGGTCCAGCAAGGGGATACCCAAAATACGACCGGCCTCTGCAATGGCATGGGTAAGGGCTTTATCTTGCTCGCTGGGCACGGTGCTGCCACTGGGGTGGTTATGCGCTATGATAATTTTGCAGGCATTGTACCTAATGGCAGGTGCAAACACATTGCGCGCATGCGTAATCATGCGGGTAAGCGTGCCGGTGGCAACGCGCTCCACCCTAATGAGGCGGCGGCGGGCATCAAGCAACAGAACGCACAATACCTCTTGCTGCTCAAACCGCAGTTCTCCCACCAAATATTCATAAACAAGTGAGGCGTGGCTCATATCGCACCTCTGCATCAGGTCACGCGCTGCACGCTGTCCCAATTCAAAGCCGGCTGCCAATGTGGCCGCCTTCGCTTTGCCTATGCCTTTTACCAGGCAGCGTATATCTTCTGCCTCCATCTGCCCCAACTCTGCCAGAGAGCCGGCAGATTTTTTCACTTGTGCTGCCAGTTGCAGCACATTGCACCCCTGCATCCCCGTGCGCAAAAATATGGCAATCAATTCTTCATCGCTCAGCGCACGTCGCCCTTTCAGAAACAGCTTCTCGCGCGGTAATTCATCTGCCGGCACACTGTCCAACAATTTGACGGATTCCGCATCATGGGGAATGGGTTGCGACATAGGCGTATCTATCAGGAAAAAGGAGGCACCTGCAAGAGAACCGTGCTCCGGCAGGTGCCTGAATAAGATTTTTTATTATCTATACCCTGTTTTAAGCATCAGGGCATTTCCAACATATCATTGACAATGTTAAGAGACTCACGAAGAACGGGGTCAAGGGTGGAGGGATAGTCTACCTCCTCTTCCAACTCTTCTTCAGGGTCTTTCACCTCATCCATGTATTTATCATCGTCTTCAGAGGTAATAACGGGAAGCACCTCGAGGTCGATGTCATCCAACTTAAGGCGGCGTATGCACAGGTTAGCGGCATCAGCCTCTGCCATGGCGGCATAGCGAACCTTACGCTCTTCAGTAATGGACTTCTGGCGCTTTACCAAAGCCTCATTTTCAGCGGCGCGTTTCTCCTTGTTGAGGGAATCAGCATTGGCCTTGATGATACCGCGGCGGTAGTCGATATACCACTTGGTATCTTGCAGGTCTTTATCAGCAGCTACACGGGCGGAGCTACGCTTAAGCAGCTCGGGCATAATACGGGCAAGACGGCTGTCCTTCACGTAACCGGTAGCAGCAGGAATTTCATCGTAAGGCAACACATAGTCAAGCTCAGCCTCACCCAGCTGCAAGGCAGCCGTGTTCATCGGCAACACGATGTCACTCTCTACACCCTTCTTCTGGGTAGAAGCACCGTTAATGCGGTAGAACTTCTGCACCGTTACCTTAATCATACCGGCACCCTCGCGGGAGGAATAATAGGGCAGGTAATCTGCCAAACTGCGGGGAACCTGTACCGTGCCCTTACCGAAGGTGGACTCGTCACCCACGATGACAGCGCGGCCATAGTCGGCCATGGCGCCGGCAAAGATTTCAGAGGCAGAGGCGCTCAGCTTGTTGCACACAACAACTACCTCGCCCTTGAAGATTTTCTTACCGCTTACGGTAAGACGCTCGCGCTGGCCACGAGCATCGCGCACCTGTACCACGGGGCCGGCACCGGTGAAGAAGCCCACCATCTTGCGAACCTCCTCCAAAGAACCGCCACCGTTGAAGCGAAGGTCTACAACAAGGCCCTCAACATTCTCTGCATTCATGCGCTGCAAAAGCTTTTTCACGTGGACTGCACAACGAGCACCGCCGGAATCATCCAAATCCATATAGAAGGACGGCAGTGTCAGAATGCCGATGCGGCGTACCTTGCCTTCGGGCGTTTTCATCTCCACAATCTTGGCGCTGGCCAAAGATTCGGACATGGGAACTTCATCGCGCAAGATAACAATCTCACGCTCCTCGGCGCTCTCGCCGGAAAGCACACGCAGTTTAACCGGCACGCCCTTTTGACCACGCACCAAGTCAACCACTTTATCAATGCTCATGTACATGATATCAACCCACTGACCATTGTTGGCGCTATCAACGGCAATAATGCGATCACCGAGTTTCAGCTGACCATTCTTGGCAGCAGGGCCACCCTTCACAATACCTTCAATACGTGTGGTACCGTCATCTTGCTCACTGAGCTGAGCACCGATACCCACGATGGAGGCCTTAATCATATCCTTGAAACGCTTTTCCTCTTTAGCGCTCATGTAATCGCTGTGCGGGTCATAGGTGCGAGCTACGGAGTTAAGCAAGGTTGCCACCATATCTTCAGTGTCGGACTCTTGCACCTCATTGCGCAGGCGCTTGAGGCGAGCAGCTACTTTCTCTACAATGGGCTTCTCCTTGAGGGTGGGGTCGGCCTTGCCTTTTTCTGCAGCCAAGCGGCTCACATTTTCACGGCGCAGCACCTCGGTGAGTACCATGTCATCAATCATATCGCGCCAAGCTTGGTCGAGCTCTTTCTGGTTCTTGGAGCGGGGCAGCTTGCGGCGCTGAATCGGCGTGGTGCGGTCTGTATCAAATGAGGGCAAGCCTTTTTCAGTATATTCAACCACCAATTGCTCGGCCTTGGTAATCTGGGCGAGGGCGCGTGTTGCGAACTCTGCATGCAAAACCTCTGCTAAAGCGCGGGTTTTACCGGCCAGCAAATAATCACCAAATGCACTTGCGTACTTGGCACGCAGGGCCTCTACGTCTTCCGCAGTAAAATAAAGGTGCTGGGGGTCTACGCTCTCCAAGTAGCTCTCAAAGAACTTTTCATACATTACACCGGAGAAGCGAATGCGGGAATAGTGCGCATTCTGCAACACCAGAGCGAATTGCTTACCGATAGTATCATAATCCGGCTCGGCTTGAGCAACGGATGTACAGGAAACGAACCCTGCTGCCACAGCAGATACAGCAAAGGCCATGCTGCGAAGGCGGCTCAGTATATTAATTTTCATAATGTGTTATAGTGTGGATTGTATGTCTCTACCTCAAAGGCAAGAGCTGCGCGAATATCTTTTGCAAGACACCTTGCAAATATAGACACCGAAAACTGCCGAATCTATCAAAAAAAATAATAAATATGACAAAACGCAGTACGCAAGCTCTCAAGCCGTATCATTAAGCCTTGCGGCTCTTACGGGGTTTGCGGGCTTTGACCAGTTTATAACCGAGCACGGCACAAAGTTCACCGAGCTGGTGTTCAAGGAGAGCCACTCGTTTTTTGGAATCTTTGAGGGAGGACTCCAAATGAGAGGCCTTTATCTTGGCTTTACGAGCATCATTTTTGAGCGATTTAGCCTCAGCAGCTACGCACTCCTCCGTATTTTTAACCTTACGGCGCCCTTTGGGCTGAGGTTGAAAACGAGCAGCCATTGCATCTTCTGCCTGCTTTTTCCAAAGCGAAATCAAAGTAGCAGCAATGCCCTTTTCTTTAGCAACATCTTGAATGGAGCGTTTTCTGGAAAGCACCAATTTGACGATTGCCAATTTTTCTTCCGGAGAATATGAGGTTCTGTCTTTCATAAAATGAATATCTGTACGGTATATATACCTGTTTCAACACGGACTTGCAAGCATAAAAAACATAATCACGCGCATTATGATATGATTTTTTCACACATTTGCATGTGAAAATCAATCTGAAATGACAATAAAACACCATTCAGAGCGGTCTTAAACCTATCAACAAAAAAAGCATCCTCTCACCGTTAAAACGCATACGGCATCATGTTGAATAATGCGGTATACGTATGGTAAATACGGTACAATGCAGCGGGGTACTGCTTACGCTGATACTGCCGCCATGAGCCTCTATCGCATTGCGTACAATAGACAACCCCAAGCCGGTTCCTTTTACCTTACCGGTTTTATCTGCCCTGTAAAAACGATTAAAAATATACGGCAAGTGCTCTACCTCTATCCCCACGCCATTATCCTGCACATTAATCAGAAGCGCACCATCGTTCGCCACGGCAGAAGACACCTCAAGCTTAAGCCCGGGAGCTTCGTTGTTTTTCAGGGCATTATCCAGCAAGTTAAATATAATTTGCGACCAATAGAATTTATCTCCTCTGAGCATCAACGGCGTACAATGCAGCGCCACGACAAGCTCCACCCGGCGACTTTGCAGCACGCTCTCCAACTGCAGCGCAACATCTGCCACCAGCTCAGAAAAATCAAACTCTTCGGGCCGCAATTGCAGGGAGCGAGAATCCTCCAGTTTAGATACCGTCAGCATACCCTCAACCAAGTGCATGATGCGCTCTGTATGCCGCAGCATAACACCGAGCGCACGAGCGCGGTATGCTTCATCTGCCGCAGCATCCGGATTTTCTGCCAGTGTTTCAAGATACCCGCGCAGAATCGTGAGCGGCGTGCGCAACTCGTGCGAGGCATTGGCTACAAAATCTCGGCGTATCACCTGTGTGCGGTGAGATTCGGTCACATCATGAAACACCAGCCCGATGTGGTGGTCTGCATTGCATAGCGGCGTAGCAGTAAGCACATAGTGGCGCTCATCGCCCTGCACCGGCAGCGAGAGCGTGCGCGTCTCTTGCTGCTGCGCCGTGAGCAACTCGGCAAGCACATTTTTCAGCTCACAGCCGGGCAACAGCTTCAGCAAATTAGGACAACGTGCCACATCCATATCCAACAACGTGCCCGCGGGTTGATTCCCCATCACCACACGCCCCGAGGGTCGCATCAACAGAAACGGCACGCCCAATGCCTCCAAAAATAAGGATTTATCATTGCGCACGTGAGCTTCCGTCTCTCGCAACATACGCCGCAGGTATTCTTTCTCCGTAATATCATTATGCCTTTGCCGCCGTAACTTTTCCATATGAAAATACAGAACAATACACGGCAAAACAAATGCAACAATCACCAACGCTACCGTAATATCCCAACTAATCACAATTCAGTTTTTCTGCCAGTATAAATTATCGGCCACGTAAGTCAATGAGATTTTTAGCATCATGCCTTAAAACATTACATGATTTGAGCTTGACTTCATCATACGAGTTGATAGTATTGGGGAACTTATGACACAGGAAGCCCTTCTTAAATTACTGGAGACGGACGCACGCCTGAGCGACCGGCAGATTGCAGATCGCCTCGGCGTGAGTGTATCTGAAGTTGCCGCAGAGCGAGCTACCCTCGAGCAAGAGGGCAAAATCGTTGGCTATCAAACCATTGTTAACCATGATGAGCAGGGCGTTTCTGCCTTCATCGAGGTACGCTGCACCCCGGAGCGAGGCGAAGGTTTCGACCGCTTGGCTCAGCGCATTGCCCGCTTTGAGGAGGTAAAAAGCTGCTACCTGATGAGTGGTGGTTTTGACTTATTGGTACTGGTAGAGGCAGAAAACCTGCAAGGGGTGGCTCGCTTTGTGAGCGAGAAGCTCTCCAACCTGCACGGCATTTTGTCTACCGCCACGCATTTCCTGCTGAAAACATACAAGCTTAACGGCCTTAAGTTCCACGAAGAACCCGAGAGCGACCGTATCAGCGTAGCCCCCTGAGTAGCACCATGAATTGGGAACGCATATTATCCAAGCAAGTTGTAGATTTACCCAAATCAGGCATCCGCGAGTTCTTTGACCTTGTCACCGGCAGCAAAGACATCATCTCTTTGGGCGTGGGCGAGCCGGACTTTGTTACCCCGTGGAATATACGCGAGGCAGCCATCTCCTCTCTGGAAAAAGGGCGCACCACCTACACCAGCAACTACGGGCTTGAGAGCCTGCGCCGTGCCATTGCCACTTATGTAGAAGACTTTTTCACGGTCTCATACAACCCGCTTAACGAGATATTGCCCACCGTAGGCGTAAGCGAGGCCATAGACCTGGCCCTGCGCTGCTTGGTCAACCCCGGCGATGAGGTATTGTACCACGAGCCGGCCTACGTAAGCTACGCCCCCTCCGTGCTGCTGAGCTACGGCTCCCCCAAGGTGGTAGAAACCGGCATAGAAGACCTCTTTGCCCTTAACCCCGCCAAGCTTGAGGCAGCCATCACACCGCGCACCAAGGTGTTGATGCTCAATTTCCCCACCAACCCCACCGGCTCCATTGCCCCCAGAGAGACCCTGGAGGCCATTGCCAAAATCTGCATTGAGCGCGACATCTTTGTGCTGACAGACGAAATCTACTCTGAGCTGCGCTACGATGGGGAAGAGCACACCAGCATAGCCTCCCTGCCCGGCATGAAAGAGCGCACCCTGCTGCTGCACGGGTTCTCTAAAGCCTTTGCCATGACGGGTTTCCGCTTGGGCTACGCCTGCGGCCCGAAGGAGCTCATCGACCAAATGATGAAGATACACTCCTACACCATGATTTGCCCCACCATCACCAGCCAAGAGGCCGGCATAGAGGCCCTGCAAAATGGCATACCTGCCATGCTGGAGATGCGCGACAGCTACCACCGCCGCCGCGACTACATTGTGGGCCGTTTCAATGATATGGGCATGGATTGCCACCTGCCCGGGGGTGCATTCTACACCTTCCCCAGCATCAAGCGCTTCGGCCTCAGCTCCAAAGAATTCGCCATGCGCCTGCTCAAAGAGGCAAAAGTGGCGGCCGTGCCCGGCACCGCTTTCGGCGCCTGTGGCGAGGGCTACCTGCGCTGCTGCTACGCCACCAGCATGCAATTGCTCATAGAAGCTTGCGATAAAATGGAACGCTTTTGCGAATCGCTCTGAAGAGCGACTCGCAAATACGAACTACGAAGTCCGAGATACGAAATAATAAATTTGGGGCGCCTGCCCGCATGCTACGACTCATGCAAAGCGGAGAAAACTTCCGAGCACAGATGATAGCGCGAACTAAGATTTTCGCGTTACGCATCTATAACCTCTGCAGCAGCCTCCCCAATACGATAGAAGCGAAACATATCCGAAGCCAACTTTTCCGTTGTGCGACTTCGGTTGCTGCCAATTATCGAGCTGCCCACCGCGCAAAATCAGACAAAGATTACCTTAACAAACTGAAAATATGTGAAGAAGAATCTGACGAGTCGTGCTTTTGGCTTGATATGTGCGTAGAATGCCATTTTGTCAGCGCGAAACAAGTTGCGGATCTTATGAACGAAGCTGAAGAAATCACATCTATCATCGTAACGTCTTGCATTACGAAAAGGCGCAATATTGAAGCAAAAAAGCATCTGAACAATAAAGAACCGTAAGGGAACATCCCCCCCTCCTCCTTACTTAAGAACACTTCGTATTTCGCATTTCGGATTTCGTACTTATGCACACTGACTGCTCTTTATATCGCACCTGCGTCTACCCCTTAGCCATCTTCATGGGCTTTACGCTCGTATTAGCATTCGGGGGGGAGGCCATAGCGTGGGATCACCCCGATGCTGCTTGGTGGCAACGCGCCCCTGAGATGCTACTCTACCCGCTGCAAACCCTCGTTTGCGGGTGGTGGCTATGGCATGTGCGTAAAGAAATGCAATGGGATTGGGCATGGCGCCCCTGCCTGTTGGCCGTTCTGTTCGGTCTGGTAGGCATAGGGCTGTGGATGATACCCTACTTTGCGGGGTGGATACCCGATACCGGCAACGGGTTCATGCCCGAAAAGGTATTCGGCGAGGGCAGCGCGCTGACCATTGCAGAATATGCCATGCGTTTTGTACGCGCAGCCGTCATCGTAGCATTTGCCGAAGAGTTATTTTGGCGCGGTTTCCTGATGCGCTGGTGCATCGACCGCGATTTTCCGCAAAGCGTTGCCATAGGCACCCACAGCTGGTTGGCCTATGGTGTTACAACAGCTGCATTCATGCTGATACACAGCCCGGCAGACTGGGGCGGCGCCTTTATCTACGGGACCCTCACCTACCTTTTAGTCATTAAAACCAAGCGCATTACACCCGCCATTGTCATGCATGGCGTAGCCAACGCCACCATGGGTATTTGCGCCATCTGTTTCAACCTACCACACCTCTGGTAATCTCTCCATGCAAGCATTCATTTTAGGTGCCGGTTTAGGCACACGGCTAGAGCCCCTCACCTTCATCCTCCCCAAACCGCTGATGCCGGTCTTTCAAAAACCGCTCATTCAGCACACCATGGACCACTTTATGAAGGCAGGGGTCACAGAGTTCATCATCAACACCTCCACCCTGGAGCTTGCTTGGGATAAAGCTTTCCCCTGCCCCGACCCGCAATACCGCGGTTGCCCCGTCACCTTCAGCCACGAGGACAAACCGCTGGACTCCGGCGGCGGCGTGAAAAAAATTCTTCCGCTCTGGAAAGAGGGCCCCCTCATCGTCCACAACGGCGATATCCTCACCGACATCCCCTTGGGGGATTTGCTGGCAGAACACCGCCGCAGCGGCAACTTGCTCACCATGGCACTGCGCAGTATAGACGGCAAGCGCAACGTGGGCTTCGATGAAGCAACCGGCCGTATCACCGACATGCGCCATGCACTGGGCATTAACCCCGGCACACACCAATTTGCCGGCACCTACATCATGCAGCCCGAGGTCGCCCGACTCTTCCCCGCAGAAGACAAATTCTCCATCTTCCCCATTTGGTTGGAGCTCATTAAACAAGGCCGCGCCGGCGGTGTTGTTTTTGACTGGGCAAACTGGCATGAAATCGGCAACCCCGCAGGATATCTCGCTGCCATCCTCGAGCTACCCAACAGCCGGCGCATTCACCCCACCGCTACCATCTCTGCCCTTGCAGAAGTGGGTGAGGACTGCATGGTAGGGCAAGATGCCGTTATACCCGCCGGCTGCGAGCTGGACGACTGCATCGTGTGGCCCCGCACCCACGTTACCCCGGGTACCTACCGCCGCGCTATCATCACACCGCGTATCACCGTGCAAGTTTAACGGCAATTCTCAAAAGCAACTTATATCTGTCATTCTCAGCCCGCCTTCTCAATGCAGAAGGCGGCTCTGTTTTTATATTTTGCTCACATGTGATACCCCCTTTTCGACAAAATAAAATGAGTAATACGCGCCTACAATTAGAGTTTACTCTAATTTTATACAAAAAAAACGTCCGTATCGGCGGAATTTTCTTTTCAGGGCGGGGTAAGATGTGGTAGAATGTGTGCAGCGTAGAAAGGGCGCAACGGCAGGGCTGTATACAGTAGCCGAGTGACCTTATCTCGAACACCATACTCACAAAACACATATGGCTATAGATCCCAAATTACTTGAAGACCTTGAGGCCCGCAGACGTAAGATTAAGTACGCTGCGACACAAGAGAAGTATGATGCCCGCCACGCGAAGGGAGATTGGACGGCACGCGAGCGCATTGCATGCCTGTTTGATAATGGTTCCTTTACAGAAATCGGCATGCACACCAAGCACCATTGCAGTAACTTCGGCATGCTGAGCAAAGACATCCCCGGTGATGGCATTGTAACCGGCTTCGGCTTGGTAAACGGGCGTCCGGTAGCGGCAGCATCTGCCGACTTCTTGGCGCAAGGTGGTTCTTTGGGATACATGCACGCCCAAAAGATTTGCGACGCCCAGCAATACGCACTCAAGGGCGGCATGCCCGTGATTCAGATTAACGACTCCGGCGGCGCCCGCCTGCAAGAGGGTGTAGACTCCCTCACCGGCTTCGCTAACGTATTCTACAACAACGTGGCAGCCAGTGGTGTAGTACCCCAGATTTCCCTTATCCTCGGTCCCTGTGCCGGCGGTGCGGCCTACTCCCCTGCCTTGACAGACTTCATCATCATCCGCCGTGGCGGTGCAGCCGGCATGTACATTACCGGCCCGAAGGTGATTGAGCAGGTGACATACGAGAAATGCACCATGGATGAGATTGGCGGTGCAGACGTACACTCCTCTGTCTCCGGCAATGCACACTTTGTAGCCAACAGCGATGAAGAAGCCATCAACATCGCCAAGAAACTGCTCACCTACCTGCCCTCCAACAACACGCAGGACCCGCCCCACGAGCTTTCTTGCCCGCTGGATATTGCCGATGATGAAGGCATGAACGACATCATCCCCGAGAGCAACACCACCCCGCTCGACATGCAGAAGGTGATTGCCCGCTTGGTAGACGAAGGCAGTTTCATGGAGGTGCATGCCAACTTTGCCGGCAACGTCATCGTAGGCTTCGGTCGCATTTGCGGTGTAGTAGTAGGCATCATCGCCAACCAACCCGCCGTGAAAGCAGGTTGCTTGGACATTGACGCCTCCGACAAAGCAGCCCGCTTCATCCGCTGCTGCGACTCCTTCAACATTCCCTTAGTCAACTTGGTAGACGTACCCGGATTCTTGCCCGGCAAGCAGCAGGAGCGCGGCGGCATCATCCGCCACGGTGCTAAGATGATTTTCGCCTACTCCTCCGCCACCGTACCCAAGGTGACCATGATTCTGCGCAAGGCATACGGCGGTGCCTATATCGCCATGTGCTGCAAGGGCTTGGGTGCCGATGCCGTATACGCATGGCCCACAGCAGAGATTGCCGTGATGGGCGCACAAGGTGCCGTACCCGTGCTGTATGGCCGCGAGCTCAAAGGCATTGAGGACGACGCAGCCCGCGAGGCCCGCCGCCAAGAGCTGCTCAACGAGTACACCGAGGCCTTCTACAACCCGTACGCCGCCGCAGCATCTGACCAGGTGACCGAGGTAATCAACCCCAAGGAGACCCGCGCCAAGATTGCCCTCACTCTGCGCACCCTCCTCAACAAGAAAGAGACGCGCCCTGCCAAGAAACACGGCAACATGCCGCTCTGATTTTCTTTTTCCAATTAAAACAAAAACATGATCAACACATTCAATACACTAGCAGCCATTACGTGGGATGCCTTCATGAAGGCACTCACGTATCAGCTTACGGGTATGATTGTGGTGTTCGGCTGTCTGCTTCTGCTTTGGCTTATCCTCGAAGCATCCGGCGCGGTGGCAACCCGCTTGGATGCCAAGAAAAAAGCCCAAGCAGAAGCAGCACGCGCAGCAGCTGCTGCCGCCGCACCCGCACCCGCACCCGTAGCACCGCAACCGGCTGTGGCACCCGAGCTGACTCCTAAACAGGTAGCAGCCATTGCCGCCGGTATTTATGATGCAGCAGCCTCCAGCATTACGCCCGAGGTTGTGGCCGCCATCGCCGCCGCCGTTAAGGTGACAGTCGGCTCCGAGGCCCGCATTCTGGACATTCAGCCCGTCAACACCGGCTATGCCCAAAGTGGTCGCACCGCCATCATGAACTCTCATTCCTTCCCCACCCGCGGTTAATCCCCGCACAAAAAACATCTTAAACTTAACAATCTAACATAATTACAATACAATGAAACAACTCCGCATTACCGTAGCCGGCCAAACTTTTGACGTAACCGTAGAAACCGTAGGTGGCAGCCTTGCCGCAGCTCCTGCACCGGCCCCTGTAGCCGCCCCCATAGTAGCTCCCGCCCCCGTAGCTGCCCCCGTAGCTGCCCCCGCCCCCGTAGCAGCCCCGGCTCCCG